>CAZGSN010000630.1:0-7119 GCA_964528465.1 uncultured Binatia bacterium (SeqCode)
TGCGCCGCGGGGGCGCGGCGTCTCCATTGCTTGTAAACATTGATGAATCTGAGTTGGAGACGGGCCGCCATCGGCCCGCGTCTGCTGCAGGAACGATTTGGCGTGCAAAGCCGCGCGTCTCGAAGGCCGTCTCCGTGTGCCGTTGCGAGAACGTGGGGAATTGAACTGAGGTTTTCGGGGTAAATTGGCAGCATTGAAGCACGGCGTCTGACCGCCGACGGATCGCTTCACGTTTGCGAGGCGAGTCGCTACAAGCGGGCCATGGCCATTCTCAAGGTTGCGCGTCTGGGGCATCCCGTGTTGCGGGTGGCGGCGGATCCGGTTGCGCCCGATACGATTTCTTCACCACAGGTTCAGCGGCTCATCGATGACATGATCGAAACCATGGCGGAGTACGATGGTGCTGGTCTTGCCGCTCCGCAGGTCCACGTACCGCAGCAAATCGTCGTCTTCGAAGTGCACGACAATCCGCGCTATCCCGATGCGGAGTCGGTTCCTCTCACGGTCCTCATCAATCCCAAGATCACGGCGATGACGACGCGCAGCGAGGAAGACTGGGAAGGGTGTCTGAGTCTTCCCGATTTGCGCGGGCGCGTGCCCCGGTACACTCAAGTTCGTGTCGAGGCCTACGATCGCCACGGCAAGCGCCTCAACTACGTGGCCAAACAGTTCCACGCCCGTGTCGTCCAGCACGAATGTGATCATTTGCTGGGCAAGGTGTTCGTCGACCGCATGAAGTCGATGGTCTCGTTGATGTTCCTGCGCGAGTTCCTGCGCTACGAAGTCGGCCAACAGGCATTGGAGGAATAGGCATCGTCGCCTGCGATGCTTTGCTAGCCCAGCCATGCGCACCGTCTACATTGAAACCTACGGCTGCCAGATGAACGTTGCCGATACCGAGCTGTTGTTCGGGCAACTCGGGCGGCACGGCTATCGCCGGACGCAAGATCCGGCGGATGCAGACGTGATCCTCCTCAATACCTGCGCGATTCGCGAACATGCCGAGGAGCGCATCGTGGGCCGTCTTGGCGATCTCGTGCGCTACAAGGCGAAACGCCCGGAACTGCAACTGGGCATTGCCGGCTGCATGGCGCAGCACGTGCGCGACACGCTGCTCGACAAGCTGCGCTTCGTCGATTTTGTCGTGGGCCCGGATTCCTATCGCCGCTTGCCCGAGTTGCTTGGCAACGGCCATGATCCCTTTGTCGAGGTTCGCCTCGATCGCAGCGAGACCTATGCAGATCTGGCACCGCAGCGCGAGGGCGGTGTGCGCGCCTGGATCACCATCATGCGCGGCTGCGACAAGTTCTGCACCTTTTGCATCGTGCCTTACGTCCGTGGCCGCGAGCGTAGTCTGCCGGCGGGGGCGATCCTGCGGGATGTGCGACAACTCGCCGCAGAGGGGTACCGCGAAGTGGTCTTCTTGGGGCAGACGGTGAATGCCTACCGCGATGGCGACGTGGGCTTCGGCGAACTCTTGCGCCGCACCGATGCCGTCGATGGCATCGAACGCATTCGGTTTACGTCGCCGCATCCGTCCGACATGACCGACGAGGTGATCGAGGCCATGGCCGCCTGCCGCAAGGTGTGCCCGCAACTGCACTTGCCTGTACAGTCCGGCTCCAATCGTGTGCTCGATCGCATGCAGCGCGGCTACAGCGTCGAGCAGTATCTCGATCTCGTAGCCCGCCTGCGCCAGGCCGTGCCGCAGATTGCCCTGTCGACCGACATCATTGTTGGTTTCCCCGGTGAGACGGAAAGTGATTTCCAAGCGACTTACGAGCTGATGCAGGAAGTGGGCTACGACAGTGCCTTCATGTTCAAGTACTCGGCGCGAACGCACACCAAGGCCTCAAGCTGGGAGGATGACGTTGCCGACGAGGAGAAGGGCCGGCGCTTGCAGGCGGTGATTGCGCTGCAAGAGAGCCGGTCGGCGGCCGTCAATCGCGAATTGATTGGCAGCGTTCAGGACGTACTGGTGGAAGGCCCCGCTCGCCGAGGTAATGGTTGGGGAGTGGGCAAGAGCTTGCAGTTCAAGACAACCGTGTTCCCCGAGGGGGCGGATCGTGCCGGGGCAGTGCTCCCTGTGCTCATCGAGGAGGCCACGGCGCATACTTTGGTTGGGCGGATTCAAGAAGCGCGGGTGTAGCGCGTAGGAAACTCTAGCGAGCTTGGGGGTCGTGCATGGCACGCAAGGGTCTGAGGCAAAGAAACAAGAACCAGGAAGCCCCGGAGTTACCGGTAGCCGAGTGGAAGAACCAACCATTCGGCAAACTCAAGCAGTTGGTGGTCAAAGCCAGCCCGCCAGCAAACCCGAGAGGTTCCGCCGCTCGCACCGCTGAACCTCCGCACGCCAGCACGTCAGCACCCCAGCACCCCAGCCAGGCACCACTCCACAACCTCAACTCTGCAACACCGCAGAACCCCCGAACCCCAGCACTTCACAACTCCCGCACTTCAACACTCCAGCACCCCAACACTCTGGCACCACAGAACTCCCGCACTTCAGCACTTCAGCACCCCCGCACCCCCGCACCCAGTGAAGAAGAGATCTTCCGCCGCGCCATGGTGGGTGCTCGGCCGCTGGCAAGGGAGGAACGAGAACGCGTAGAGCAAGCGGCCCCTGCCTCGCCACCGCGCGCGATCCAGGACGCGGATGCCGAGGTGATGGCGGAGCTTTGCGATCTGGTAAGCGGCGAAGCCCCATTCGATATCAGTGACAGCGACGAACATGTCGAAAGGCGCGGTCGTCGGCATCGATCCACGGTTGTTGCGCCGACTGCGCAGCGGCGAGCTGGCCTATCAGGGATTTCTGGACTTACACCGCATGACCACGGAGGAGGCGCGACCGGCTGTCGGCCGCTTTCTTGCGCAAGCCTTCCATGACGGGAAGCGTTGTGTGCTCATCATTCACGGCCGCGGCCGCAACTCCAAGGATCAGGTCCCTATCTTGAAGCCGAAGCTGACACAGTGGCTGACGCGCGGGCAGTGGGCGCGCATCGTCCTTGCCTTCGCCACGGCACGCCCGTGCGACGGCGGAGTCGGAGCCCTTTACGTCTTGCTGCGCCGCCAGCGCCAAGGGCGGCAGACTATGCGCATAACCAACGGCGCCAAGTGGTGAGAAGCGACGGATTCAATCCGCCGGACTGCCGGGCACTGCTGCGCTGCCGTGGCTCAATTGGCGGATCACTTTGACGTGATAGTCGATACCCGACCACAAGCCGACTGCGAGAGCAATCCACAGGAAGTACATCCCGGCAACGTGCCAATCGACGCCGAGCCAGGTGTAATGCAGAAGCAAGCCGTGCAGGGCCAGGCCCTGAAACACGGTCTTGTACTTTCCCAACTCATCGGCTGCTACGACCACACCCCGCCCCAACGCCACCGCACGCAGGGCGGTGACTGCAAGTTCTCGACTGATGATGAGGGCGACCATCCAGGAGGGTGCTCTGCCCAGACCGGCAATCATGATCAGCGCCGCGGCCACGATTAGCTTGTCGGCAAGCGGGTCCATCAGAACTCCGAAGGGAGTGCTCAAGCCCCACCGCCGAGCCAGGAAGCCATCGAGAAAGTCCGAAAGGCTGGCAATGAAAAAAGTCAACGCCGCCAGCAAGCTGGCCTGTGGACTGGGATCGAAGAGCAGAACAACCAGAACCGGAATCAGCAGGATGCGCAGGACGGTGAGGATGTTCGGGAGGTTTGCCAGCACCGAGTGGGAGGCTGATGGAGATGGCGCCATGCGCGGCTTATTGCTGCCGCAGGTAAGAATCGCGGAAGGCTATCACGCGGCTTACGTAGTCGATGGTTTCCGGATACGGCGGCACGCCGCGGTGGCGATCCACGGCACCCTCGCCGGCATTGTATGCTGCGAGAGCGAGGCGCAGGTTGCCGCTGTAGCGTTCGAGCAAATAACGGAGGTGGCGAACTCCCCCGTCGATGTTGTCGCGAGCATCAAAGACGCGCCAGACCCCGTGCATGCGCGCCGTTCCTGGCATCAACTGCATCATGCCACGGGCACCCTTCGGGGATACGGCGTGCGGTGCGAAGTCCGACTCGGTACGAATCACCGCCTTTACCAACGCCGTGTCTACCTGATGGCGCCCGGCGATCTCCTGGATGAGTTCGTCATAGGCTGTGCGCCGAGCCCCATCGATCCGCCCGCTACGCCCCCTGTCTCCAAAGGCTGTCGACCAGCGCCAGGAGGGAACTTTCCAGGATGCCGGCATGTAGTACTGATAACTGGCGTCCGTCGGCGCGTTGGAAAAATGCAACCCTCCCTTGGTGTCGCGGTAGAGATAAATGTCAGCCGAGGACGGCGAAACGCGCACGCTCAATACGCCCAAGGCTGCCAGCAGGGCAGGAAGCAAGGAGGGAAATAGGATGCGGGGCCGCCGTTCGCGCATTGGCCTCCGAAACTATGCGCGAGTCGCGTCGTGGTCAACCCAATTTTGTTCGGCGATCAGAAAAGGGCGTGCGTCATGTTTGTTGGCTTTCATCCGAGATCCACGCCTCACGGCGCGGCTACTGTGTCGTCGCCAGCTCCGTGTAGCCGCGCGCGTGAGCGCGTGGATGGTGGAAGGTTGCCTCGCAACGAATTTGTCGCACAGCCATCAAGAAAGGGGGGGTGTGCGACATGATTATTGGGAACGCCGGAAAGCGCGTGCTCAATGAACATTGCCTCCGCCGGCCGTGCCACATCTTCCCTTCGCGATCTGGGCAGGCTACGCGACCGGTGCATGTTCGTGACGGTCATCGTGCCGGTGCTCAACGCGGAGCAGTTCCTGGCGCTGTGCTTGGAATCGTTGCTGGCGCAGGATTACCCGGCCGAGGCCTTCGAGGTGCTGGTGGTGGATAACGGTTCGAGCGACGGCTCGGTCGCTATCGCCCGGTGCTTCGAGCGTGTCACCTTGCTGCACGAGCCTCGACGCGGCGCCTATGTCGCCCGTAACCGGGGGCTCGCGGCGGCACGCGGCGACATCTGCGCCTTCACCGATCCCGACTGCATCGCCGAACCTACGTGGCTGCGCCAGATGGCCGCAGCAATGTCGAATCCGCGGCTTGGCGTGGTCTGCGGCCAGCGTCTTGCGCCCACGTCATCGGGATCGATGCAGATGATCAATGACTACGAGACGACCAAGGACCAGTTCGTGCTCGACGGTAACGATACGGAAATTCACTACGGTTACTCGAACAATATGGCTGTCCGCCGTCAGGTTTTCGAACGCGTCGGGCTGTTTCACGAGCGGCCGCGGGGGGCGGATACGTTGTTCGTGCGCGCCGTCTCGGGTGCACTTGGACCCGGCGCCATCGCCTACTGCGACACGGCTCGCGTCATGCACATGGAGTGGGACAGCTTGCACGTCTACTTGAAGAAGGTCTTCCTCTACGCGCGCCACCGCCGTTGGAATAACGAGATTCTGTGCTCGCGTCCGTTGACCACCTCCGAGCGCCTGGCGATTTTCCGGCAGACCATGCGCCGGCACGAGTATTCGCCGCTCCGTGCGGCCACCCTGTTGCTGCTGCTGGCCAGCGGATCCCTATGCTGGGTTCTCGGTGACGTGAGCGCGCGGCTTTGGCGTGGAACGAGTGACAGTCAATGAGCGATTGCTTGTATGATGAAGCGATGATGGCGCGTCTCGAGCAACTGGCGACTACGGCCGTCACACACTTCCGCACCAACCAGCCCTTCCCGCACATCGTCATCGACGACTTCGTGCCGGCGGAAGTGCTCGAGGAGGTAGTGCGCGACTTCCCAGCCCCGGACGCTCTACCTTGGAAGGTGTTTCACAACTGCGAGGAGAAGAAGCTCGGCTTCAGTGAGATCGAGCGTCTTCCCGCCAGCCTTCGTGCTGTCCTGCAGTTCATGAACTCGGCGCCGCTGCTGCGTTTCCTGGAGCGCGTGACCGAGATCGAGAACCTCATCCCCGATCCCTACTATGTCGGCGGCGGACTGCATCAGATCCGCCGGGGCGGGCATCTCGGTGTGCACGTCGACTTCAATCGGGACGAGCGTCTTGGTCTGGATCGGCGCCTCAACGTGATCCTTTATCTGAACAAGGACTGGCCGGAAGAGTACGGCGGCCACCTCGAATTGTGGGACGGGCAGATGCAAGCCTGCCGCCAACGCATCGCGCCGCTTTTCAATCGCTGCGTGGTGCTCCCTGTGACCGAGGAATCCTGCCACGGCCATCCGCAGCCCCTGACCTGCCCGGAAAACCGCACGCGCCAATCGCTGGCAACCTACTACTACACCAACGGCAGCCCCGACGCCGTGCCCGCGCACTCGACGATCTTCAGAGCTCGTCCGCAAGATCGCACCCTGGCCCGCCGCCTACGCGGCATCATCGCACAACTGACCCCGCCGATCGTCGGCACGGTGCGGCGAAAGTTTCGCGGCGGTTTTTGAGCCAACCACCGAGGCACCGGGGGGGCACCGAGAAAGAGTTGCGGAATCGAGGCAACTGCGAAGCTGTCTTCTGTCGCATGGTCTCTGTGCGCTCGGAGCCTCTGTGGTTCACTTCCTACTTCCTTCGCTTATCAGGCGGCCCTTGCGGAACACGAATGTGCGGAACCTTCCCTACAGTCATGTCGCTCCGAGGCCCCATGGTGAGGCCCGTATCCGGCGCTAACACCCAGTTTGCCTTCGTTGGCCAGATTATCCTGCAACCCGCACGCTTGCCGCTGATCTGGCACATCCGACTTTGGCAACGCTGCAGCCCGCACCGGCGCGCCTGGCACCTCCGGACCCGGCGCTGGCGCCGGATCTGGGTGAGGCTGCCATCGTTGATTTGGCCTCCCGCAAGGGGCAAGATCGAAAGCTGCGAGTGCTGACGACGATCAGGAGGCAGCCGATGTTGGCAAGTGTGGAAGGGATCTATCGCCAAGGGTACGTGGAACTGCGGGAGGTGCCGGGCAATCTCCCAGAGGGATCACGCGTCATTGTAACGTTTCTCGACACCAAGACAGTCGATTTGCAGACAAAAGGTATCGACGAGAAGCAGGCAAACGACTTGCGCACCCGCTTGTCAGTCTTCGCCGAAGACTGGGACAGCCCGGAAATGGCCATCTACGATGACTACGACGCCGCCAAAGACCCACGCTAGACGTGGCGATGTCGTA
>CAZGSN010000631.1:0-8057 GCA_964528465.1 uncultured Binatia bacterium (SeqCode)
AGGGGGTCGAAAAGGTTACGAATCGACCGTTGCGCGAGATCCTCCCGTTTGCCGTGGCAAGACCCGAAGGAGATCCCATGCTCGAGACGCTCTGCAGCTCCGTGATCCCGAGTAGGCGGTCACGCACGTAGACATACGTAACACCGTATCCGAAGGTATTTAGATTCGACGAGCCGCTGAGGAATTCGACGTAGCGTCCGTCCTGCGAAAACTGGACGGAGCGCGGGGGTGAAGCACCGACGGTGATGGGGGACGCTTGGGCATAGCCCCCCGCCAGGTTGGCGCGCTCGGTTAGCTTGTGCCCCTGCGATGGTTCGCTGCGGCGGTAGAACACCTTGCCGTTGGAGACCACGACATTGCGGTCGTCGATCAGCGGCGTCGCGTCGATCGCACGCGGCGTCGACAGGCCGGCGGTGACTTCGCCATGGTCGAGGCGGAAGACGCGCAGCAAGCTGTCGTTGTGATTGGTGTCACCGTTCTCATCACAGAAGTTCTGGTTGGCTTCCGACTCCAGGAACGCCAGCGTGTCGCCCTCGCTGGCGACGGCGGGGAAGCTGAAGGGCGGCTCGCTGATCGACTCGACCGCACGCCCTTCCGGAGTACCACCGATGCCGCATGCCGCCGGCGCGCCCAGCGGCTGCGTCAGGCCACTGACCTTGTCGCGCAACGTAACCACCTGGTCGACGGTGTCGCCGTCGCCGTTACGATCGCGCAAGTCGATGGCTTCGTTGGAAACAAAGGAGAACAGATCCGAGCTTCCCGTCAGACCTTCGAGTGGCACCGGGTTCTCCGCTTCAAGAGCGTACGCCACGCACGCGTTCTGGGCTCCGGAGCACTCTGCGCCGCTGCTGCAGGACTCATGTGGATCGAGTTGGCACATCTGCGGCAGATTACGCGGTACGATGAGCGGGCCGCCGTTCGTAGTCAGCGCGCGGAACAGCGTATCGTCGAACAATCGGCCGCAAGCGCCTCCGGGGCAATCGGTGTCGCCGGTGCAAACGGCGCCGTCGTTGCTGCCGCCGTTGCAGGCGTCGGCGCAGGTCGCGCCAAGGCAGTCGGTGCTCGCGGCGCACTCCTGGCCGGCGTAACGGCCGCTACTGCAGCGGCCGCGATGGCGCGCGATGCGCAATACGGTCGATGCGGCATCCGCCGAACCAAACATCGTCAGAATGTTCGGATCGAGGACCGATGGATCGAATTGCGGAGTGAAGATCGGCGGCAGCTTGCCACCCTCGGGCGTGAACGAACCCAGATACACGGCGGCGGGAATATGCATCCCCACCGGCGTCTTGATGGTCTCGCGCAACAGGCGCGGCACCGGCACATCGGCATTGCGCACCAGGATGCCTTGCCAGTTCATCGGCAAGAGGATGTTGCCTTCGGCATCCAATGTACTGCGCAGTTCGGTTCCGAGCGCCGTACACGGCGGGCTGTCGCGGAAGCAGTCGGCCTGGAAATCGTTGGGCGGCGGCAGCGCCAGGAAGCGTCCGAACACCGGGTTGGGGCTGTGGTCGCAACTGCCGTTGAGCTCGTAGAGCTCGTCGATGCAGGCGGTAAGACTGGTCTGTGAGGTGCAGGGCTGGGTAGCAAGCCCACAAGGCAACGGCTGGCTGGTATTGCTTACCGCGATGCTGACCGGCCCGCTCAAGGTGCGCTGATCGAAAGCGGGCGCGAAAAGAGAGTCGGTATTCGGGAAACGGAAGACCAGGCGGTGCTGGCCGTTGCGGGTTACCGGGGTGTGATTCAGACTTTGGCAGGAGACACTGGTGACACCGGAAGTTGCACCGCAGGTACTGAGCTTGGCCTGTACCGCGGTGCTGTTGCAATCTTCGGGAGTAATTACCACGACGCGCCGCGGGCCGTTGTTCAGCGGCGTGAACACCAGCGTAACCACCTGAGTGGATAGATCGGTGGTGAGCCCGGGCGAAGTCGCATCGCAGACGGCCGAGCGCACGCCGATTTCCACGAGGTCCCCGGGTGCGGCAAAGGGCCGGTCAACCGTGCCAAGCGCGCCGCGGAAGGTTTTTTGCGCCTGCGGGATGAGATTGCAGGCAGCGTGCGCCGAGCCCGCCAGCAGCAATGCGAGCATGCCGCCGAGCAGAAGCAGGCCGGGAAGCCGCACGGCATTCGCGCTTCGGATGCAAGATATGGTGTTCCAACGCATCGACGGATGCATCATCAGGCCTCCCCGTGGAGCTAATACGAGTACTTCAGGTGGTTATTCGTGATGTGCCGGCGCAAATCAATTCCCCACCGGAGGAAGGCGCTGAGGTCGGCGCAAGCGGTTTGGCGTTCCATCTGAGTCGCCGGTGACACAGCAGTCGCTTCGGGGGCTTTGCAGGCCAAATCGTTCCGACACCGGACGCGGGCTGCGGCCGGCCTTGGGGCGCCTCCTCCTCGCCGACCCTCTTGCCTGGGCACACTTGTGCAGCGAGGTGTGCCGTACACCGTGGGTGGTCTACGCCAAGCCTGTCCTGAGCCACGTTGTCTTCGCTAACTCACGCGAGAGAACCACGTCATCGAGCACGTGGTTTCGCGACCTACGGGCGACAACGGCTATCGAAACGTCGTGGCCGCATGTCGAGAGTGCAACAATCGGAAAGGCGCATCGACCGCCGATGATTGGCTGCGAACCCTCTACCGTGAGGGCTTCCTCGATGCAGCAGCCTTCCAGGATCGACAGTCGCACCTCGACCGTCTGCGGGCTGGTGAGCTCAAGCCAGCGGTGCGGGTTAGTTGACGCTAGCCGGATGCGACATCGACCCTCGCCTATTTGACCTGACATGGGTTATGGCCCATACTAATCCCTACGATGCCCACGGTGATCGAAGGCGACTTCGAGTGGGATTCAGCCAAGGCTGCAGCGAATCTTACGAAGCACGGCGTATCATTTCCAGAAGCCGCGACCGTCTTCGCCGATCCATACGCGGTCTACCTGGATGACGGGTCGGGAATCGGCCGCATGGTGGTTATTGGGACGTCGCTGCGCGAACGCCTCTTGTTATGTCGTTCACGTTGAACGCGGTGAACGAGATCGGCTTATCAGTGCGCGACCGGCCACGGCAGGCGAGAGAGATGTCTACGAAACCGGAGGTGCTCCATGAATCATGCAACCAAGCGAAAAACTGAATCAGAGGTGGAACCAGTCAGGGTCCTCGGTCGTGGCTTGCGAGCCCAGCGTGGCGTTCACCTGACGCTTCGAACTCTTCGCGAGGCGGCAGGGAAGACGCAAGTTGATGTCACTGGAGCATCTCAGATGGACCAGGCAGATATCTCCCGCCTAGAGGGCCGCGAGGATTTCGACGACTGCCAGGTCTCGACGCTGCAGCGTTACATTTCTGCCCTCGGAGGACGATTGGAACTTGTGGCGGCGTTCGGAGACAAGAAGATCATCATCGCGGGTGTACACGCGGGTCCGTCAGGTGGGGCGTTGCCTAACACTTCGCGTTTTGGAAAGGCCGAGCCGCCCGAGAGTCTGGGTCGAAGACGTAAGGGTTGACGGCGAGCGCCGGGCAGGGCGTATGGGGGAAATTGGCCGTAGGGCGAGATCCCCTGTGCTGGTGAGCATACCGGGAGGGCGGCAAGTAGCCGATAATCCTGTGTCGCGGGGAGGATTTTGGCGCGCATGGGTGGCGCTTCGGGGCACAGTCGACGCGAATTGTCGCCGGCAGACACGACGGGAGCGTAGCACGGCGACTTCGCCGACGGCGGTACTTCGAGGGTCGTGCTGGGTGATGTGAGGTTGGGCGGCATTTGGCTGTGGGTCACGATGAGTCGGGGGTGGCAGATCTGCAAGATGTAAGCGACGCATGGTCAATGGAATGAGCCTGCCGCCACAGTGCGGGCATTTGGGAGTCAAGCGACAGCCCGTGGAATTCTCGCGCCAAGGCGCCAAGACGCCAAGGTGCTGTCCGAAGGAAATCTGGAGGAGGGATGCAATCTCTTGCCTTTGCGGCTTTGCGCCTTGGCGCGAGAGGGTATGAGCCGCCTATCCTGTGCACGCCTGAGGAGCTCATGGAGGACTGAGTCGATGGCAAGAGATCCGATCGTCGAAGAGGTGCGCCGTGCGCGAGACAAGTACGCGGCACGATTCAACTACGACCTGACCGCGATCTTTCGCGACCTGCAGGATCGGCAAGACCGCGGCGAGTTTCCCGTAGTGAGACGCAAACCTCGGCCGCCACGTGTGCAGCCTCCAGGCTCACGTCGGCGAGCAGTTGTGAGCTGGTCTCCTAGCCATCCCTTCTTTCTGCTCTCTGGGTGGGGGAAGGTTCGATTCTTCGGCGTTGGGAGAGAGCGGAGGGAGCCCGGAGAGCTCTCCCAACGCCTGCGCGCGAGGTTACCCCACTGGAGGTCGGCACGCGCTGCTAAGGTGTGGTACCGCACTCTAGAGCCCGCGCATTAATGCGCGGGCTCTAGTGAAAAAGCGGAGAGCCGAGCCCGTGGGATCGCCCCAGATCGACGATCACGACCCGCAGCAGGGGTGAGTCTGTCCTCGAAAGCATGTTCCGCTGGCACCGCACACGGAACCCCTTGGAAGGTTGGTCCGTTCATGCGGGGGCTCCTCTAGAGGCGCTGATGCCGGGGGCAGACTTTCGCTGCTCGCCCGATGGTTGGCCTTGGCTTGCGACGTTCGCGCGCTCCCTGCTACAGGGTCGGGCTGCTTTCTTGCGGGAGTGGCGAAATTGGCAGACGCGCTAGACTTAGGATCTAGTGGGGTTCCCGTGGGGGTTCGAGTCCCCCCTCTCGCATTTACCGAAAGAAGGCAGCGTAGATTGGTACGGCCAGCAGGCAAACAGAGGGCAGGAGTAGCCGCATGACGTGGAAGGTCGAATCAGAAACTTTGGATGCCGTGCGGCGGCGTCTCACCGTGGAGATTCCCGCAGAGGCGGTGCAGTCGGAAGTGGATGCTGCGTACAGCTCCCTGGCTCGCTCGGCTCGCGTGCCGGGCTTTCGCCCCGGGCGTGCGCCGCGGCGGGTGTTGGAGCGGATGTTTGGCGACAGTGTGCGTGCCGATGTGTACTCGCGTCTGATTTCCAAGTCGCTGGCAGAGGCCGTCGAAGAACAGCACATCCATGCCCTGGGGACTCCCGAGATCGTTACGGAGACACAACTCGAGCCAGGTGCTGTCCTACGCTACTCGGCAACTTTCGAAGTCCGTCCCGAACTCACGGACGTCCGCTACAAGGGCCTGAATGCGCAGCGCCCGGTGCTCGAGGTGCCGGAGACCGAAGTGGATGCCCGGCTGGAGCGCTTGCGCCAATCCCTCGCACAGTTGCATCCGATCGAAGATCGTACCCGCGTCGAGGCGGGTGACGTCGTGCATCTAGACTACGAGGCGCGTGTGGCCGGTCGTATCGTCAGCAAGGCGGAGAATCGCGACGTCGAGGTAGGGGCCAATCCGTTTCCCGCAGAATTCGATGCGCACCTTCTGGGGGCAGAGGCTGGGCAAGGCGTGAGCTTTGCGGTGGCGTACGGCGCAGACGGCCCACCCGAGGTGGCGGGGAAAACGGTAGACTTTCAGGTGACCGTGCACCGGTTGTCGCGCAAGGAACTGCCGGTTCTCGACGACGACTTTGCCAAGGATCACGGCGAATGCGACACCATTGCCGAACTGCGCGCTAGAGTGCGTGGCCAGCTCGAGGCGGAAGCGACGCGAATGGCCGATGAGAGCATGCGCCATGCATTGCTCGGCGAGCTAGCCAAAGCCAACGACATCCCGATCCCCACAGCTCTGGTGCATCGGCGCACGCAGGCGTTGGTCGACGATGTTCGCGAGGATTGGCACCGACAGCGTATCACGCCCAAGAGCGAAGCCGATGCCGTGGCGCGTCTTGCGGTTGAACTAGAGCCGCGGGCCCGCGAGCAGGTGAAGATCGGCATGTTGCTCGACGCCATTGCCCACTTGGAGAATGTACTCGTGCGCGATGATGAGGTGGACGCGCGCATCGAAGAGATCGCAAGCGATTCCGGTGCGGCCGCAGAGCGCGTGCGCGCGATCTATCAGGGAGAAGATGCCCGCCGACAGCTCCATGCGCGTCTCTTGCAGGCAAGGACCATTGACGCCGTCGTTGCGCATGCGGTGGTGACCAACGTGGCACCTGCATCTCGCGTTGCTGATGCAGCGGAAAATGGCTAACATCGCTGCGCATGCGGAAGATGGCACCTCGGTCATGAATCTCGTCCCTATCGTCGTTGAGCAAACCGGACGAGGTGAGCGAGCCTACGACATCTTCTCGCGGCTCCTCAAAGACCGAATCGTCTTTCTCGGCTCCGCGGTAAACGACGACGTCTCCAATCTCATCACCGCACAGTTCTTGTTCCTCGAATCGGAGGATCCGGAGCGTGACATCCATTTCTACATCAATTCGCCGGGGGGCAGCGTCACCGCTGGCTTGGCCATCTATGACACCATGCAGTACATCCGCCCGCAGGTTTCGACACTTTGCCTGGGGCAAGCGGCCAGCATGGGTGCTTGGCTGTTGGCGGCGGGTGCACCCGGCAAGCGTTTCGCGCTTCCGCATTCTCGGATCATGATTCACCAGCCTCTTGGTGGTGTGCAGGGACAAGCGGCAGACATCGACATCCAGGCGCGCGAGATTTTGCGCATTCGCGAGCAGCTCAACAACATCTTGGTGAAGCATACGGGCCAAAGCACCAAGAGGATTGAGAAAGATACAGACCGCGACCTTTTCCTGACCGGAAAACAGGCCGTGGAGTACGGGATCATCGACGAGGTCATCTCGAGCAGGCCCATCAAGAAAGTGTGAGGGATGTATGGCCAAGCACGGTGACGACCGCGGTGGAAATCTCGTCTGCTCCTTCTGCGGCAAGAGCCAGGATGAGGTTCGCAAGCTGATTGCTGGGCCAACCGTTTACATCTGCGACGAGTGTATCGATCTTTGTAACGACATCATTGCCGAAGAGTGCGATCAGGAAGAAGGCTTATCGGCCTCCTCGGCCGTCCCCAAGCCCTCCGACATTCGCAAGGTTCTCGACCAGTATGTCATCGGCCAGGAGCGCGCCAAGAAAGTGCTCGCCGTGGCGGTGCACAACCATTACAAGCGCATCGATAGCCAGTTGGTGACGGGTGATGTCGAACTCCAGAAATCGAACATTCTCCTGATCGGGCCAACGGGCTCCGGAAAGACGCTGCTGGCGCAGACCCTGGCTCGCTTTCTCCAGGTGCCATTTACGATTGCCGACGCCACCAGTCTGACCGAGGCTGGCTACGTTGGGGAGGACGTCGAGAACATCATCCTGAGTCTGCTCCAAAACGCCGACTACGATGTCGAAAAGGCACAGCGGGGGATCGTCTACATAGACGAGATCGACAAGATCTCGCGTAAGGGAGACAACCCCTCGATCACCCGCGACGTTTCCGGGGAAGGTGTTCAGCAGGCGCTATTGAAGATCGTAGAGGGTACGACGGCGAGTGTGCCACCGAAGGGCGGGCGCAAGCATCCGCAACAGGAATTCCTTCAGGTCGACACCTCGAACATTCTCTTCATTTGCGGTGGTGCCTTTGTTGGTCTGGAAGACATCATTCGCCGCCGAATCGGCATGAAGGCGATGGGATTTGGCGCGGACATTCGGCGTAAGGAAGAGCGATCGACGAGTGATCTGCTGCATGAAGTGCAACCGGAGGACTTGCTGAAGTTTGGCTTGATTCCGGAGTTCGTGGGCCGCTTGCCGGTCATCGCCACGTTAGATGAACTCGATGAGCAAGACCTGGTAAGGATTCTACGCGAACCGAAGAATGCCCTTACGCGGCAGTATCAGAAGCTGTTCGAGATGGAGGGCGTGCATCTCAAGTTCACGGATGGAGCGCTGACGGCCATTGCGCGCGAAGCGCTAAAGCGAAAAGCCGGGGCGCGGGGGTTGCGCGCGATCCTCGAGAACACGATGCTGGACATCATGTACGAAATTCCCTCACAGCCGGCGATCAAAGAAGTTTTGGTCTCGGAAGAGGTCGTTACCAAGGGCGAACAGCCGATTATCCTGTATCAAAAAGCGGCTGAGACGGCGTAGCTGCGGCTGCGGGGAGAAGGAAGCTC
>CAZGSN010000632.1:0-2097 GCA_964528465.1 uncultured Binatia bacterium (SeqCode)
CGATCGAACCCTCCACTACTGGGCGACACGACCTCGCAGATCCAATCCGGAACCACGGCGACAAATGCCGACTCCGGCAAGCGTGGTAAGCGGTCGCGACGCCACCCCGCAATATCCGGCACCAAGACATCGGAGCCAAGATGCAGTTCGGGCTCAAATAGGATCCACCAACCCCCCAGACCGCCGGCTCCCAGCTTGCGATGAAATGGACCGTGCACATCCGACTGAATGGCAGACACCGCCAGGGCATGTACTACGGAAGGTCGGGGGGACAACTCCAGGCTGTGGTCGACGATCTCGGCGATCATGTGCTCGGGGGCTTCGAGCACGTCCTGATAGGTGGCGTAACCGCGAGCCGGCTGCATAACGGCACGTCCTCTACCCTATTGTGGACGCAACTCGCAACCGAAGGGAACGACTCTAGCCGAAGGGGTGTGCGACATGATTGTTGGGAAATTCGGGAAACCCAAGTTCTACATGGCTGTCTGATAGCTAACCGAGTTGGGAACAACCGTTGAAGATGTCCCGCTGAGACGCGGAGACGCAGAGATTCAGGCTATCTGCCGCTGCGCCTCTGCGCCTCTGCGCCTCAGCGGGAGAATCTCTCCTGACGGCATTGGAAACACCCGTTGAAGAGAACTCAATGGTAGACCCTAATCTGCTCCTTCAGCGCGGATGGCTGCTACCCACAAATCTAGCCGAAGATCCACGCGCGCTTGCGCGGGGCGCCCGGTGGTTTGAAGTCGAGGCTTGCCTGCTTGAGGCTTTCGTTGAGGGCTTCGAGCCGCCGACGCTGTTGTTCTTCGAAGGCATCGAGTTCGCGCTGGCGCCTCTCCTGGAACTGCGCAAAGTCGTTGGCCCAACGGGCGTGGAAGTCGTGGAGGACTGCCGCAATATGGTTGTGCATACCGCTGGTGACTACGTAGGAGCCGTCACAGAAGGGACAGCGGAAAACGACGCCCGCACGGAAGTGACGGAACGACACCCCGTAGGTGCCATGGCAGCCGAAGCACTCGATGGGTACCTCCCACTCCTCGGGCGACGGGATGCTCAGAGAGGTGGCAGGGGCCGGCGCGACGGCAGCAGGAGCAGGGGCGGCAGCCGGAACAGGAGCAGCCGCCGCCATCGGAGCCGCAGGGGCTGGCGCAGGGGCAGAAACTGCTGCGGCACCACCGCCTTCTTTCTTGAAACGCGATGGCGCATCGTTCGCAAAGGTCTTGTCGGGATGCAGAACCCGAGCCCTCTCCAGCAGTACGGACTCGGTTTCCGGGATTGCAGGATCGGGGACACAACAGTCGACGGGGCACACCGCAGCGCAGGCTTCGTGATCGAAGAAACCCACACACTCGGTGCATTTCTCCGGCACGATGTAGAAGATTTCAGCGCTAATCGCGGCGTGCTTGGCGCCGTTGAGGTCCCACTCGACACCACCCTGATAAATTGCCGTGTTTGGGCACTCCGGCTCGCACGCGCCACAGTTGATACACTCACTCGTAATTACGGTTGCCATCCAAGCACCTCGCTCGATCGATAACGGGCGCGGACCATATCAATGCCACACCTAGCCGGCAATGTCGGCTGCCGGCAGCCTGCTGAAAAAGGACCAGTGCCCCCTAAGAAAGCTCTGCACAAGCTCTCAATTACCCCCGGAACAGACGGTCGCAAACCATCGTTCCCTACCCGTGGTCATCCCGGCGGAAAGCCGGGATCCAGTGCTGGAACGGCCGCCGGATGCTGGCCTTTCGCCACTGGACCCCGGCTTTCGCCCTTCACGTTACCCACAAATCGGCGTGCTGGGCACGAGCCCGGATGAACAGGCAAAAGCCCGAATTGGCCGATTGGACCACGGATTTCACGGATGCGGCAGCCCGGCCGCTGGCCGGAACCAAATCAAGAATCGAACAAGAGGCAACAAAGGGAACAGAGGAAGAATTGCAGGAAGCTGAAAAGACTTTGTCTGTTTTCTCTGTTGCCTCCTGTTGATTCTTCGGTTCTTCTTGCTCTCTTCCCTCGTTTGCGCTTCTGCGTTGGCTTCTTTGGCGGATTTGAAGGCATCGCCAATTTGCGTGCACCGACCAGAAACGAACGGGTTGTTAC
>CAZGSN010000633.1:0-4573 GCA_964528465.1 uncultured Binatia bacterium (SeqCode)
GGCCGATCGGGGCTGGCAAGACGACGCTGGCGCGCTTTCTTGCCGAAGAACTCAACTGCCGCTCCATGCTCGAGCAAGTCGACGACAACCCGTTCCTGCGCAAGTTCTACGAGGAACCGGGCTTTTACGCCTTCCAAGCCCAGCTCTTCTTCCTACTGAGCCGCTATCGCCAGCAGCAACGTCTTGCACAGCAGGACCTCTTCCAGCAGGGCACGGTGGCGGACTACTTGTTCGCCAAGGACCATATCTTCGCCGAGATCAACCTCGATGGCGATGAGCTTTCGTTATACAGACAGTTGTTCAAACTCCTCGATGCCCGCTTGCCCAAGCCGGACCTCGTCGTATATCTTCAGGCCCGCGCCGATGTCCTAATGGATCGGCTGCGCAAACGGGATCGTGATTACGAGCGGCATATCACCGCAGAGTACATTGAGCGGGTAGCGGAGGCTTACAGACAGTATTTTTACAATTATGAGGAAACGCCTCTTCTGGTTGTCGAGAGTTCGGAGATCGACATCGTGCAAAGCCCGGATGAACTAGCCGGCCTGCTGCGCGAGATTCAAAGGATGGGGCGCGGAGTGCAGCATTACATACCGCTTGGATCCAGATAACCCTGGTCAGTGACCAGGCTCCAGTCATGGTGACTGGAGGGGCCAAGACGGAGAGCCCACAGGGGCTCGTGGTTCATGGGTTCGATCTCGCTCGAGCGGCGACCCTAACGCCGACTCAATACCAGCGCAGATCGCATTCACGGATCGCGTGGCGTCCATCGCCCTCCGGGTAGGTCCCTAGAAACGAGGCCTCTAAGGAGGGCTTTTTCATGGACCGTAGCAAAGTCACGGTACCGGAGATCCTCAGGCGTAAGCAAAGCAACGAACCCATCGTTGCCCTCACCGCCTACGATTTTCCATTCGGCCGTATTGCCGATGAAGCCGGGGTCGACGTCATTCTCGTCGGCGATTCTCTCGGCATGGTTGTGCAAGGCTTGGAAACAACCTTGCCGGTTACCATGGATGAAATGATCTACCACTGCCGTATGGTGGCACGTGCACGGCGGCGCGCTTTACTGGTGGCCGATCTCCCGTTTCTTTCGTACCAGGCCTCTGCCGTCGAGGCGATCACCAATGCCGGCCGTCTCATTAAAGAAGGGGCCGCTGAAGCAGTGAAGCTCGAAGGTGGTACAGCCATCGCCGAGACGATTCGGGTCATTGCCGCGGTAGATATCCCCGTCATGGGCCACATCGGCCTGACACCCCAATCCGTGCACCGCATGGGCGGGCACAAGGTGCAAGGTAAGCGCCGTGGTGACAAGGCAGGCCAACGGGATCGGGTCATCGAGGATGCACTTGCCGTAGAAGACGCCGGCGCGTTCGCCGTCGTGCTCGAAGGAATTCCACTCGATCTGGCGGCGGAGATCACCGAGCGTTTGAGCATCCCGACTATTGGCATCGGCGCTGGTCCGCACTGCGATGGCCAGATTCTGGTGATACACGACGTGCTTGGTCTGTGCGACCGCTATGCGCCGAAGTTTAGTAAGCGCTACGCGGAGCTGTGGACGGCGGCAGCATCCGCCATTGAAGACTACGCCAGCGACGTGCGCAGCGGTGCCTTCCCTACCGAAGCCCATTCGTTCCATTCGCTTTTGGGGGTGCCGCGCGAGGAAAAGGTAGCCGCGGAAGGCTGATTGCGGCGTAAGTCGGAAGAAGCGCCTGCCATGGAAGTTCTCCACAGCGTGCATGCCATGCAATGTTGGTCGGATGCTGTGCACCGGCACGGGCAACGCATCGGCTTGGTGCCGACCATGGGCTACTTGCACCGCGGCCACGTGAGCCTGGTGCACGAGGCGCGCCGACACTCACAGGCAGTGGTCGCTTCCATCTTCGTCAATCCACTGCAGTTCGGCGCTAGCGAGGACCTATCGCGCTACCCGCGCGACTTAGCCGGGGATACGCAGAAGCTTGCCGAGGCCGGTGCCGATGCCCTGTTCTTGCCCGACACCGAGAGCATGTACCCAGCGGGCTTTCAGACATCCGTTCAAGTCGAGAAGGTTACGCGTGGCCTGTGTGGAGCTTCACGACCGACACACTTCGGCGGCGTTACGACCGTTGTCACCAAACTCTTCCACGCCGTAAAGCCAGATGTGGCGGTGTTTGGAGAGAAGGACTTCCAGCAACTGGTCACGATTCGTCGCCTCGTCGCAGACCTCAACTTCGATATCGAAATCGTCGGCGCCCCGATCGTTCGGGAGGCGGACGGCTTGGCCATGAGTTCACGTAACGCCTACCTGTCCAGTGAAGAACGCCAAGCCGCGTTGTGTTTGTCTGCTGCTCTGGCCGAAGCACAGACGCTAGTCGCCCGTGGCGAAAAGGACGCCTTGCGCGTCCTCGGAATGGCGCGACAGCGTGTCGAGGCAGAGCCGTTGGCGCGGCTCGACTACGTTCAGCTTGTCGACCCGCAGACCATGGAAGAAGTCACTGCGATCGAGGACGAAGCCCTGCTGGCCGTTGCGGCGGTGTTTGGCCGCACGAGGTTGATCGACAATCGAATTCTAAAGAGGAGCACGGGCTCGTAGGCCGTCGACGGTTACGAGCCAGGGAGGAAACCACCATGCGCACCATGCTGAGAGGCAAGATCCACCGCGCCACCGTAACTGGCGCCGACTTGCACTACGAAGGCAGCGTGACCATCGACGTAGACTTGCTCGAACGCGCCAACATCTTGCAGTTCGAGCAGGTGGACATCTGGAACGTCACCAACGGCGAGCGGTTCACTACCTACGCCCTCGAAGGCAAACGCGGCTCGGGCGTGGTTTGCATCAATGGCGCCGCCGCACACAAGGCGAGCCGTGGCGATCTGGTCATCATCGCTGCCTTCGCCGGCGTGCCGGAAGAGCAAGCGCGCGACTGGGTACCGAGCTGCGTTTTCGTGGACGAGCACAATCACCCCGTCGAACTGCGCCAAGAACATGGCGGCCAGCAGGATCTCGTCGATGCGTGGACGATGTAGCTTGAACGTCGTGGCGCTCATGCGGCGCAGCACAGCCAGGCAAGAAACCGCAGCCTCATCCAAAGGCAGCGGCGATTCGCAAAGACGCCGGGCGCAGCTTGCTAGGCGTCTGAGTTTGGCTGTTCGGCTTCAGAAGCCGGGAACGGGTCGGTAACAACATAGGGGACGCCAAGGGCTCGAGCCCCAAGCTGGAACAAAGCGTCCTCATCAATGCGTAGCAGTGCGCGCAGTTCGCGAGGGCTCAAGTCATAGCCCTCGCGCTGCACGGTTTCCTCCGGGAACTCGAAGAATCTGGCCCGTAGCCCCGGGTTTAGAATCAAGCTCCCGAGGAGTGTCTCTACATCTCTCTGGCTCAAGCTCGCGCCTCCAACCCGTCAACTCCGCATTCCGTTCGCATCGTGCACCAGTCCAACCTGCTTCCGTGGCCGCGCCATCGCGCAGGTTTCGTCCCTCACAGCTCACATGCCAGCAATCCTTGATCGTGAGACTCGCCATTGCCGGAGAGGTCACGGGTGATCAGTGTGCCGTTGATCTGGCCACTATTGAAGGCAACGTCGGTGCTCGGAGCCAAGATGCTGCCTTCCACGGCGATGCCGCTGATGTTGAGCTGCACCGCATCGCAGAAGTTCCACAGCACGTGCTGGCGGTCCGTGCCGCTGATCATGATCCCAAGGTGTTGCATCTGGGCCGGGCTCCCAGTGACGTTGATCACTACCGTAGCCCCTGGTGGGGCGCTGATCTGAACGGTGTTGGCGGCACCAAGGTTCGCTGCGCTCACGTAGAACACGTTCACGCCAAGGCCTATTCCTGACATTTGCAAGGTGCCCCCACCGATGACGTTGACGCCTGGTAGGGTGCAAAGATCATCGGATAGCAACACAAGATCAGCACACTCCGCGCCCACGTTGAGCGGCGAGCCTTGCAGCAAGCTCCCGCTCGGCAACCCTAGATTGCTGACTGAGGCCGTAACCCCATACACCGCATTGCCGGCAAAGACCTGGCCGGTGTTGTAGTTGAGACTTCCACCCACGATTAGGTCATCGCGAGTACCGTTAGAAGCTGGCATCTGGGAACCGATGCCATAGTTGGTCAGGCTCGCGTTGCCAGCCACTGCCATGCGTCCTTCCACATCGGAGTTACTGACCGTGGCGTTGCCGCAACTAAACACATTGAAGTCACCGGCGGCGCCCAGGGGATGAAGCGGACACGGTGTCGCCGTGAGTGTAGCCGTCGCTGTAGCCGTCGGCGTTGCCGTGATGGTTGCCGTGGCTGTTGGCGAGCCCAACGTGTGGGTCGGGGTCGACGTTGGAGTCGGCACGGTTGGAGTAACTGTTCGTGTCGCCGTTGCTGGTGCAGCCGTGAAGGACGGGGTCACAGTCGGTGTCAGGGTTACCGTAGCCGTAATGGTTGGCGACGCTGGCGTCGACGACGGCGTGATGGTTGCGGTCGGTGCAGGTGGTTGCGGGGTATTGGTGTGCGTACGGGTCGCCGTCGGCGTTGCCGTTAGGTTCGATGTAGGAGTCGGCGACGGCCCCGGTGGGGGCTGTGGTCCCACACAGCCGTCGAA
>CAZGSN010000634.1:0-2948 GCA_964528465.1 uncultured Binatia bacterium (SeqCode)
TGTCCCCGGTAGTACAAGCGGCCGTCACTTACCGTAGTCAGGCTCGATTGCAGCACCGGCAGGCCCCAATGCAGGGCGTCGCGCGCCACCTGCGCCGGGTCGCCGCGGTGCAACTTGCGCTGCTTCAATGCCAGGACATCCTCGGCCACGTAGCGCCGGTCGCGACGACCTTCGCCGGCAACGGACCGCACCAGCTTGCGGCTGACGTATGCATAGAGCGTTTGCACGCTCACCCCGAGTTCCGCTGCCGCTTGCTCTGCCGTGAAGTAAGCCATGGCTCGTACCTAATTTATATTGATTAACGAATCAAGCTTGAATGTATTGATCAAGTAAACGATAAATACGAAAAAATTGAGAGCCAAGGAGAAATGAAGATGACGGACATTGCGCGCGGACTGGAAGGCATCGTGGTCACAGGCACACGCCTGAGTCACATTGACGGATTGCGCGGGGAGCTTTGGATTGCCGGGTATGCGGCTGAGGACATTGCTCCGCGCGCAACCTTCGAAGAGGTGTTGTTCTTACTTTGGCACGATCGTCTGCCTTCGCGTGCGGAAGCCGAGGAACTGCGACTGTCGCTAGCGCGGCATCGCGAGCTACCGACGGCGACGGTGACTTTACTGCGTGCCGCGGCGGCGAGCGGTTTGTCGGCGATGGATGCTCTGCGTATCGGCGTTGGCACCTTGAGCTTGAGCCTTGCGAACGGCAACGGTTCGTCCCGCAAGACGGCGACGGCGGAATCGTTGGTAGCGGCTATTCCGAGCCTCATTGCCACCTATGCACGCCTGCGCACCGGCAAGATGCCGGTGGTGCCGGATTCGGACCTCGGGCATGTCGCCAACTATCTTTACATGCTGGATGGCGAGCGCCCGGATGCGATACGGGTGCGTGCACTGGAGACCTACTTCAATACAGTAATCGACCACGGCATGAACGCGTCGACGTTCACGGCGCGGGTGATCACCAGCACGCGTTCAGACATGGTGTCAGCTCTTGAGGGTGCGATCGGGGCGTTGAAGGGTCCGTTGCATGGAGGGGCGCCGGGACCTGCCCTCGACATGGTGTTCGAGATCCGCCGCCGCGCCCAGGCCAACCGTACGAGTCTGGAGCACGAAGCCTCGGCATGGGTGCGCGATGCTCTGGTACGGGGGGAGCGGCTCATGGGATTTGGCCATCGTGTGTACAAGGTCCGCGACCCGCGTGCCGACGTGCTCGGGGCTGCCGCCACGCTGCTGTTCGAGAAGGCGGGTGATCGTAGTCTCTACGAAGCGGCCCGGGCTGTGGAGAAGGTGGTCTTGCGCGAGCTGCATGCTGCTAAGCCGGACAGACGCCTCGATACCAATGTGGAGTTTTACACGGCGCTCCTCCTGCATGGCATCGGCCTGGCCAGCGAGCTGTTTTCGCCAACCTTTGCCGCGGCCCGGGCTGGTGGGTGGACGGCGCATGTACTCGAGCAGGTGGCCGAGGACCGACTCATTCGACCCAGTGCGGCCTACATCGGCGAGGTGAACCGCCATTTCGTCGAGGCCACTCCGAGCTAGCGTTGAACCCCCGAATCACAGCGTTGATCTGCAGGGCGCGTTGCAATCGAGCATGCATTTGCGCACTTGTTTGGGCGGATCGTTGCAGCTTGGTCCCGCCGTCTCGTGCTCGCGAGAGGCTGTGGGGTGGCGGCAGTGCTAGGAGGCAATCATGATTCGTGTTGTGGCCGTGGACCATTTCGTCTTGCGGGTGCGTGATCTGGAGAGGGCGCTTGCCTTCTACCGGGACGTGCTTGGGTTGCCGATCGAGTGTTTGGAGGAGTTTCGAGCCGGGACGCGTCCTTTTGTGTCGACACGCGTGGGGGAGCAACTCATCGATCTTGTTCCCGACCCAAGCTTCGATGCACAAGAGGCAGCTCGTGGCGGCTTCGTGCACTTCTGCCTTACTGTGGAGGGACGCTTGTCGGACATCATCCCCGAACTCAAGCGGCGCGATGTGGAGGTGATCGAAGATGCTCCGGCGGTGCGTTTGGGCGCTCGCGGTATGGGGCTCGCGGTATATGTGCGGGACCCTGATGGCTACGTCGTCGAACTCAAGGAAGACAGCGCGTCTTGACGGGTAAGAGCAGTTGAACCAGGGTGTGGGTCGTAACTCTCGCAGGGAGTCCGAATGCCAAAGCAAAGCAGCCCTCCACCTGAGCGTCCTCCACGAGTCTTCGTTTACCAAGGCAATGTGCCGATCTGGCTAGGCCTGCTGCTGGCCGCTCCGCTGTTGGTGTTTGCATTCTCCCTGGTCGCCGCCCTTCTGCTCGGTGGAGTGGTGGCGAGCCTCGTCTTGCCCTTCTTGTGGCGCCGCTCTTTGCGTCCGCCGCAAGCGGATGGCCCGATCGAGCTAACCACGCAGGACTATCACCGCATCGACGACCCCACGGTGCGGCGACTCCTCGATCGTGATCCCTGACGCGATACGGCTCTTCGTCTGGTCATGCCGAAACTCCCCACGCCTAAGAACGAGCCGGATCTGTTTGCCGCACAGGGGGAGCGTGTCCGCCTACAAAACGCCCCGCTGGCGGAGCGCATGCGACCGCGACGGCTCGACGAAATTGTCGGCCAGGTGCATCTCGTCGGTGACGGTCGCATTCTGCGCGAGATCATCGAAGGGCAGCGCCTGCACTCCTTGATCCTTTGGGGACCACCAGGGAGCGGCAAGACGACGCTGGCGCTGTTGATTGCCAAATCCTCGCAAGCACACTTCTCTCATTTCTCGGCAGTGCTCTCCGGTGTGCGTGAGTTACGTGAACTCATCGAGGAGGCCAAGCAACGTCAGCGCGAGCAACGCCAGCGTACGATTCTCTTCGTCGATGAAATTCACCGCTTCAATAAGGCGCAACAAGATGCCTTCCTGCCGTACGTCGAAGACGGCACGGTAACCCTCATCGGGGCGACCACCGAAAACCCTTCGTTCGA
>CAZGSN010000635.1:0-9201 GCA_964528465.1 uncultured Binatia bacterium (SeqCode)
TCCCGCTCGGCACGCCCATGCGCGAGATCATCGAGAAGCACGCTGGCGGTGTATCGACCGGGCGTCCGATCAAGGCGATCATCCCGGGTGGGGTGTCGATGCCGGTGCTGACGGCCGACAAGATCGACGTCCACATGGATCACGACTCCTTGCAGAAGGCTGGCACGCTGCTCGGTACAGGCGGCATTGTCGTGCTCGATGATTCCGCCTGCCCGGTGCGTGCGGCGACGGTGATCGCCCGCTTTTTCCGCCATGAGACCTGCGGACAGTGCACACAGTGTCGCGAGGGCACGGCGTTCCTTTACAAACTGCTCAAACGAGTCGACCACGGACACGCCACCCTCAAGGATCTGGATACCATCGAGAGCATCTGTGGGTTCATGGAAGGACAGACCATTTGCGCGTTGTCCGACGCCGCTGCCTGGGCCGCCGGCAATTTCCTGCGCCGCTTCCGCCCCGACTTCGAACGCCATGTGCACGAAAAGGGCTGTCCCTTCCCCGATAGCTTTGAGATTTGATTGGGCTTGTTGGTACCGGAAAACCGATTGCCGATAGTTCCATAGGTGAATCCCATGCCAGGACCGATTCAGCGTAACCTCATCGTCAAGTTCTTTGGAACCCCGGACGCGACCGAGGGTAGCGTCAACGAGCCGCGCGAACGGGAAGAGAACGGCGTGCGCTTCAACGAGAAGTGGACGTACAAGCACCCACGTCGTGATCCGGCCAACGCCGCCGAGCGCATCATCTACTGGCGTCGCTACGACTATCGCGGCTCGATGATCCGCCGCGCCACCGGTGGCGATTGGTCCGCCGACGAACAACTCCCCGCACTCCTCACCAAGGCTGAGTAACCCCAAGACACTGCTCGCCAGAGCACACTGCTGGCTTAGCTAGTGAACGCCCAGAAGTGCAGGCCAAAACACTCAAGGCCAACACCTTCGGCCAAGTAGCGCTACGATCCCCTTAGGCCTTTTGCAAAACCTCTGCACAAGCAGCCTTGCAACCAGATCGGGGTCGGAATCGGTATCGGCCGCGACACAGACTTGGAGACGGCGCGTGAAATGGGATCGATACCGACTCCGACGCCGCAGGGAAGGTGACTTACACGGACTTGTGCGGAGGCTCCTTTGCCGAGGCCGAGTACTACAGAACAGATCAGGCTGCTTGCGACGATTCGTCGGCACGGAAGCGGTAGAAGAAGGTGCCGTCTCGGAAACCGTGTTCGTCGAGCACATGATGCAGGATGCCTCGGCGAATCATGGTTTCGCCGAGGGCAACGGCCTCTCCGTGTGTGAGGTCTTCGTGCTGCATGAGCCAGAGAACGGCTTCGCGACCGACGAAACATTTTGCATACACCTTGAGAAGGTGGCGGCGGTCCGTAATCGCAACGCCCCCCTTGTCACGCATGCGTGCGGCCACAGCTTCGACATGCTCGTCGCTCCAGGTTTCGGGACCGCGATCCTCGGCATCGTCCTCCAGCCCGTTCCCCATCGCCTGAGGCGCCATGGGCGCAGCAGGCTGCAGTTCCTCGGGTTCGAAGGTTCGCCTTCCCCAGGCCCCCAGAAGGTTTTCCAATTGCGGTGAGCGGAGGTGCAGGTCGCGCTGCGGGAAGGGAATCTCAATACCGGTTCGGCGCAGAGCTGTGATGATACGAAAGTTCAGATCGCTGATAAGCCTTGCCTGTGAGCGCGGATCGCGGGTCCATACCAAGAGTTCGAAATCCAAAGAGCTGTCGCCGAAGCCGCGCAGTTCGACGCGCGGGCGCGGGTCCTTCAACACGTCGCCGTGACGACAGGCGACATCCAGGAGTGTGGCACGGACCAGGCGCAGATCCGACGAGTAGGCAACAGCAACCGGGATGTGCAGGCGTGACACCGGGTCGCCGTGCGTCCAATTGATAACCTCATGCTCCAGAAGGCGAGAGTTGGGAACAAGAATGGTGACGCGGTCGAGTGTACGAATCGACGTACTGCGAGCGCCAATGCGCTCCACCGTGCCACACAGGTCGCCAACCTTTACGAAATCATCCGGCTGAACCGGGCGTTCGAAGTTGATTACCAAGCCGCTGACGAAGTTGTTGGCGATGTTTTGCAGACCGAAGCCGATGCCCACTCCAAGCACGCTGAAGGTAAGAGCCAAGGTACGAACATCGAAGCCCCACAATTGCAGAACTACGAGGCTCGCCAGGGCTGCCAGCGAGTAGCGCGTCAACAGACTCACCGTTTCCTGCACGCCTCGGGTCATGCCTGTGTAGGCCAGCACCTGGGTGCGCAGGAGGTAGGATGCGGCGCTTACCACGAGCCACACAACCAGCAAGGCAAATGGCAGCTCAATGATGTCCGTGGTCGAGTAGATGTGCCCATCGATCTCGAACAGCGTGCTCGTCAAAGCCATTCGCAGCATGTCCAACGCCATCGCACGCCAGGATCGGAAGGCGGCAAAGCGATCGGCCACATACAGAGCACAGGCGATCCACAACGCCAGCTTCACCGGCGCCAGCACCAGCACCAAGAGATGCTCGCGGTGTTCAAGATCGGTAATTGTGGGCGATGCTTCCCGGCGCTGCGCACTCCAACGCGGCAAGCGCTTGGCCAGCCGGGTCAGGCCCCAATGCACTCCTGCGGCGGCTAGAAGTACCAGGGCGGATTGCAACAGCTCATAGTCCAAGGTGCCATCGTGCATTGCTGGAAGAACCTATCCGGGCCACGCGGTTGCCACGGCAACCCGGCCGCAACGCTTCGATGCCAGTCGCGCCAAAGGGTGTCGGGGCGTCTCGGCCAACGAGCAGAGAGTCGCAGACTCCTCAGCAGGACGATTGTTTAGGTCTGCACGAAGCGATCTTCCTCGGCGATCCAAGCGGTGAGCGGGTTGCCATAGACGCAGCCGCTATCGAGGCCACGCACATACCTGCCCCGTACCAGTCCACGACGTGCCCAATGCCCGAAGACGATGAGGCGCGGACCCGAATAGAAATGGTCCCATGGGAAGAACGGTGGTCCCGGGGGTGGATCATCGCTGGGAGGGATGTTGCCGGCGGCATCGCAATGGCGCACGCGGGTCGCGAAATCGATGTCCGCGTCTCTCTTCCCATGCACATGACGGTGGAGGGCAGCGTTGAGTTTGTGGCTGCTTGAGGCCAGATCCGTCCAACTCGGATGGATGCCCCCATGCACGACGGCGAGATCGTCTTCCACATGCAGGATTGGTTGGCGCTCCAGCCACGAGAGGAGTTCGACCGCATCGGGTGCTTCAAGGACCTTACGCAGCGGGTGATCCGCGCGTGCTTCCGCCGTGCCGGCAGCAATCTGCAACAGGTAAACGTCGTGGTTGCCGAGCACAGTCTTGGCGCCGATCCCCTGCAAGCGCCGCAAGACACCGACGGAATCAGGCCCGCGGTTGACGAGGTCTCCGACACAATACAGCACGTCCTCCGAACCCAGACGCAGCTTGCTCAGCAGGCGATCGAGGTGCGTCGAACAGCCCTGGATATCGCCAATAAAAATGCGGCGCTTACGCCCCATGCCTACTTCCTCTGCTGCTGCCTTGTATCCATTGCGCGAGGGTAGCACAGCCCATGCACGGCCTTCCCGACCTAATCCGGCGCTAACGTCGATTCTGCCTTCGCTGGACGGCGTATCCCAAAACCCGCACGGTTACTCCTGCACTTGCGCGTCGGTGCTTGGGAACGACGCACCCCGCACCGGCGAACCGGCACACCGGGCACCTCCGAATCCACCAGACCTGTTCTGCCTGTAGAGTGCATGCTACAGACTGCGCCCCATGGCCAAAATCTGGATCGGCACCTCCGGCTACAGCTACAAGGAGTGGCGCGGGAATTTCTACCCGGAAGAGCTGCCGGAAGCAGGCATGCTGAGGTTTTACGGCGAACGCTTCTCGTCGGTGGAGATCAACTACACCTTCTACCGCATGCCCAACGTACGGACCTTTCAGGGCTGGGCCAAAGAGACGCCCGCGCAGTTCATGTTCAGCCTCAAGGCCCCGCGCCGTATCACGCATGACTTGCGTTTGCGCGACGCCGGTGAAGCGGTGACGTACTTTTGTGACACCGCCAAGGCTCTCAAGGATCGTTTGGGGGCCATGTTGTTCCAGTTGCCGCCCTTTCTCAAAAAAGACTTGCCGCGGCTCGAGGATTTTCTGCATCAGTTGCCGCCCGGGTTTCGCTCGGCCTTCGAATTTCGCAACCAGTCGTGGTTCGCCGACGATGTATTCGAGTGCATGCGGCGCTTCGATGTAGCCCTTTGCATTGCGGAGGGGGAAGAGCGTGCGACGCCCTTCGAAGCAACGGCACCATTCGGCTACTTCCGATTGCGCAAGCCGGATTACAGCGATGAGGAACTCGCGGGTTGGGCGGAGCGTATCCAAGCAGCAGCACAGTGGCAGGACGTTTACGTCTACTTCAAACACGAGGACGAAGGCCGCGGCCCGATCTTCGCGGCCAAGCTCAAGAACCTGCTCGATGCCGGCCTATCGCTACCGGTGACGGCCGAAGCGGCACAACCAGCCGGGTGATCCCGATCGCGCACCGCTAGTGTGCGCGGCTTCGCTAGGAACAAATCAAGTGGAATGGTTTTGGGTAACCTGGAGCATGTACCGGCGCGTTTTCCTGCGTGCCGCGGAGCTTGCCGCGCGCAACTGGTGGGTGCTGGTGTCGGTGTTCGCCTATGCATCGATTGTGTGGGCGATGACATTGCTCCTGCCCTTGCTTGGTATGGCTGGTGGTTTCCTGTTCAGCTTGGTGTGGTCGGCGTGCGTCGGATCGTTTCTCTACCTCGTCGAAATGATGGTGCGCACATCGCGAGTCACGCCGCAGGACTTCCGCGCCAGCTTCGGTGCTTACCTGTGGGATGTCGTCGGGGTGTCCTTTGTGCTGTGGGTATTCTGGATGGTCGTCATGCCGGCCTTGCAGCAGATGCCACAGGGCTACGCGGTGCTGCAGTGCATTCGCTTGGCTGGCTTTGTTCTCTTCAACGCCATTCCAGAACTCATCTACTTGGGGCGCTGCACCTCGCTGCAGCTCTTCTCCGAAAGCTTCACCTTCATCGGCAACAATTGGATCGAGTGGTTCCCAGCCAATCTGGTTGCCGTCGCGATCATCACCTTCTTCTGGAGTGTTCCTCTTGCCGCCCCCCTTTCCTACGTCCAGCTCGCCGGTGTCAGCTTCCTGATCTACTTCACTATGGTCATGCGCGGGTTGTTGTTTCTGGAGCTGCACGGCACGTCGCGGCGCGGGCGCGCCTTCAAGTATCGCATCGAGAACTGAGCCAGCCGCGGCAATGAAGCAGGTTCGCATTGGCTTGATCGGTGCCGGAGTGATCGGTGGCACCCATTCTGCGGTGTTGAAAGTGATTGCCGATGCTCTAGCGCCGCAAGTCGAGCTGGTAGCGGTGGCGGATCCGGATGCCGGCCAGCGGGCGCAGGCAACGAGCCTGTACGGGTATCGCGAGCAATATTCTGCCGCGGCGGAACTGTTGGCAAAGGCCGACATCGATACCGTGTTCGTCTGCACTCCGACCGCATTCCACGCGCAGCAGGTGCACGCCGCCGTAGATCGCGGCTTACACGTCTTTTGCGAGAAGCCGCTGGCCATGTCGTTTGCGGAGGGCTCTGCCATGGTCCGTGCGATAACGGCCAACCGACGCCGTGCGCAGATTGGCTTGGTGCTGCGCTTTTCTGCCGTCTACACGGTCCTACGTCAGCTCATGAAGGATCCCCGCGCGGGGAAGCCGTTGGCTGTGATCTTTCGGGACGACCAGTGTTTCCCGATTCGTGGGGTGCACGACAGTGCTTGGCGTGCCGATCGTTCGCTGACTGCCGGTGGCACCCTGATCGAGCATGGGGTCCATGACCTCGATATCCTGACTTGGTTCTTCGGTCCTATCGCGCGACTGCGTGCTTGGGAGCGCAACCATGCGGGGCATCCGGGAGTGGAAGATTACATGGCGATCGAACTCGAGCACGCCAGTGGTCTGCGTGCGCAACTCGTCAATCTTTGGCATGGAATGATCCAGCGCCCATCCAATCGCCGCCTGGAGATTTTTTGTGAGAACGGCTTCTTCGCCAGCGAGGCCGACATGGGTGGTGAGATTCAGTACCAGTTCGGCGATGACGCTACGCAGTGCATGCCCGAAGGAGAGGTCTTGGAACGCTTCTCGGAGTTACAACCAAGCGTGCCGGACCCGCTGCGTGCTTTTCTTCGCGTGCCCTACCTGCTGCAAGACTTGGCATTCGTCCAAGCCTTGCTCGACGAACGCCCTGCCGATCCGGACATCAGCGTCGGACTCGAAGCCCAGCGTCTTGCCGAGGCGGCCTACCATGCCGCGCGCACCGACAGCGAAGTGGAGCTCGCCAGCTTCATGCCGCCGGCATAGGGCAACATGGAGGCACGGCTGTTCAACTATCTCCTGATTTCGTTGCGTGGCGCGCAGATTCTCCATGCGACACGTCAGCGTGGAGGAGCAGCTTCTCCAATCTCTTTGTTTATCCGACCTACAGCCTACGGTGGTCTACAGTCTACGGCCTGCGCTGCCCGCTCCGGCCCTACAAGCTTTGGTTGTGGCCAAGAGGCCGCGCTATGCGATTGACCTCCTACCAAGGAAAGCGAGCCCTGGTCACCGGTGCGTCCAGTGGCATAGGGCGGCTCTTGTCGTCGCGCCTCGCTCGCGCAGGGGCGGATGTTGTTCTGGTCGCACGCCGTCGATCTGAACTCGAGGATGTTGCCAAGGAGATCGAGAGCCTCGGCCGTCGAGCCTTGGTGTTGCCGTGCGACGTTGGGGATCGTTCTCAGGTCTTCGCCGCCGCGGCGACTCTACCCAGCTTCGGCGCCATCGATATCCTGGTCAACAACGCTGGCTACGGCGGACATCACAGCTTTCTCGAATGGGATCTCGACGACATCGAGCGCATGTTGCGCGCCAACCTTCTCGGCTCGGTGTATTGGACCAAGGCACTCTTACCGGCGATGGTCGAGCGCCACAGCGGATGGATCGTGATGATGGCGTCGGTGGCAGGCAAGATCGGTGTCCCCGACGAAAGCGTCTACGCCGCGACCAAGTTCGCAATGGTAGGACTTGCCGAGGCTTTGTCGCTGGAGGTGGAGGACGCCGGCGTGCATGTGCTGACGGTTTGCCCAGGCTCCATCCGTACACCATTCTTCGACGCCCACGCGCTGGCGCGCATGCCGGCTATCGCCAAGAGACTGATGATCGATCCGGAGCCACTCGTGGACGCTATTCTTGCAGCCTTGGCGCGCGGCAAGCACGAGATCACCGTGCCGCGCTTGATCGGCATCAGCTACCTAGTGCGCGCCCTGGCCCCCAGCTTCTCGCGCCGGCAAACCAAACGAGCAACTCGCCGGTGAGGCCTGCCCATTGATCTGAGAGACCAAGCCGCACCGGGAGACGCGCCGGGTTGCAGCGCTTGCGATGGGCGTGCTAGCGCCACACCCATGAGGACAAGAATCTCAGCGAGGCAATGGTTTGCTGTCGCTATCAGCCTGATCGCCGCATCGGCACCGGCCGCGCAGGCCGTGGTCATCAACAAGATCATTGCCACGCTCGATGGTGATCCCGTGACCATGTATCAATTGAAGCGTTTCACCGAGCGCACGATTCGCGGGCGAGAGATCAAGAGCGGCGATCGTGAGCTGCTGCTCGATGCCTTGATCACGGAACAACTGGTGGCCAAGGAAGTAGCCGAGAAGGGCATCATCGTCCGTGACGACGACGTGCAACGCTACGTCGACAGCATCAAGGCGCGCAACAACATCAACGATCAACAACTCGAGCAGGCCCTGGCGGCACAGGGACTGACGCTCGACGCCTATCGCGCCCAGGTGCGGGAAGACCTGCAGCGACAGCAGCTCATCTCGCGCGAGATCCGATCCAAGGTGAGCATCACGCCGGAAGAGGTGCAGCGCTATTACGAGGCCCATAAATCGGAATTCGGGAGTAAGGAGTCCGGCATCCAAGTGGCTCACATCGTGTTTGCCTTACCGCCCGACGCGCCCTCGGATCGAGTCGCAGCAATGACTGCCAAGGCGGAGGAAGTGCATGCGCGGCTAGCCAAAGGGGCTGATTTCGGTGAGGTCGCGCGGCAAGTCTCGGAAGACGCCTCAGCAAAGGATGGCGGCTCGTTGGGCTGGTTCAAGCCGGGAGAGCTTCTCGACGAAATGGACAGTGCCGTCACCAAGCTCAACGTAGGTGAGATCAGCCCCCCCGTACGCACGAAGATGGGCCTTCACATCATCAAGCTCGAAGCCCGCCGTGGCTCCGGAAGCGAAGAACTCGATACTGCCGTTGCGGATCAGATCAAAGACAAGCTCTATGCCCAGGCACTGGAAGAACGATTTCAGAAGTGGCTGTCGGAAGATCTCAAGAAACGCCACCACATTGTGATCCGTTGAGCGCACCTACCAGCAGCAAGCGGTCGGCAATGCGCCTGGCCATAAGCATGGGCGATCCGGCGGGGATTGGTCCGGAGGTAGCCATCAAGGCAGTGGTCGCCTGCCGGGAAGAGAAGCGCTTCACGCCCCTGCTCGTGGGCGATCCCGTGGTGTTCTGTGAAACGGCGCGACGCCTGCGGCTCGGTCGAGCGCTTGAAGCTAGCGGGGCCGAGTTCATTTCGGCTTGCGCCCTGCCACCACGCTACCAAGCTTCCGGTACACCGCGAACGGCGGCCGCGCGTGCGGCGTGTGGCGAAGCAGCCTTTCAGTCCATCCTCAAGGCAGTCGACCTGGTGCAGTCCCGAGCTGCCTGCGCCCTGGCCACGGCACCGATTCACAAGGCCCATCTCGCCGCGGCCGGCCATGACTACCCCGGCCACACCGAGTTGCTCGCCGCTCTCGCCGGGAACGTGCCGGTGCGCATGATGATGGCGGGACCAAAGCTGCGTGTCGTCCTCGCGACCATCCACGTCCGCTTGGCCGATGTTCCGAAGCGACTCAACCACGACAGCCTCGTCGAAACCTTCGCGATTACGGCCCAAGCTCTGAAGCAGGGCTTTGGCATCGCCAACCCGCGCATCGCGGTTACCGGGCTTAACCCACATGCCGGGGAAAGCGGGTTATTCGGCGACGAGGAGATCCGCATCATTGCACCCGCGGTGCGCACCGCACGCCGGCGTCGCCTCCAGATCGTCGGCCCCTTGGCGGCCGATGGGCTATTCGCTCACGCCGTCGAGGGC
>CAZGSN010000636.1:0-7887 GCA_964528465.1 uncultured Binatia bacterium (SeqCode)
GTATCTACGACGGTACCGGTGTGAAGATGCAGATGAGCGTGCCACCTGGAGCAGGATGGACCGTCAACGGTACTGCCAGCCAGCCGCGCGGCTATGCGTATAAGGACCGAGCGGCTACGAACAACGGCATCACGTCAATCAAGATCAAGGGCAGCAGCCTGGACAAGGCAAAGATCAAGATGTCGGGTAAGGGAGACAACCTCCCCGACACAACACTGCCCTTGCTCTATCCGATTACGGCCCAGTTGTTCGCAAGTGACGGGGACTGCTGGGAAGCGCAGTTCAGTCAGTCGACAACCAAGAAGAACGACTCTGAGAACTTCAAAGCGCAGTTCCGTGGAGCCAATCCGCCAACGCGCACTTCGAGCCCAACGATAACTCCGACGCAGACCCCAACGGATACGCCGGCTGGGCCGACTAACACTCCTGGCCCACCGACGGCCACACCGACGGAGACAGGAACGCCAACGGAGACGGGGACCTCAACGCAGACTCCGACGGTGACGCCGATCCCACCGGCTAGTGCCACCCCGAGCCCAACGAATTCGCCGGAGCCGGGTTCGTCCACTCGGGTGGTGTTACAGCCCGGTGGCGGCACCACTGGATCTTGCCGAGGTGTCTGCATCGGTGGCGGCACTCCGGGTGCCTCGTGTGCAAACAACGGGCAGTGTAGCGGTGGCACTTGCTCAAGCGCCAAGTCTTGCAGCGGCGGCCCATACCTCGGGCTGCCCTGTTCCGTAGATTTGGACTGCAACGGTTGCGACCCCAACCAGGTCTGTCTCGGTAGCGGCTCACCGCTCGCTTGCTGTACCGGCAACAACGCAGGGAGCTGCCCGGCTGCAGGCAGTTGCGCCACGTTGCAGATGGGAATTCTCTCGGTCAAGGTTGCTCTCAACGGTGTCTGTATTCCCCGGGTCGCACCGGACGTTAGCTGTTCGAGCGATCTAGAATGCCCTGCAGGGAAGACCTGCCGGCTCAACGAGCTGGAGATCCAGCCCGGTACGCAAGGGGGCAATGGCGAGATGCCACTGACGATTCCGCAGAGTTCGATTGTCTTCAACCCTGCCTCCGCACTAGGCAATACCATCTGTTTGGGTGTTAGCGGCAACGGTAGCGGCATCATCGACTGCGACGGCGGACGTTCGGGGATCGATATCTCTGTTCAACAAGACCACAACACCACGCCTGGGAGCGGCGGTAATAGTGGCACAGCCAACGGGCTCCCTGACGATGCTTCTTGTACGCGTACTTTCACCCAGCCGGATGGTTCGGTCAGCAGCGCCTGCCTAGAGGGCACTGGCCCCTGCAATACAGCGCACTCCGGTGTGTGCAACAGCCCAGTGCAGATAACGGTGACGAACGCGTTTGCCAGCGGAGACATGACATTGAACCTGCCCGTGACGATTACCCAGGTTTCGGCTCTAGGCGGGGATGGTTTGGCCTGCACGAGCGATGACACGGGCACGCCGCAGAACGCGCCTGTCGTGCTTACCAGTGGAACCACCGCAATCAGCATTTTTGACCGCGACAATGCTTCGAACCAAAGGATAGCTCCGGGGAGCACCTGCGGGGCGGCCTCGTGTATCACGCAAATTGATGGCTCGCCCACTAGCTGCGCCGCTCTTACCGGTGGTTCAGTTTCTGGATTAAAGATCGGGGGCGGGTTCCCAGGTCTGCACGGGCCGATCGGTGACGTGGCGACGACATTCCAGTTCGTTGCGCAGTAGATTGGATTGTTTTTATGAATGGAAGAAATCACGGGCACGCCGCAATGTTGTCAGGAGCGGCTCAACGAGAAGGGGTTAAGGAGGGCGTTATCATGAGAGGACAAAGCCGGAAGCTATGGGCGATTGCGATATCGCTGGCGCTGGGAAGCGCGGCAGCGTCGGCTCAGGCGCAGCTTAGCGCTACGGAGCAAACCTGTATTGGCGGCTTTACGACCAGCGTGGCTCGCGTCGGCAAAGTACAGGGCGGTATCGTCAAGGATTGCCTCAAGCGCTTCGCTGGAGGGTCGTTGATCAATACGACTCCTGAAGCCTGCATGCTCGCTGGGAACGATTCCGGCCTGAGCAAGGCCAAGGTCAAGACGGAAGCTGCGGCGTATTTTGCGTGCTCCACAGTAACTCCTTCCTTCGGTGTGATTGAGCCGTCTCGTGCGGTCATCATGGCAGGTGGCAAGGACATCGAGCTGCTGCGGCGAGTTATCGGCCCCGATATTGATACCGCGCTTGTCGCCACCACAACCGGTGCTCGATGCCAGGTGCGTGTCGCTGCGGCCATGCAGAAATGTGCCGATACGAGAATGGCGGAGTACACGAAATGCCTGCGAAAGGGCATGGCCGCTGGGACGATCGTCGATGCCGTCAGCGCACAAGCTGTCTGCTTAGATGGTCCTGGAAATACGCAGCCCGACCCAGATGGTCGGATCGCAGCCCAGTGTGACGAGAAGCTCCTCAAGGCTATCGTCAAGAATTGTGAGAATGTGGATCTGGGCCGTGCCTTCTCTCCGTGCAGCCCGACCGATGCTCGAAGTCTGGTTAGTTGCGTTGCCCGTGAGTCGGGTTGCAAGCTATGCCAGGTGCTCAACTCGGTGAACGATCTCTCGCAAGACTGCGACTCTTTCGATGACGGTGACGACACCAACGGAACTTGCGATGACGAATGTGCGGATGGAATCGTTCAGCGCGGCGAGCGTTGCGACGATGGCAATACAACATCCGAAGACGGTTGCGATGAGAAGTGCAAACTCGAAGCTGGCTGGACCTGCATTGGTGAACCCAGCGTATGTACCCCGAACTGCGGAAACGGAGTTGTCGACGTTGACGATGGTTCCGACTGCGAAGAAGGTGAGCACGGTTCCGAGTGCGCCCCTCGCCATTTCGAGGAGTGCGATGATGGAAATACCGAGGATGGCGACGGCTGTTCCAGCACGTGCGTGCACGAAGAATGCGGCGATGGAGACATCGACCTCGGCGAAACCTGTGACGACGACAACCACTCCCCCAACGACGGCTGTTCCAAGACTTGCCAGACCGAGCCTGGGTACTTGTGCACGGGCGAGCCTAGCGAGTGCACCTTTGTCTGTGGCAACGGGACTTTCGAGGCGGGTGAGACCTGCGACGATGGTAACACCACAGACCGCGACGGATGTAGTGGCGTCTGCACTGTCGAAAATGGATTTATTTGTTCCGGTCTCCCGAGCGTCTGTAGCGGCGTATGTGGTGACGGGTTGGTACGCACCGGCGAAGGTTGCGACGACGGAAATCTCGAAAACGGCGACGGCTGCGCCAACTCTTGCCAAGAGGAAACCGGCTACCGCTGCCTAGGTGAGCCCAGTGTTTGTAGCGGCATTTGCGGCGACGGGCGCGTTCGTAAGAGCGAGACTTGCGACGACGGTGATACGGATAGTGGCGACGGTTGCTCTAGCAGTTGCCAGACGGAACCTTCTTTCGCTTGTAGCGGACAGCCCAGCGTTTGTGGGCTTGCTTGCGGCAATGGGCGCCTCGACGGCAACGAACAGTGCGACGATGGCCCGGGATCGGCCGCTGATGGTTGCGTAGCTTGCACAATCCAAGCCGGCTATGCGTGCGCCGGCCAACCGAGTGTTTGCGCGCCCACTTGCAGTAATGGCAGTCTTGAGGTCGGTGAGCAGTGCGACGATCACAACACGCAACCGGGCGACGGTTGTAGCCCTGGCTGCCGAGTCGAGTCCGGATTTGCTTGCCTAGGCATGCCGAGCCTGTGCTCTCGCACGTGCGGCAACGGGATCTTGCAAGCGTCTCTGGGTGAAACCTGCGACGATGGCGATCGCGACTCCGGAGATGGCTGCAGTTCGACCTGCAAAGTCGAGATTGCCTACTCGTGCAGCGGCTCTCCCAGTATCTGCAGCGTGACCTGTGGTAATGGTCGCATCGATGCGAATGTCTTCGAACAGTGCGACGATGGCGGTACTGTCTCAGGGGACGGCTGTAGCGATGCGTGCTTTAGTGAGCCAGGTTGGTATTGCGAAGGAGCACCGAGCGAATGTGAACAGTTTGAGGTGTTTATCGACTCTCCCAGCCACGGTAGCTTCAGCGATGCAGCCAGCGTGATGATCACCGGGCATTACACCGCTCTTCCAGCGAACCGCGTATCGCTCCTGATCAATGGAGTTGCGCCCAATGTGAGCTGGAATCCACAGGACCGAACCTTTGTGCACTCGCTGACACTCGACCAGGACACCATCTTGAATCCGGTAGGCGTCACGCTTGCCGACACTGCAACAGAAGATGATGTTCGTGCTCGAATCGTAATCTTGGCGGGACGCTCGGTAGCCGACGGCGAGTATTCGCCCGAGAGTGTCGCGATGCGTCTCAACGAATCTGGGCTCGCGTCTATGCAGTCCTTGATCAGCAGCCTGGCATCGAGTGGTCTGAATATTGGCTCTTTGATTCCCGTGGGTTCCCCACTCATAGATCAGTGCGTCATTGATGTTGGTTTCCTGGGATGCTGGGGTAGTGCCAGGGTTGCAATCGACAACCCAGCTCCCTCCTTTAGCGGTGTTGGCTTGGCGACAGACTCGAAGCCTGGTGCGGTGCGGGGCGACATCAGTGTGAACGGTCTACGTCTAGACATCAGGCTCAGTGGCTCTGGTTTGGTGCCAAGCTGTGGAATTCGGATGAGCGCGAACCGTCTCGCCCTGGGTGGTGACTACGCGCTAGAACCGGCAATGGCTAACCCATCCCACGTCGATGTCGACTTGGTGGGCCCCATGGCCACTGGTTTCAACGGATTTAATGTCCGGTTCACCTGGGGCATTTGTTCCTGGCCCATCATTAGTGACATCCTCGGTCTCTTCACCCCGCTGGTGGAGGATCTCGCGGTTGACGCCATGCAAGGATTCTTGAAGGACCCCGATGGGACAGGGCCTCAGAAGAGCCCGGTTGCAGAGGGTATTGAGTCCGCTCTCGATGGTGTGAATATCTCAGGTTCCGTTGGCCAGGGTGTGGGCCTCAGCTTTGAGGCACCCATGTTCAAGATCGAAGAGGACCACGTCGGCATCACTCTCGGCGCGCACTCTCGCTTCAACGTCAGCGTCGGCACCGGTCTTGGCCAGTGCACGCCGCCGCCGGGAACCCCCGATTTTGCAAGGTCGTTCTCTCCGTATCAGGCGTTTCCCGCGTTCGGTGCTACATCCCCTGTTCGCGGCGTTCCGTACGGATTGGGGATCGCCATCTCACCGTCCGGTTTCAATCAGCTTCTGCGTGGGCAGACGGAGTGCGGTTTGATGCGAACCTCGCTTTCGGAGATTGATCTCGACGGACCGGAGGGTGCGCCAGCATCGACGATTACCTCCGACCTGCTTATGGCATTCGTACCGGAGTTTGCCTTCTTGCCGCCTGGTACGCCTCTTCGTATCGACCTCGCCCCAACGATCGCGCCTTTTGTATCCGGCGATCTCGGGCCGAACGGTGAGGTGGCGGAGTTGATGATCGCGCAGCTTGGAATCAAGATCGTTGACCCCACAACCAATGACGTTTGGCTAACCGGTGCTTTCGATGCCAAGTTGGGTATCGACCTGGCCTTCGCTCCAGACGGCTCAGGTTTGTCCATCAGCATCAACAAGCCTGCAATCTCTGACGTCACGATTCGGGTGATCGATAATCCTCTGGGAGCTAACGAAGAATCGGTAGAGACCGTGCTGCCGAACATCATGGCACCCATGATTCCGAGCCTTGCGGGAGCGCTGTCCGGGTTCCCCTTACCGCAGTTCTTCGGCCTGCAACTGCAAGGAGTCGAGGTGTCGCGTAACGGCCAGTTCATCGGCCTATTCGCTAACCTCGTCGCTGGTTCGTAGAGCCCTGAATCCGGGCTGGTCGGCCGGAAGCTACGACCAGCCTGCGGCTGTCTTTCATGCCAAGAGAGCCCGAGATCTTCGTGATCTCGGGCTCTCTTGCTTTAGGTTTGTCGGAAGAGATGGGTCGACGTCCCGACCATACCGCGTGCTCTACGCTGCCCGGATAGGTTTGGCACCAGCCCGGTGGTCCTGCTGTTGTGAACCCGAAACCCTCAGTTGGGGTGGACTTCAAGTAGACGCGCGCTCGAGACGCCGCCAAATCCTTCGGTACGTAAACTACTCAGGAGGCGGTTCCTCGGCGCGGACTGTGGCTGGGCTCAGTAAACAAAGTATCCGTTCGGCCTAAAAAGTGCCTATCTGTCCAGGCCGCGTCTCGAAGGCCGTTCCCAGTGCCCTCGCGAGAACGTGAGTGATTGAACTGATGTTTTCGGGCTCAAATGCCGATGCGAGAACGTGGGTAATTTAACTGAGGTCTTCTGGTTACAGCGCAACCCTCAGGGCAGGAGGGCTGAGGCCTGGGCATGCGTCAAATGTGTTGGCCTTCATCCGAGATCCACGGCCTCACGGCCGCGGCTCCTGTGTCTTCGCCGGCTCCGTGTAGCCGCGCGCGTGAGCGCGTGAATGGTGGAAGCTTGCTTCCCAAAGAATTTGTCGCACACCCCTGAGGCTTCCTGCGGGCGTTTGCCAGTATAGATCCACTAGGCTCAGCCCGAAAACCTCGATTCAATTACCCACGTTCTCGCAACGGCACACTGAGACGGCCCTCGAGACGCGCGGCTTTGCACACCAAATCGTTCCTACACCAGACGCGGGCCGAGGGCGGCCCGTCTCCAACTCAGATTTATCAATGTTTTACAAGCAATGGAGACGCCCCCTCGACTGGGCTCGGGACAGGCGCGCCCCCGCGGCGCATGAGCCGGATTGCCCGCCCAAGCGATTTGGCGTGCAAAGCCGGAGACGTGGCCTGAGCCGATGGCCGATCCTCAGGCCGAACGGAAAGTTTGTTTACTGAGCTCAGCAACCGTTCGCACTGAGGAGCCGCCTCCTGAGTAGCGAAGCGTATCGAAGGATTTTGGCGGCGTCTCGAAGCGCGCGTCCAGTTGACGTCCAGCCCAACTGAGGTTTTCGGGCTCAGTCGACGATTTACGTACGGGCCTAAGAATCGCCTTCGGACAGATGCCGACGTGACCAACGAAGCGAGAGGGTCTCTATTGGTGACGGTCGGTGTGCTCGCCGCGGATCCAGGCCATGGGGACATCGCCTTCGCAAGCGCCGTCGGCGTTACGAATGCGCTGCCTGAAGAGGCCTTCGATGGTGAAGCCGAATCTCTGGTAGAGGTGAATTGCTCGCCGGTTGCTTTCGCGTACCACCAACTCGACGCGCTCGATGTGCGGATGGCAATGCCGGACCTGACGTAACAGCGCACCCATCAGCATGCTGCCGATCCCGTAGCCCTGGTAATGTGGGCTCACGGCTAAGGTCAGGTTGCCGAGTACGTGCGCGAAGGCTGACGGCTCCAGTGGGTAGGCGTGAATCTCGCCGATGACCTTTGGACTTCCTGCGAGTCGCGCCACTTGGAGAACCCCAAGCCGACTAGCCTGCTCGACGAAGCCGTGTACGTAATCCTCCGAAATCTCTGCTTGCGAGCGCGCAAGCCCCCCAGGCATGGCCGCAACGTCACGGTAGAGGCGATAGACTCCTGCGCAGTCTGCGAGCCGGCCATGGCAGACCCGATAGGCAGGGATCGTCGTCTGGAAGTCTATCGCGTTGACCTGTTGCATGCCGATCCTTCATCTCGCGGAAACATTGCCGAACCGAAGGCTGCTCGGGTGGAAGCCTGCGATCGGAGCCAATGGCCGTTGCCGTGACTGCCTGGTGCCGCCCGATGTTTCATGTCTTTGGCTTGGTTCCAGGTCGTGACGCCTCGGGGAACATTGTGCCGACAGCCCTCGCCCCGGTAAACGCCCAAGATGTCGAATCGGTTCTAAATCCCGAGAACCTCAGTTCAATTACCCCGAAAACCTCAGTTGGGGTGGACGTCAACTGGACGC
>CAZGSN010000637.1:0-3737 GCA_964528465.1 uncultured Binatia bacterium (SeqCode)
TCGGCGCGTCCGCCGAGGCCTCCCATCTTGGCTTCTCCCGGCGAGAGAATGCCCAGGCAGTTGGGTCCGATGATGCGCGCCCCGCGCAGCTTGGCGAGTTCGACCATCTGCGCCACCTGGAAGCGCGGGATACGCTCGGTGACGATGACAATGATTTTGACACCGGCGTCGAGAGCCTCGAAGACGGCATCGCGTGTAAACGCCGGAGGCACGGCAATCACCGCACCGTCGACATGGGTCTTGGCGGTGATGGCGCGCACAGTATCGTAGACCGGCACCCCATAGATGTCGCGACCGGCACGGCCTGGCGTAACGCCGCCAACAATCTTGGAGCCATAATCGAGGCATTCACGGGTCATGTTGACCGCCTCGCGACCGGTGATGCCCTGGATGATGAATGTGGTGTCCTTGGTGATCAAGATCGACATGGCTTAAGCTCCCTGCATCTTGGCTACGGCGCGACCGGCGGCTTCATACATCGACACGGTGCGATCGCAGTACTCGACTCCGTAGTGCTTGAGAATGGCAAAGCCCTCGTTCTCCCAAGAACCAGGGATGCGGAAGATGGCGATCTTGTCGGCGGGTTTGAACCCCGACTCGATCACGCCCTTGATGACGCCGCGAGCGACGATGTCGACGCGGGTGTTGGAAACCACGTTCATCATCACCGCGATCTTCTTCACGCCTGGCTTGGACAGAATCAGCTTGGTCAACTCGCAGGTCTTGGAGACGCTCGGGTTACCGCCGATCTCGCAGTAGTTGGCAGGGCGACCACCGTGCTTACGGATGGCGTCGAACAAGGTCAGCGAGCCGCCGCCGGCGCCGATGACCAAGCCGAGGTCTCCGTCGAACTCAACCACGTTGCCGGCGACGCCACGATGATCGGCGGCATCAACCTGCGCCCCTTTGATCTCGAAATCTGTCGGTGGGCGCGCTTGGCGCTTTTCTTCCGGGTCGATGCCTAGCTCTTTGAGAATCGCCTTCTGCGAGTCGCGCGCATCGTCTTCCATATCGACGTGACCGTCGAGGCACATGAAACGACCGTCCTCCATGCGTACCAAAGGATTGATCTCCGCCAAGGTGAGGCCGTAGCTCTGGAAAATGCGCGCCAAAGTGGCGGCGATGTGGGCAAGCTTGCTTAGGTCGGGGCCGGAAATTCCCACCCCGGCGATCAGCTCCTTGGCCATAAAATCGGAAAACGGCAGGAGCGTGGAGAAGTGATGTTTGGAGATATGCTCCGGGTGCTTCTCGGCAACTTCTTCGATGTCGATGCCGCCCATGTCGCTGAAGATCATTACCGGTAGGCGCGCGAAGCCGTCCCAGGTGATGCCCACATAGTATTCCTGAGCAATAGGAGCGCGCCCTTCGACGAGCACACCGCGTGGCTCGTGGCCGTTGATGGTCATGCCAAGGATCTTCTTCGCTGCCGAGGCGGCATCATCCGGACGATCGGCGAACAACACACCACCGGCCTTCATGCGCCCGCCGGTCAGCACCTGGGACTTGAGCACTGTCGGCCCCCCGATATCCGCAGCGATGTTCTTGGCCTCTTCCGGGGTCTGCGCCACGCGCGACCCGGAGGGCAGAGGAATGCCGTGCTTGGCGAACAGCCGTTTCGATTCAAACTCGTAGAAGCGCATAGTCGAAATGCTCCTTTGCGTAATGGACCTCGGCGCCTACCTTGTCGCCACGGAAAGGTCAAATAAGGAGCCATCGAACCGATGAAATAGCCACTAATGACCCTGCCCCCAGAACTATCGGCGGGCACGCGGCAGCGTCGATACCTGGTTGCCGATCAGTGAGCTCGCTGTGGACGGGTCACCCCAAATGGCCCCAAAGCCCACGAGTGGCGCATATCAGCCAACTGCTCGACCGCCAGGGTCCTAGCAGCCACATACCGCCGAAAAGATCGTAGTCGCGGTCGTCACAATACGGAGATCGGAAGTGGCACGAAGCTTGGAAGTGTAGAGAGGTGTCGGTTGTCGGTAACAACCAAGAGATCCCGAAAGGGTTGAGCTGGACGGCAGCAAGCCGCCACGCATCGAGAGGAGAACGACGATGAAGCTGATTTCGCAATTTAGCGCCTACACCATAGCAACGGTACTGATTGGAATCTTTGCAGTAACCTTCAAGACGGATTCGGAACGACTCGAGATCATGCGCCGGGTGAGCGAGGTGACACGCCCGATCACCAACATCTTCGAAGCGGCAAACCTCAAGCGGTACTATTGAGGTCGTCTACCAGTCGATCCACCAGCGTGCCTTGTCCAGTTCGACCGTTACGAACGGTTCGGCTCGGCACTAGTCGCTTCCCAACTGACGCAAGGGAAGCCTGAGCGTGGCTCACAGCCGGGTTCTAGGCTAAGCACGCGGGCTCGTGACGCTCGCAGACACCCTTGCCCCTGATCCTTTGCGAGGCGTTTCCGAACGCCTTCTGCGCTCGGCACGCATCGTCGTGGCGCTTACCCTGATTTATGTCGCGATAGGTATCGGCTTGGTATGGTCCGACTCGTATCTCAACGACGAGGGTTTGCTGACCCACTACTGGGCAGGCTGGGCGCGGCAGGAATTCCTGGCCATTTTCTTCTTCCAGCGTTTGCGACCGATATTGGCCGCGCTCTACGCGCCAGTCACGGCGCTGGGAATACATGCTACCCTGGTCGTACATGTAGTGATCGCGTCCCTTTCCATTCCGCTGGTTGCCGCCACGGCGCACAAGCTGCGCTACCGGCTTCCCAATTTGGCCGCGTTTGCCGTAGCGCTATCGCCAATCCTGTTCCTTGGTGCGGCGGCCGGACTCTCCAACACCGACGGCGTGGTTGGCGTGTGCTTGACCCTGTGGCTGCTCTCTCGCCGGCAGCCTCTTCTAGCCGGCGTGGTCGCGGGAATACTGCCGTGGATTCGCTTTGAGCTGGGACTGTTCAGCGCCATCTTGGCAGGCCACGCAGTTTTTGTGCGCGCCGATCGCCGCTTGCTTCTCGGCATTTGGATCTTTCCCATCCTCTATGCCGCTAGCGGTGCGCTCTACCACGGCGATGGCCTTTGGTTCCTGCACTATCCACCCAATGTGAGTGCCGACCCTTCCAATCCAATGTGGCAAGGGCAGGCGCGCGGAATTCGATTTCTGCTCGAGCCTTTCCTAGCCATCACACCTCTGGTGCCCTTGTTGGTGGTGCTGCCTTGGCGACGCCTGACGGCAGTGGAACGTAGCCTGCTCGTTTACGTCATCGTCGGAGCGTTCGTGATGAACGTTTTCCCCATCTTCCAAATCGGCAACTTCGGCACCGCACCGCGCTACTCGTTGCATCTGCTTCCCGCGATTGCGCTGCTTGCTGCCCGCGCGGTGGAATCCTGGTGGGACGCGGAATCGCCCTCCCTACCCCGGCTTTTGGCCATGGGCTTACTCACACTATGGTTGGCAACCCGACAGGAGAGCACCCTTACGGTCCTCGCGTGCATCAGCTTGATGCTCCTGTTGATGGGCGCCGTGCAGCAGCGCCGTGCCGGCGTGGCAGCAATGCTCGTGTTGGTGCTGGCACTAAGCGGTCCGTTGCTTGGCCTGCGCACAGAGGTAAACCGGACCGACACCGCACCCTATTTCCAGGCCGTGCTGCGCTGGCTACGGGCACAGACAGCGCCGCCCACGATTCCCATCTTGACCAATATCCCCATCCTTGCGGCTTACCTCGCACCACGGGTGCCGGGGGTGGATGTCCGCTTCATGGCCGGCGTCGACA
>CAZGSN010000638.1:0-4467 GCA_964528465.1 uncultured Binatia bacterium (SeqCode)
GGCTTGTAATTCGCAAAGGTGCTGAAACCGCCCCGTGCTACAGGGGTGGCGTGATCGATATGAAGATTCTCGCCGAAGGTGCCGACGTCAGCACCACAGTAGCTACACCGCCAAGAGTTCTGACGGGCAACGTGGGTCCGAAGCGAGGCGTTTATGGGGGCGCGCTGCTTGCACAGCTCCGCCGCAAACTCCAGTAGGCGATCTACGCGCAGCTTTCTGGCTCGCGCCTTGGTGACGCGCAGGATTTTGCGGGCCTCATCGGGGCTAGGTGCGCTCTGCGAGCCCCAGCGATAAAGAACGAGCTGAATGAGCGCGCCGCTTTGCTCCAGCGTCATTGGCGTGCCGTCTATGTGCCAAGGCCATTGGAGTGGCTTGATTTTTATCGGATAAAGACAGTCTAGCATTGTTGCGTCCTAGCGAGCGAGGTTGGCAAAACTCGTCAATTCACTAATGAACGCAAGATTGACTTGCCCCGTGGGGCCGTGGCGGTGCTTGCCGATAATCACCTCGGCTTTGCCCTTGACCTTGTCGTAGGCGGTCTGCCACTCCATGAGCTTGGCCATGTCGCCATCGTTGGGCTTCTTCAGCAGGGCGTAGTATTCTTCCCGATAGACGAACATGACGATATCGGCGTCCTGCTCAATCGATCCCGATTCGCGCAAGTCCGAGAGGGTGGGGCGCTTTTCTTCCCGCTGCTCAACGGCTCGGGAGAGCTGCGACAGGGCAATGATCGGCACCATCAGCTCCTTGGCCAGAGCCTTGAGACCATTGGTGATCCGGGTGAGGTCCTGGGTGCGGTTCTCTTTCGAGGACCCGTACATCAACTGCAGGTAATCGACTACGATCAGCCCGGTGTTGTGCTTGCGCTTGATCCGCCGGGCTCGGGCCGACAATTGGGCGATGGATAGTCCACCCGATTGGTCAACCATGATCGGCATGTCACCAAGATTGACCGCTGCATCCATCATGTCGCGGAACTGTTGATCGGTGATGGCGCCACGTCCGATCAGATCGGAGGGCACCCGGGCATGGTGGGAGATGACGCGCGAAGCCAATTGCTCGGCCGACATTTCCTGGGAGAAGAAGTGGACAAAGCCGCCCTCCAGCCGCCCCTTGTTGATGTACTTGAGGGCCACGGCTTCCGCGATGTTGGTCGCAAGAGAGGTGTTGTGCGTGACGATAAAGTTGTCCGTCACATACAACTGGTCAGGATGCGTGACCCTGATGCACTGCGTCTGAGTGACCCGAGACGGCTCAATGGCCGCGATAGTGCAGCGCTTGCGCCAGCCACCCTGGGACACCGGGCGGATGCGGCCTGCTTTGCGAGGTTCCGTCACGAGAGGATCATCGCCTGCATAGCTTATCGAGCAGCGGTAGAATGGCCGCCCGGCCTTCTTCACGCCCTTGTAGGTGTAGTGAGGATACTTGATGTCCATAGCCACGAGACCGCCGATGGACCTAATGAGGTCCGCGAAATCGGTGGCCAACTGCAGGCTTGTCGAGCCGAAGTAGGGCGTCCCCTTGGATTCGGCCCAGCCATCCGTGTCCATGAGGCCTCGGATAAGCTCCAGGCGCGCGGAACGGCAGGCTGTTTTATAAACGGGCGGAATAAACTTCTGGTGGCTCTTGAGCCCCCACAGCCCAAGCGAACGAAGATGCTCCCGGATCGGGTTAAGGTGCTCCCTGCGGTTTCCTCCGCGCTTCGTTGGCCCGCTGACACAGATTGTGTAGCTGATTGAATCCCGAGAGTTCTGGCGAAGCTCAAAGTCTTGACCAACGGCGTGGCGCATCTTGTCGAGAACGTGGGTGGACACGTTCGTAAAGCTCAGCCGAGAGAACTGACCGTCTCCGATAAGCGCCCCAAGAGCCCAGGGATCGATGGGCAGCGCCTCGTGGTGCCCAAAATGGCCACTTACAGAATCCACCCACAGACGGCGCTGATAGCGTTGACGGGACAGAAGTCGGCGCACCTCCGACGTCGGAACGGTGCGCGGCTTGTCCCAGTCACGGTAGTAGATTGTCCACAAGTGCTCATCGCAGCACTCAGTTGAGCGCCCATCCGAGAAGGTAATCCGATAGACTTGACGCTCGCCCTGCGGAAACACACCAGACACGCGGGAGAGGGCACCGTCGGGGGAGGCCACGCTGTCTCCAAACCGAATATCGCCCATCTGTTTCCAGGTGCCGTCGCTTAGCAGCACCTTCGCATCTAGCGGCTGGGCTTTCCCTGACCCGGGCCTGCCACCGATGATGATCAGATCGGACGGGGCTAGACCGCCCAGCTTGGCGTCCAGATCGGCAAGCCCGGTGGACAGGCCCCTGAGCCCGCCGCCCTTCTTGTGGGCGTCGTTGGCCCGCTTGAGGGCATTCTGGATGGCCTGCGCCATCGGCAGCTCTTGCTCGCTGGAGGGCCCGTCCTGGACCAGGGCGAGGAGCCTTGATTCGGTCTCCTCGATCAGGTCTTCCGGCGGGATGCCAATGGCTGCATCGTAGCAGTCGTTGACCATATCCTCGCCAATGACGATCAGGGCCCTTCTTGTGGATAACTCGCGAATGGTGCGCGCGTAATCGACCACGCTGAAAATCGTCGTGGCTTCACCCGCCAGGGTGCCGAGGTATTGGGGAACGGTGAGGCTGCCGACGTTGGCGTGCTGTTCGAAATAGGGGCGCAAGGTAATCGGGGTGGCGGCTTGGCCCTTGCCGATCATTTGCTGCAGTGATTCGAAAATCTGCCCGTGCAGCGAATCATAAAAGTGCGCCGCGTCCAATCCTTCGGCCCGGTCGAGAGCTGAATTGTTGATGAGAATTGCCCCGAGGAGGGCGCGCTCGGCCTCCAGATTGAAGGGGGGCGCCCGCGTTTCGCTGGGCAATGGCGCTAAATGGGGGCCTCCGCGCATCATGCCGGGGCTCCGATCTTTTTAGCGGTGAGGGAGTTGACACCCCCGCTAGATATGGTATCTGACATGAATAAGCCTCCTCGGGCGAGAGCCCGGATAGTCTTTGTTTTGGCCCCTCGGCCTTCCCTCACTCCTCGGCTCGGTCCTGCAAGACCTCTCCGATACGCTACCAGACTGGATTTCGGATTTCGCAAGACCCGCCCTGCAAGGCGGGTTTTTCGTTTTACGCTTACGCTGAAGTTGGTCCAGAGAGACAGTTCGCGACGCTGCTAGGTGCCTACCGCCTCGGCTTTCGTTCCCTTGCGGGAACCGGGTTAGCCCACATGCTTCTTAGGGCTGCTCTCCGGGACGGGGAAGCTACGCACGACCCGGCCGAGTCGCAAGCACAATTGCGACACACTTTCTTACGCAACCCGTGCTTCGATATACTGCACCGGGGCGCGGCCCACATATTCGATGCCCTTGCTGGTCTGCCGACGCTTGACGTTGACCAGATTGTTGGTGATGACGTGCGTCGAGGCTCGCCCAAAGGCCATCACCGTCAGGGTGGGGTGGTAGTGCTTTTTCTCCACCCAGGCCAAGTACATCCTGTGCAATTCGTGGGCTATGATGGGGTCAGCTCCAGGCGCATCCCTTGTCGCTTCGTGATAGAACTCCAGGACTTGCGTATTGGCATCGACTATCAGCTTGGGGCCACGCTGGATGATTTCCGGCTCCTCGTAGACGGTCACCTCAGAGACCGTGGCTTCTTCTTTCTTGGCAGGGAGCAAGGCCGTCCCCAACCCAAAGCACAGGGGCTTTAGCAGGACAATGATCAGCACCAGGGCGGCGGTGAAAAACTTCTGGATAGCGGCTGTGGAAAACCCGGTGTCCTTGGCGAGTTCTGCAGCTCCGGGATCAGGAGCCACGTAAACGGGGGCAGCCGCGACGGCGACCACTTCGCCAAAGCCAAGCTCGGCCTTCTTCTTGCGGGCATCGTCGGCGCGGGCCACGGCGGCGTCCCGGTCAACCTTTCCACCCTTGGAGTAGAGGATGCCGTCGGCCCGCTCGGCGTCGGCCTGCAGATCGTCCATCAGCCGGTTGAGCATGGCGTCCTTGCGGGCCTGGGTATCCTGCACGGCCTTGATATTGGCCTGATATTGGCGTTCTGCGACGTCCGTCTTGGAGACCCGCTCCTTGATGCCGAACTGGTAGAAGCTCAAGGCCGAGAAGGCGACACCCAGGGCAATGAACACGGCTAGCCCGATGACCGCCAGATAGCGGCCCTGGCGGTAGAAAATACCTGCCACGATGGGGAAGATGGCGACCAGGATGATATCGATAGCCACCGCGCCCGAGGCCAGCCGCCACTCCAGGCTTTCGGAGGAGGCGTAGGACATGGCTAGGTCGGCGTTGGATGAGGATGTGATTCCGAGGCAGACAAGGCCGCCGAGAATCAGTAAGACGGGCAAGCTATAGGAAGCGTAGCGCTCCACGAACTTCGACATGGATGAGAAACCCCCGCAAATACGACAGTATTTGTACCTCCTTGACGCGGGCCAACCATGCTTGCTCTCTAAAAAGAGAGACG
>CAZGSN010000639.1:0-2576 GCA_964528465.1 uncultured Binatia bacterium (SeqCode)
GAGGTGCTGCAGCGTGAGCAGCGCATGGATCTCGGCGGGACTGAACCACATGCCCGGCAGTTCGTGGCGCTCGGCGGCCTGTTCGGATTCGACGAGGCGGTACCCGCCGGCCGCGCGATCGTACTCGATCGGCGCCTGCAGGCGGTTGCGCAAATACTCCAGATCGCGCTTCAGCGTCGCGCGCGAGATCTCCAGCCGTTCGATGAGGGTGGCGAACGAGACGACCCGCTGTTCGCGCAACATGCGCTCGATCTGCCCGGTGGTGTTGCTCAACAGGCTTTGCGCGAGTTGAGAGAGATCGATGTCGAGATCCTTCAGAATGTCGGCCAAGCTGTCGAGCAGATGCTGAAAGGCGGCTTCATCGAGTTGCAGGTTGCCGCGCAGAGACTCCGCCGCTCCTTTGATCGCGTCGCCCAATCCGGTGAAATAGATGTCGAACAGCTCGTCGAAGGCCGGCTCGTCAACATTGCGCTTGACGATGGAGGCGCGCAGGGCGTCTTTGAGCAGGCTGCGATCTCCGAGCCCTACTAGCGACACGGCGCGCAGGCTGTCCATGTTCTCGGCCAGCGAAACGCGCACGCCATTGCGCCGCAGCAGTTGCGTGAACTCGACGAGCTTGGCGTCCATCCCGTGCTCGTTAGTGCAACACGCCCGAGGTCGGATTGCCGCCCTGCCCTGCTGCTACCTGCTTGGCCTTTTCTTTCTGCAAGTACTCCTTGAGCTCGTCTTGCGCCTTGCGAATATCGGCCTCGTACTTGAGGATCGTGTTGAGCGTGTCGCCGACGATCTGCTCGTCCAACTGATCCGCATTCAACAATGTCAGTGCCTTTGCCCAGTCCAGGGTCTCGCTGATGCTGGGAGATTTCTTGAGATCGATCTGGCGCACACGGTGCACCAGTTGGACCACTTGCTCAGCCAGGGTCGAGGAAATCTCCGGGACCTTCAGGCGCACGATTTCAAGTTCCTGGCTGGTGGCGGGGAAGTCGATGTAGAGGTGCAGGCAACGACGCTTCAGCGCGTCCGACATTTCACGGGCATTGTTGCTGGTGAGCACCACCATCGGGATGTGCTTCGCCTTCAAGGTGCCAAGCTCGGGGACGCTGACCTGAAAATCGCTCAGCACTTCGAGAAGGAACGCTTCGAACTCGGTATCGGCCTTATCGATCTCGTCGATCAACAGAACCGTGGGCGCTGGTGCCGAGATAGCGCGCAGCAAGGGGCGTGGCAGGATGAAGCGATCCGAGAAGAAGACGTCGTCCTCACGAGCGATGCGGTCCACGGCTTCAGTAAGATTCCGTGCCCCTCCCAAGACTTCGCTGATCTTGTCCTTGAGGATCTGGGTATACAGGAGCTGCTTGGCGTATTCCCACTCGTACAGGGCTTTGGCTTCGTCGAGGCCCTCGTAGCACTGCAAGCGAATCAGCTCGTGTTCGAGCGACGCGGCAAGCACCTTGGCGAGTTCCGTCTTCCCCACACCAGCGGGGCCCTCGACCAGAATCGGCTTTCCGAGATGGCTGGCAAGGTAGACGACTGTCGCAATGCGCCGGTTGCAGATGTAGTTGTGCTTGGCGAAGCGATTGATGACGTCATCGATCGACAGAAACTTGTCGGGAACAGGCATGGGCTGCGCGTAACACAGGCCTTTTGCCAAGACAATTCACCTGCTGCGGCAGCGCCTCAACGTTTGTGTCGTGATTGCCGGCCCGCTGCCGGCTCATTATGAGAGGTCGCATGTGCACCTTGGCGATCTACTTCCAGGCCAGTGAAGAGTTTCCGCTGGTGATTGCGGCCAATCGCGATGAGTTCCTCGACCGCCCCGCCTTGCCGCCGCAAGTTCTTGCACTCGATCCCTGGGTTGTCGGCGGCAAGGACGCGCGTGCCGCTGGCACATGGCTAGGTCTGAACGCGCACCACCTCGTGGCGGGCCTTTTGAATCGCCGCACCAGTGCCGCACTCGACTTGCAACGCCGCTCGCGTGGCATGCTGTGCCTGGACGCATTGCGCACAGCGGCTACCGAGACGGCCGCGCAGACCGTCACGCAATTGTCCGGCAGCGACTACAACCCCTTCAATCTACTGCTGGCCTCCCCCACCTCGGCTTGTGTCATCAGCAACTTCACCGGTCACATGCGACGCCTACCGCTGTCCCCGGGGCTTCATCTGCTGAGTAATCTCGAGGTGGATGATCCGGAGTGCCCGCGCATTGCCAAGTCGGTGCGGACCTTCGAAGCGGCAATCCCGCTGCTGACTACGGCGCGCATGGGCGACCTATTCGTCGAGCTGCGACGCATCCTGTCCGATCACTCCACGCCGCTGGATCCTCGCTTGGAGGGAATTCCAAACAACCTGTGCGTGCATCGTGAGGGCTATGGGACACGTTCCTCGAGTATTCTCGTCTTCCACGCTGCCAGCCGCCGCACGCGCATGTGGTTTGCCGATGGCCCGCCCTGTCGTAGCGAGTTTGTCGAAGTGGAATGCCCGGCCCCCTCTTCTTGATCGTGGTTCGCCGCCGAGCGTAGGGTGTGCGACAAGTTTGTTGGAAGGCATGCTTCCACCATCCACGCGCTCACGCGCGC
>CAZGSN010000640.1:0-7753 GCA_964528465.1 uncultured Binatia bacterium (SeqCode)
CATTCGCAGGCCTCCCCCAGAGTCTCAGCAGCAGACATCGTCTTCTTTGCTGCGTTCATTTCGATGCGCCCCACGATAGAGGCAGCCAAGCCGAGCGCATCTTGCGCGCGCCCACCTCCGTGTGGGACCCGTCCCACACGGCAAAGGCCACCTGCGTGCGTGTGCCCGGAGCAAACCCTGCCGGCAAAGGCCGCGCGAGCATTACGCTCCAACCCTTGGCGCTGCGCTTGCCGGTGCCCGTTGATTGCGACTTAGGTGCCGGGCTCAGGCTCCCCGGACCTTCCGCTATCAAATCTTCCACCGGCTGCGAGCGCGGACCCGCCATGGTGTTGCCGACGTTGCGCGCAGGCGCGTAGCGTTTGGCCATTTCCTGCTGAGCAGTAGGGTCCTTCTTCAGCGGCTCGGCTTCAAACGGGTAATGGTCCACGGTCGAACGTGCATGTACGGCTTGCACGTCATCCGCACGGCCATCCGCCATCGCTTGCCACGAGGCGCGCCAGTACGAGATCTCCACAGGCCGCCCCGGCTCTCCCATCTGCGGCGCGGGGACATCGGCGGAGGTCGTCGACGGAAGCTGCACGGCACAGGCATCGGGAAACTGCGCCGGCATGGTTACGTCGTCCGCCGTCGCGTCATCCCATTCGAGAAGAAAAGCAATCTTGGCGCCGTCGCTGAGCGCACGCACACGCACCTCGGGCGTCGACGCCACCAGCAAGCGCGGCTCTACCATGTCTTGCAAGACCAGCGGCACGCGTCCGACTGGCGCCGACGACCACGCCGCGTCATCCGGCGCGGTCGGCAAGGCAGCGCTCTTGCCGACGCTGACCTGTGCCGACTCGGCATTTCCAGCACGCGGGGTGGCTGCCATCAGAGCCACGGCGATCATTGTGAGAGCCAACAGGTGCCACGCCGTTACCGCCGCGGCTACGTCGTTTGCCTTCGGTGTAGCCGCGCGTGTGAACGCGTGGCCATCGACAGAAGTGCCTACCCCGCCGAATCCGGGCGTCTCATCGGATGCCACGGCGTTACCGCCGCGGCTACTCTGCTTGCTTGCGCTGTAGCCGCGCGTGTGAACGCGTGGCCACCTGGTGGAAGCGAAAATCATTTGCCACCTCCTCATGGAGTGTTGACGCGAGCAACGTTGTGGGTCTTGTCGAACGCTGCACGCACAAAGGTTGGTTCCTGCACCGGCACGCGAATGATCTCGCTGCCGTCCTCTTCCAGGCCAACTACGAAGTCGCCCTGGCGCTTCCATCGCGGCACCACTTTTTCGGTGGAACCAAAAAGGATTAGCAGGGCCGCTAACTCCGGGTCCTCCGGAGCTTTGCGGTAGGTCTCGATGGCGGCATCCACGCCCGGGCCAAAGAGCTGCCGCAAGTACGGCAGCGGCACGTGGATCGGCGGCACGTAGTACACATTCGGCTCCAAGCCCCACTGCGGAAACAGCGGCAGCGCCAACTTGCGCACATGCACCAGGTAATCGATGGGATTGTCCTCGCGCGCCTTGTCGGGCGTCGAAATGGTTCCGGCAAAGCGGATCTTGCCGATGCAATTGGCAAAACACTGCGGTTGCAAGCCCATCTCGAATTTTGGGAAGCAGGCAATGCACTTCTCGGAAGTGCCGGTCATCGGATTGAAGAAGATCTTTTTGTACGGGCAGCCTTTGACGCACTCCTGGTAGCCACGGCAGCGTTCCTGATCGACAAGCACGATGCCGTCCTCTTCCCGCTTGTAGATGGAGCCGCGCGGGCACGATGCCAAACAGCCGGGATAGGTGCAGTGATTGCAGATTCGTGCCAGGTAGAAAAACCAGTTGGCGTGCGGCAGGTCCATGGCTGCACCTGCATCAACGCTTCCCGTACAGTCGTCCTCGCCGACGTTCGGATGCGCGTAATCGATTTCGTCTGGGCGCCAGCCGAGAACACGCTCCCCCGCCTCCGCGGCTTCGAACAAAGTGCGGCCGTCGTACTGGTCGTCGGTCCAGGTTTGCGGACCCAGCTTGTCGAGCAACTTGAGATCCCACGCCAAGGGGTAGAACCCGTACGGCTTGGTTTCGACGTTGTTCCACAGCATGTACTCCTGGCCACGACCGGAGGTCCATGTCGTCTTGCAAGCGATAGTGCAGGTTTGACAAGAGATGCACTTGTTGGTGTCGAAGACGGCCGCGAATTGCTTCTTCGGGCGCGACTCCGGATACCAGTACGACATCTCCCGTTTGATCTGCCAATTGAATACGCGGGCCATTAGGATTCACTTCCCTTCTGAGAAGAAGATTTCTCGCGCCAAGACGCAAAGGCGCCAAGTGCAGCGGAACGGAGTCGTGGATGGACAACCACGACCTCCGTTCCAATCGGCTTCAAGGTCTTGTCGTTGCTTGTCATCAGCCCTCTCCCCCTTTGCGGCTTTGCGCCTTTGCGCGAGCCATTTCACTGCCGGATGTTTTCGCCGTCTTGGTACTATTTTCCTTGGAAAATCCACCGCTGAGGTAGGACTTCATGCTTTCGCTCTCGTAGCTCGGACGCAGTCCAAGGGCGGCCGGCCGCCACAGGCCTTTGCCTTCGAGGCCCCCCGCCTCCGCCTTGGTAATCTTCACGATGGCTTCGCGCGGTGCACCGGTGGGGCAGTGCACGTCGGGCAGGAAGCCCTTGCCGATTTGCTGTCCAAACAGCTCCTTGCGCACCAGCGAGTCGGTCATCAGCGTCGGCTTCAACCAACCGCGCGTCGCCGACTGATGCGAGCCGGAACGGAACATGGCCTGGTATCCCGTACGCGGATTCTTCGCCAAACCATCGGCACGACTCTTTTGGCCTTCCACGGAACCGGGCGTGGCGCCGTACATGTTGAACCACATGCGCGTCACTCCGCGCGGTGTACCCGGATAGTAGCGAGCCCGGCACAGCAAGCGCGCAAACTCATAGTCTTTGGCGTTCTTCTGCCAGCCGCGGAATGGTCGGTCCTCGGGGTCCGAGTCCACCCACACGTAGTCCCCATCTTCGACATTCAGCGACTTCGCATCGTCGGGATGAATATCGACGTAGCCCTCGGCAACGAACGGCGAACGCTTGTCGTGACGGTAAATGTCGCCGAACGGTCCGAACAAGACCGCAATCATGTCGGTGTCGATCGGCATGGTGTGGGCGCCATGCCGGTACTTGGGTGTATGGAAAATGAACTTGTAGCCGTCTTTGGCGAGCGGGTGCGTCGTCTTCTTGGTCTCGGCCCAGGTCTTGACGACATTGCGACCCTGCCGCGTCTCGCACGAGAAGTCCGTTGCCGATACACCGTAGTCGACCGGCCCTTTGGGCCGAATCGCCTCATGCTTAGGAGCAACGATGACATTGGGCTCGTAGAAGGTGGAGTCGATGGGCTCGCGGTGTACCGGCAGGTTCTCGCCAGCCTCGATGAACTCATCTTCCTCGCGGTAGAACTCGAGTCGCCCGCTCTTGGTGTACCACGGCCGCCCGTCGTTGGTTTGCTCGTAGCCGACAGCCTTCGGATAGGTGCGATTGAGAAGCAAAGCAGGAATGCCTTGCTTGGCTTTCTCCTCGAGGTCGAGAAGCCGGTATCCCTTCGAGCAACTCGAAGCGTCGAGAATTCGCTGGAGGTAGGCGTCGACACGGTTATCGTCGACGAGCTTCCAGCAATTGGCAAAGCGGTTGTCGCCGGTGACCTTGGCCAGGCTCTTGCCAACCAGGGCCAGCACTTCGATGTCGCCCTTGGTGTCGAAGACACGCTGGAGTGGCGTACGCGGATAGACGGTGATGAATGGGTTGGTCACCGACGCTGCCACGTCGGGATGCTTCAGTTCCGCCCACGAGTCGACAGCAAAGACGACATCGGCCCATTCGCAAGAGGTCGACCACCACCACTCCTGCACCGCGATCATTTCGATCTTGGGCAGGACGTTGACGACGGTGTTGTAGTGCCATTTCACGTTTCCAAGGATCGAGTTGGCATTGCAGAACCACATCGACTTGGTGGGTGTTGGAATGTGCGTGTCGCCGGTCAGCCGGCGATTGCCGACCTTCAGGATGTGATCCTCGTGGTTGTAGTAGTGCGCCGACTCGGCCCGCCAAAACTGCTTGGGCCGTGCCGGCTTGTTGGGATCGAGTTCGAGGTCGAAGGGGTTCTCGTTGATGTACTGCGGCACACCGTTGAACAAGGCGGTGCGGAAGTTGCCGGCAAACGAGCCGACATTGCCGGTAAGACGTCCGACGTTACCGGTGAGCGCCGCGAGCAAGAAGATGTCGCGATCCTTGTTGTCGTTGTTGAAGAACTGATTCGGCCCCATGCCGATGGCAAACAGTGTCGTGCCGGGGTGTGCCGCAATATCCCGCGCCAGTTGCTCGACCGCCGCCGCAGGCGCCCAGGTGATCTCTTCCACAGTCTTCGGATCGAAGTGGGCCGCGTACTCCTTCACCAGATCGAACACCGGCCGGCAACGCACACTGCTGCCGTCGGCGAGCTTCACTTCCACTTGCCCTTCGAGCAGCGGATCACCAACGACGGCATGTTTGCCGACCTCGTCCCGGGTCAAGCGCCGCGGCTCGCCTGCTTTGCTGTCGTACCAAACGTAATCGCCCCACTCCTCGCGCAGCTTGGTGGGGATGAGCATGCTGGTGTGAGCGCCAGGCGGTGGCGCCTTCTCATCCGCAGCCATGACCCGTGTCTGATTGCCGAGTTCCGCCGAAGCCCCCCCAAACACATCACTGGCCCGCAGGTACTTGAGGGTGTCGGTGCGCACAAGGATGGGCAAGTCGGTCCACTGGTGCACGTACTCCTTGTCGTAGAGCTTGTCGCGCATGACGACATTGGCAAGCCCAAGGGCCAGCGCCGGCGTCGTGCCGGGGCGCACGACGATCGCATCATCGGCCTTCGAGCTAGTGGCCGAGTACTCGCAGGCAATCACCACGATGCGTGTGCCTTTGAGCCGAGCCTCGGTAAGCCAGTGGGAGTCCGGCATCTTGGTCGTGATCCAGTTCATGCCCCACACCACCAGCGTACGGGCCAGCTCGACCGAGCTGAGATCGAACTCGACGGTTTGCTGGCCGGTGACCATGGGATGCCCCGGAGGCAAGTCGGTGTGCCACGAGTAGTTGTCGTAGCCGCGTCCGCCGAGAGCTTGGTCGGGAGCCACACCGCGCAACTTGGCATCGAGAAGCGCCATCGAGTTGGCCATGCGGTAGAGGCCAAAGACACGGGTCAACCCCAACAGCGGCATGCCGCCACGGAACTTGAGCACCTGCGTTCCCGAGCCCTTGGTCGCCGCAATCAACTCTTCCCCGTAGCCCTGGGCACGCAACCGCGCGGCACCCTCTTCTCCGGTGTACGTCGTGGCAATGTTGTTCAGAGCCTGGGCAACGATGTCGGCGGCTTCGGCGTGCGTCATACGCACCCATTCATCACGGGCGCGATTGAAGTACTCCGGCGCCGGTCGGCCATCGGTCCCCCGCGGGAATCCGTCCTCCACCCAGCGCTTGTAACCGGCACGCACCATACAGTGGCGCAAGCGGCGATCACCGTAGAAGCGCCGGGTCAGCGCCAGACCCTTCTGACATACCCGCGGGTCCCATCGATGCGAGGCGCGGTTGCCGTCGAGGTCGGTAGCCTCCCCATACTTCATCGTCGGCCCAATGCGGGTGATTACCCCGGAGCGGACATAGGCATTGAGGATACAATTGTGCGTGTCGTTCGGAGCGCACAGGAAGGTGAACGTCGAGTCGTACTTCCACAGGTCGCGATAGGTTTGCTCCCAGCCGCGTTGCGGGTACTGCGCCAACGGGTTGGCCACCGTAGTCAAGCCCCAGGCTCGGTTCGCCGAGGCAACGAAGCTGCCGAACCCGGCCGCCGCGGCAGCTTCCAGGAACTGGCGACGGCTGATGCCCTTCTTGGTCATGGACGCACCTCCCAGGTACGAAGAAACGCGACAATGGACTCGATCTCTTGTTTCGAGAGCGTCGCATGTGTGGTGCCGGCACTGGCAAAGGCCGGCATGGATGTTCCGCGGCGGCCGCGGCGAATCGTTTCGGTCAGATAGGTGTCGGTGGCACTACGCAGGAGCGCTGCATTGTGGAGAGCCGGACCTTCGACACCTTCTCCATCTCGTCCATGGCAACTGGCGCAGGCGTCGGCATAGAGAGTCTTGCCTTGGTCGGCATCCCCACGCACCCAACGCATCGGCTCGGCGTCGACCGGTGCTGGGGCCGCGGAGAAGGAACGCACTTGTGCAACCACGGCGTCAATCTCGTCGGCGTGTAGTCCCCCGTCGCTGTCGCCCCACGCAGGCATGCGGCGGCCCGGCCGGCCATGACGGATCGTGTCACGCAAGAAGCGATCGGACGCGATGGCCAAGAAGTCCTGGTTGCCGATGGCTGGAAAGGCCGGCATGCCCGGGTAGCGCATGCCCTCGCCTTGCGGACCGTGGCAGGCAGCGCAGAAGGTTCCATACAAGGTGGGGCCGTCGGTAGAAAACTCCCGCTGGTGGAGGCGTTCGGCGCGGACACGATCGATAGGCCAGTACTTCTCGGGGTAGTCGCTACGGCGTAGCGACAATGTGTAGAGAGTGAGCAACTCGATCTGCTTGTCGTTCAATCCCAATTCAGGCATGCGCGAGCCGGGGACAATCGATGATGGAGCGCGGAAGTGTGCGGCCAGCCAGTTGGCAACTGTCTTCTCTCCGTCGACGTGAGAGAAATCTGTACGTCCTGGATCGCGCTCGCCGGCGTGGGTGAGATCCGGTCCGTCATCGCCGCCCACTCCCGCTACCTTGTGGCAGCCGCGGCAGCCAAGCGTGTGGAACAAGGCCTTTCCTTGCGTGAGTGTTGGCGCGCCAACGCGTGAGTCAAGAAAGGCTTCGATTCCGTTGCGCTCCTCGGGGGAAAGTGGACCCACGGAATCCTTCCACGGTCCGTTAGTTGCCGTCGCGTGCCGTTGCAGATGGCGTTCGTGCCAGTCGCTGGTGTAACCCGCGCCGCCGGCACGAGACAGATCAGGTGCAGCGATCGTCTCCGTCGTACCAGGCCGCAGCGTGCCGCCGCGCCCATCGAGGGCATGACAGGCAAGACAGTCGTGGCGCTCGATGAGAGCTGCGCCGCGTGCAACTTCGCGCGTGTTGGGAACGCGCAAATGCGTGTGACAACCACCGCAACCAGCATAGGCAAAGCGCAGCGGCAGCATTGGTTGCGGCCAGTGCGGCACGTCGCCGTGCGCATCGGCCTGCTCCGTGGCACGGCCCTGGCCGCCGTGACAAGCAACGCAGCCAAAGTCGGCAGGATCGTGCACCACGTTGGGATGGGCGCGGAACAAGCGCGGCTCGCTCAGTGCGGTTTCGCCGGCCGCCATTCCGACATGGCAACTGACACAACGATCGGCAGCGCGCAGTGCCGGGATGTAGATCTGCCGCAACTGCACGGGGAAGGTGCTCGCTTGTTCGGCAGGCAGCTTCGTCTGATAGGCATGTTGCAACTGGCGCCACTGCCGCCGATTGCTCTCCCAGTCGGCGGCGTAGAGCAGCAACGCCATAGTGCATAGGCTCGTACACAGTAACAGCAGCTTGTTGGCGCGTGGGTTCATCCGTGCACCGGCCAATCTGCGGGCGACCAGTAGAAGCCCCAATTCGGCCCGCGGAAGTAAACACCGACAATCGTCAGGACAAGAAACCCGCACAGGAAGCAGGTGAACAACGCGAGAGCCCCGGCTCGGGTCGAATCGTAACGACGCACACACCACACCGAGTAGGTGGCGTAGAGCACGG
>CAZGSN010000641.1:0-8582 GCA_964528465.1 uncultured Binatia bacterium (SeqCode)
CCTGCCGGTGGCTTGGGGTCGGCGTTTAGGGAATTGTGAAATCCAAGCCCCGAGCTACCAACCCCGAGCCCCACAGCTTAGTTTTGAGACAATCAACCAATCGGCGTTGCCGTCAGGCCTTGCTGACCTTCCAAATCGTCCCCTTGGGACCGTCTTCCAAGACGATGCCTTTATCCTTCAACTCGTCACGGATGGCATCGGCGCGTTGGAAGTTCTTTGCCTTGCGGGCGGCGAGGCGTTCGGCAATCAACCGTTCCACCTCCGCCGGCTCGATCTCCGCGCCTTCCAAATAGGCGCGTTTACCGCGCTCGAGGAAAGCCGTCGGGTCATCGCCGCCGATGCCGGTGACTTCTGCCATCTTCGCCACTGCCAAGCGCAACGGGACTGCTGCTCCAACCTCACCATCGTCGAGCTTCTTGTTGATGGAACGTACCGTATCAAAGAGCACAGCCAAGGCCCGGGCCGTGTTGAGGTCATCATCCATAGCCTCGCGAAACTGCTGCATAGTCTCGGCGTCGGCCGCTCCACTGCCACCTCCCGCCACCGCATCGACGCGGGCGAGGGCTTCGTAGACGCGAGTCAGAGCCCGTGCGGCTTCGTCGAGGCGATCCGGACCAAACTCGAGCGGGCTGCGATACTGGGTGCCGATCACGAACATGCGCACAGCTTCGCCGCCGACGCGTTGCGCCGCTTGTTGCACGGTCATGAAGTTGCCCAGCGACTTCGACATCTTCTCGTCGCCGATGTTGACCATGCCGTTGTGCACCCAGTAGTTGGCGAACGGGCAAGCATTGGCGCCTTCCGACTGTGCAATCTCGTTCTCGTGGTGCGGGAAAATCAGGTCGGTGCCGCCGCCGTGAATATCGAACGGCTGACCGAGATAGCGCGAACTCATGGCCGAACACTCGATATGCCAGCCAGGCCGCCCTTTGCCCCACGGGCTGTCCCATTCCGGCTCGCCCGGTTTGCTCGCCTTCCACAGGGCAAAGTCCATCGCAAAGCGCTTGCGTTCGTCTACCTCGACGCGGGCTCCGGCCATCATGTCGTCGAGCTTGCGCTTGGCAAGCTTGCCGTAGGAAGGAAATTTCTCGACGGCAAAGTACACGTCCCCGTCGGCCGCGTAGGCGAGTCCCTTGCGTTCGAGTTCCTGGATCATGGCAATCATCCCGGCAATGTTCTCGGTAGCGCGCGGCTCAACGTCGGGAGGCAAGCAGCCGAGCGCCCGCACATCCTCGGCAAAGGCGCGAATGTTGGTGTTCACCAACTCCCCGGTGCTGATACCCGCCTCGTTGGCGCGTTTGATGATCTTGTCGTCGACGTCGGTGAAGTTGCGGACGAAGATCACCTGATAGCCAAGGAAGCGCAGGTAGCGGTACAAGAGGTCGAAGGTCACCAGCGCGCGGGCGTGGCCAATGTGCGAGCGGTCGTAGACGGTGACCCCGCACACATACATGCCGACCTTACCGGGCACGATGGGAACGAACTCTTCGAGGCGACCGCTGAGAGTATTGTGAAGCTTTAACGGCATTGGGTTGCTTTCTGGACTCGCGTGAAGTTTGGCGCTCCTAGAGCCGACGCCAAGCGGGCGTAGCTAGCATGCCGAGGCAGAAACCAAAATGATAAGCCACAAACGTCGTTGAGCACCCAGCACGGCCGTAGATCAGAACCAAGCAAGAAGGAGTGGAACAGGAGACCACGGAGAGAACAGAGAATGTCTTTTCGGTTTCTTGAAATCCTCCCTCTGTTCCCTCTGTGGCCTCTTGTTCAATTCTGATTTTGGTTCCGGCCAACGGCCGGGCTGGATCTTCGGTGCCTCGGTGGTGAGGTTCTTCCCCCTTCGGATCGGGGCTAGTTCACTCCTCTTCCTCGCGCAGCTTCGCCATTACGGAGAGGTCTTCGAGGGTCGTGGTGTCCCCGATGGTCTCCTTACCGGCGGCGAGATCACGCAGTAGGCGGCGCATGATCTTACCGCTTCGGGTCTTGGGCAAGGCATCGGTGAAGCGCAGATCGTCGGGCCGGGCGAAGGCTCCGATCTCTTTGGCTACGTGATCGCGCAGCTCTTGTTTGAGTTCGTCGGTAGCCTTACGCCCCGACTCCAAGGTCACAAAGGCAGCAATGGCCTGGCCCTTGAGGTTGTCGGGGCGTCCGACCACGGCCGCCTCAGCAACGAGGGGATGACTCACCAGGGCGCTTTCGATTTCCATGGTCCCGAGGCGATGGCCAGCAACATTGACCACGTCATCGACGCGGCCCATCACCCAGAAATACCCGTCTTCATCACGGCGAGCCCCGTCGCCCGTGAAGTAGATCCCAGGGATCTGGCTCCAGTAATTCTGCACGTAGCGATCGGCATCTCCCCACACCGTGCGCAGCATTCCCGGCCATGGCCGCTTGATCACCAGAAAGCCGCCCTGGTTGGCAGCGACCGAAGTACCCTCCCTGGTGACCACATCGGCAGCGATTCCCGGGAATGGACGCGTCGCCGAGCCGGGCTTGCTCGCCGTCACCCCGGGAATGGGAGAAATCAAGATGCCCCCGGTCTCCGTTTGCCACCAAGTGTCGACGATCGGGCATCGCTTCTTGCCAATCTCCTCGTGGTACCAAATCCAGGCTTCCGGATTGATCGGCTCGCCGACGCTACCCAGCAGACGCAACGACGAGAGGCGATGCCTTTGCGGCCACTCCCGGCCCCACTTGATGAAGCTGCGAATGGCGGTGGGGGCGGTATAGAAGATGGTCACACCATACTTGTCGATGATCTCCCAGCAACGATCAGGTTCTGGATAGTTGGGGGCACCTTCGAACATGACTGTGGTCGCGCCGTTGGTGAGCGGCCCATACAGCATGTAGCTGTGGCCGGTCACCCAGCCGACATCGGCCGTGCACCAGAAGGTATCCTCGTCCTTCAGGTCGAAGATCCATTTACTGGTGATGTAGGTGTGCACCATGTAACCGCCTGTGCTGTGCACGACGCCCTTCGGCTTACCCGTGGTGCCGCTGGTGTAAAGGATGAACAAGGGATGCTCGGCATCGAGCGGCTCGGCGGCACAGACGTCGTCGGTCTTATCCATGAGTTCGTGCCACCAGCGATCGCGACCGCCCTTCATGGCCACGGTTTCACCCGTGCGCCGCACCACGACAACATTCTCCACCGAAGGAGCATCGCGCAAAGCCGCGTCGACGTTGCTCTTGAGCGGCACCACGGCGCCACGGCGATAGCCGCCGTCGGCGGTGACCAGCAACTTGGCTTGCGCATCGTTCATGCGGTCGCGCAGAGCTTCCGCGCTGAAGCCACCAAAGACGACGCTGTGGGTGGCACCGATGCGCGCACAAGCCAACATGGCAATGGCGGCCTCGGGAATCAGCGGCAGGTAGATGCCGACGCGGTCGCCCTTGCGCACGCCCAGTTGCTTGAGGACGTTGGCAAAGCGGCACACCTCGCGGTGCAGCTCGTGGTAGGTCAGCGTCCGACTATCCCCGGGCTCGCCTTCCCAGATCAAGGCGGCCTTGTTGCGTCGCGGACCCTGCAAATGCCGATCAAGACAGTTATGGGAAAGATTGGTGGTGGCCCCGACAAACCACTTGGCAAAAGGAGGCTTCCAGTCCAGCACCTGCTGCCACGGGCTCATCCACTCCAGCTCGCCGGCAATCCCAGCCCAGAAGCCTTCCGGATCTGCCTCCGCACGCTTCACGCAATCCTCGTACGCAGCCGGCGAAAGATTCGCCGCTTGCACAAAGCCCTCCGGCGGCGGAAACAGTCGCTTCTCTTGTAGGACGGATTCAATATCGGGCTGTGACATCGGACACCTCAGTTACACGGGGATTGGAATCGGCCGCGACGAGCCGCGGCCGGGACCTTCAGTTGCACGACATCCGCGAAGGGGTCAAGCGGCGCCGACGTCTCAGTTGCACCCGGTGATGAAGTAATTCACGCACTGCTGGACTTCACCAATCGACACTTCGCCACTGCTGTCGGCATCGGCAACCGAGCATGCGGTGCGTGGGCTGAAGGCGCAGGCAGGTTGGCCGAGGAAAAGGTTCACGCAGGTCTGTGCATCGGAGAGAGAGACCTTCCCGTCGCCGGAACAATCCCCCGTGCAGGTGGTGACGTGGAGGCTTGTACTAGAAGTCGGCTCCAGGGTGTAGGCGCCCTCGGGAGCCATGGCACTAACACCGATGGACGATAGGTAAGCCACACCGCTCGGTATGGCGACGTTGCCACCGCTTACGGTAAAGACCTCACTACCGTCCGCGAGCCCCATGTGGGTTACATCCTTGGAGTAGCCGCTGAGCGGGCCGATGTCCGGATTGATTGTGGCACCCAGGACACGGAGATAGTCGGTATCATAAACCAAGTGATGGCTGAGATTCTCGGCGCCGTTGCCCGCCGCAACTTCCATGAGAATGCAAGCCATACCCCCGGGCCGAGCCGCCGTGTCGCGGAGCACATGCAGCGCAGGCGCCGAGGCGTCCTCGAACGCACCAACGTCACAGTGCGATCCGCTAGGGCGCGCACTACCCCGCTGGTCGACACCACTCACCGGGTCGCCGCTGCACGTGCCATCCAGACCGGCATCGATGGCTGGGCTCACTCCCGCGCACGATGCGTGCGGCGTGCCGATTCCGGTACACAGCGCGTGGGTCACGCTACCACCGCCGTTGTCGCCGAGCGGCGCCAAGTAGGGATCGACGCCTGGAGAGACGCTGCAGGTGTTGTCCTTGGTGATATTGTTGCCACCGTCGTACACCACACCTCCGACCTGCTCACACTCGGCCGGGAAGTTGTTGGCAACGATCGCGTTCGCAAAAGTCGTGTCCCCCTCCTGGAACAGACCGCCACCGAGGCCCACAGCACCCGGGGATAGGCCGCTGCCGCCGTTCCCGGTGCTGTTGTTGGCAATCGTGACGTTGTCCAGCACCAGGGTACTCGAGCTTGCGATCCCGCCACCGTCCCCTCCATCCGCCCCCTGCCCTCCAGGCAGCGCGGCGTTTCCACCTGGACCAGCCTCATTGCCGGAGAGTGTCGAGTTCGCAATGATGAGGTTCGAGATAATCGTCGCGATACCGCCACCAGAAGCCCCTTTGCGAGCTGTCGGTCCGCTACCGCCACGCCCTGCACGATTGCGGATGATGGCCGACTGCCGTACGAGCAGGGCGCTGCCTTGGTGGCGGATCGCTCCGCCGCCGCCACCGAACCCCCCATTACCATTCGCTCCGGCACTGCCGCCACTGCCCGCTTGGTGGTCACGAATCGTTGTATTGCTGATGCTCGTCTCGGCCGCGAACAGGTCCAGTGCACCGCTTCCGCCATTCCCGCCAACCCCGGAGTCGACGGCGTTGCCGCCATTGCCGGAGGTGTTCTCGGCAACTTCGCAGCCGATGAGGCTAAGGCTGCTTAGGAACTGTGCCGCTAGCGCCGAGCCACTCCCGCCCGACCCAGCAGTCTCGCCCGCGTCGCTAGCGTTGCCGCCTCGTCCCGTTGTGTTGCCGCTGATCGAACAACTCTTCAGTATCGCCGTGCCGCTATCGAGATAGAGTCCACCGCCAACACCGGCAGGACCACCAAAGGATCCGTCGCTGCCATCAGCCGTGCGATTCGAACTGAAGAACGAACTGCGGGCCTCCAACACACTGTTGTTGGCATATAGACCGCCGCCCGAGCCACCCACCGAGCCGCTGCCGGTGATGTTGCCGGTCACCCCGCAGCCGTCGAAATACACATTGCCTTCGACACTGCTGATGCCACCGCCGCTACCGCCAACGTCGGCAAAGCTGTTGCCGGAAGAGTTGCCCGAGACAGAGGATCGCCGCAAATCGACAAAGCCTTGGTAGATATGAATCCCACCACCGAAGCCTCCCGATAGTCCGTTGCCGGCGTGGTTGGCACTAATCACGCTGTCTAGGATCTCAAGGCTACCGCTACCCGTGTAGATTGCACCGCCACTGCCCCCGGCTGAAAGGGGCGCATCGCCTGCGGCAGAGTCCTCGACCAAGGTACTAGTGATGGAGAAATTTCCTCCGAAGAAATAAATGGCGCCGCCACGACCGCCGTTGCCGGCACCAACCGGGCTGTCGCCGGCGCGGCAACTGCGCAGCGTACAATCGGTCAAATGAAGGTCCCCGTCCGAATAGATACAACCGCCATCGCCGGCGGAAGAAAAACCTGGTTGATCAGCGGCGCGACCATTCTCAATGGTCAGATTGGCAAGGCTCAAAGCGCCCGTTTCGCCGACGCGTAGAATTCTAAACTGCGGCGCCATAGCGGAGCGGCTCAGAGTCGCTCCGTGTCCTTCGATCGTGATCTGGGTGGTAACCACCGGCAGTGCATGCGGTCCCTGGTTGATATCGCCGTACGCACCATCGGCAAAGAGATACATCGCACCGGGCTGCAGGGCGATGACGTCGGCACCGCTACCCGCGGGACAATCACCGGCCATCGCCCCCACCGCGATGTCAAGATTGGCAACCACGATCGCCTCGGCGAGGGAACATGAGCCGTCATTGGCTACCGCTGTACTGGTTGTGTTGACCGAAATCGTGACAGCAGACGCGTGCGCAACCGGCAACAAGCACAGCGCGGAAACACCCACGGCGGCAAGCCACCCGGTGGTAGGAATTCCATATGAACCTCTTCGCACGCTCGTCCTCCCGAGACATCCCTTGTTTCAAGACTACCGCATCATTGCAACCGAGGAAGCGGGACAATCCCTTCACGGGCGTCCGTCACATTTGTTGGCTTTCATCCGAGATCCACGGCCTCACGGCCGCGGCTACTGTGTCTTCGCCAGCTCCGTGTAGCCGCGCGCGTGAGCGCGTGGATGGTGGCAGTTTGCCTCCCAACGAATTTGTCGCACACCCTCCCTTCACTCTGAGCGAGGGTCGGACTTCGCAGTAGCTACACCGCAATGGCGTCGGCCACGCGGACTCCGTCGAGGGCTGCAGAGACAATGCCACCGGCGTAGCCGGCTCCTTCGCCACACGGGTACAACCCGGCAACATCCGGGTGCTGTAGCGATACGGGATCTCGCGGAATGCGGATGGGGGAACTGGTACGGCTTTCGACTCCAACAAGAACGGCATCATTCGATACGTAGCCGGGGAAGCGCCTTCCAAAGGTGGCGAGCCCGCTTTGCAGCCGGCGCGCGAGTGCCGCCGGAAGCAGTTCATGCAAGGCCACGCTACTCAGCCCCGGGTGGTAGCTGCTCGCCGGTAGGCTCGGCGATTGTCGATTGGCCAAAAAGTCACCGACGCGTTGTGCCGGCGCACGCTGTCTACCACCAGCGGCGGCCGACGCCGCGGTCTCTAGAGTCTGCTGGTAAGCGACACCGGCCAAGGCGCGGTGGGGAGCAAAGGCTTCCAGGTCTTCAGGCTCGATAGAAACCACCAAGCCAGAGTTGGCAAAAGGGGAGTCGCGTCGCGACAGACTCATGCCGTTGACGACGATCTCGCCTGGCGCGGTAGCTGCCGGCACAATGAACCCACCCGGGCACATACAAAACGAAAACACGCCGCGGCCGTCGACGGTCGTCGCCAGCCGGTAGCTTGCCGCCGGCAGGTGGGGATCTCGCTGCGCACAATGGTACTGGACACGATCGATCAAGGATTGCGCATGCTCGATCCGCACCCCCATGGCGAAAGGTTTGACGGTTAGACCAACGCCCCGGCGCTGTAGCAACGCAAAGATGTCGCGCGCCGAGTGCCCGGTAGCAAGAACAACGGCGCCGCCAAGATACTCGCCACCGGAAGCGGTAATCACACCGACCACACGGTCTTGGGCATCGACCACGAGATCGACCACACGCTCGCCAAAATGAATCTCGCCGCCAGCCGCTTCTATGCTGTGGCGCATGGCGGTCACCACCTTTGGCAGGCGATTCGAGCCAATGTGTGGATGCGCATCCACCAAGATGTCCGCTGGCGCCCCATGGGCCACGAGCACGCGCAGGATTGCTTCCACATCCCCGCGCTTGGTAGCCCGAGTGTAGAGCTTGCCGTCTGAGTAGGTCCCCGCTCCACCTTCGCCAAAGCAATAGTTGCTGTCAGGATCGACAACACCGTCACGCTGAAGGGTTGCCAGATCGCGTCGCCGCGCCTGTACGTCTTTTCCACGCTCGAGCAGCAGCGGCCGGAAACCGCGTTCAAGCAGGCGTAGCGCAGCAAACAGAGCTGCCGGGCCCGTGCCGACCAAAATCACGCGCCGCGCATCGCTACCGAGCACGCGGTACTGCGGCCGCGGCAGGTCTTCCTGCGGGCCGCTTTCCCCGACATACACGTCGACTTGCAGCAGCACCTTAACGCGCCCATGCCGCGCATCGATGGAGCGACGGCGGACACGCAGCGTGCGGATTGCTGTAACATCCACACCAAGTTGATCGGCTGCTGCACTGCGTTGGGCGTAACGATCCTCGGCAAGCGCAGGCAACAGAACCAGCTCGACGCGTGAAAACATGGCTCACCACCATAGCAGCAGGACGGAAGTTCGTAGCCTCGAGGCCGATAGGAGTTAACCCTTGATCGTCGCCACCAAGCGCAGCCGCCACCGCAGTCGGCGCAAGCGAGCAATCCGGTCGTCCACCCCCCTT
>CAZGSN010000642.1:0-4770 GCA_964528465.1 uncultured Binatia bacterium (SeqCode)
ATGGTCACCGAGCCTCCGGTGGCCGTCAGAATAATCTTTCCACCAGCCACATCGCCATGCGTGTGCAGCTTTGCCGCCGCTTGGATGTTGATCGAACCAGAAGATTGGATGGTGATGTGGCCACCGCTTGTAGTCTCGTTATTGGCCCCGATACCACGCGCGTTCAGATACCCAGAGACCGTGACGCTACCACCGATGAAGGTGACGTTGTTGGAGTTGAGGTCGATGTCGGCCGTGATCACCACCGGCCGGGTACCGAAATCAAACGTGCAGTTAGAGGAGAAAACGTCGTAGCCTGCCCGATCAATCGTGCAGGTCGTGTTGACGTCGCTAGTGCATGAAGCGCCGTCGTTAGCAATGACATCTGCCGCCGTACAAATGGTGATCGCCGAGGCCTGGGACGGCACCACCGCCAGCAGCGCCAGGCAAAAGGCTCCCGCAACCGCAACTTGCCGGAAGAGGCGCAACACCGCCAACCTTTTCCGCGCGCCTACGAGCATGACCTGCCCCCGATTTCACATTGCTTGGCCGGTGGCGTAAGCCCGCCGAGGCGATTGAGCGAGCCGGCGTTGCCGCCGAGGTCTTGCATGTGATGGCCATGCGCCTCGATACCGCTGCCTTCGTTCTCCTCGGCACGGTTGGCGGCGAAGCGAATGTTGCCGCCGGTGCCGCCGATGCCGTCTTTGGCATTGCCTACAGCGCGGCAGCCGCGGATGAAGGAACTCGAAGCAACGAAGCTAACCCCGTTCTTGCCCGCGGCTTCGGCCACGCAGCTCACCAGGCGGTGGCCACTGCCCATCAACGTGAAGCCGGAGTCACCACTACCCAGCGACACCGGGCCTGCGCTGGGGGCGCCGAGGGTGGCGCGTTCGCCCATGATGAAGTAGCCGGCAGCCTTGCTGTTCAAGGCTTTGGTCTTGCGGATACGGAAACGCTCGCCGCTCAGCCAGAAGCCGTTGCGGCCGGCGTCGCGGACATACACATTATTGACGCGGTAACGGACACCGGAGGTAACGCGGACACCATCGCGCTTGGGCTCGGTGATGTTGAGATCGGACAGCAAGTTGAGCGAGTGGCGGCCTTGCGCCTGCACGCCCAACGCAAAACCCGTGATGTTGGCCTTGCTGCCGGTGCTGAAGATGCGCGCGCCCTTGCTACCACCGTAAAGGATCAGCAGCCCCGCCCCGCTGTCTCCCCCGCGCAGCGTGGAGCCTTTGAGATCGAGGTTGAGACTCTGCAGCCTGTCGCCACGTAGGATCAGACCATCGCCGCTGCAAATGTCGTGGGTAACTGGGTCGGTCCGATCGAGGACCGTATCGCTAACGACGATATCGCCGCAGGCGCAGGCAACGTCGTTCCCTTGCACATTGTCGCCGCATAGCTTTGCCCTCGCCGTCGTCGCGAGTGCCAGGCTAGCCAATGCCAGCACGGCAACATGGATCTTCCAACTCATCACCAGCTCCTTCTGCCCCGTTCCCAACTCAACAAATTCGCAGGACTGCACTCCCGAGACCCGGCCATCCCCCGGCCCTCGTGTTTTCTATCCCATCGCATCCAAGACTGCTTGGTCGTTGGAGAATGTTCGCGTGCCGCGATTTTGTCAACCGCGAACCCGCGGGCCTGCGCCAGCCTGATGGAACCGTGCATCGGAAAACGAAGTTTCGACGGCCCAGGAAGCGTGGCAATCCAACCACCGAGGCACCGAGGACTCAGAGAGAAACGGCTCTTCGAATCAAGACAACCTTGAAGCCGGCTTTCCGCAAATCCTCGGCGAACTCGGTGCCTCTGTGGTTGGTTATTTCCGGAGAAAGCACTCACCCAGGTGCTCATGGCACGCAGCCGTTCAGGAGGTTAGCGATGACCTGCGACACTTCTCCGAGCGACACCACTCCATCGAGGCTGGCGTCGGCAATGGGGCAGCTCTGGATCGGCATGGCAACATCACAGGGGAACGGCGCGCCCAGGAAATGCAGGACTACGCGCTGTAGCTCTTCCGGTGAAACGGACCCGTTGCCGTCACAGTCGCCGCTGCACTCGGACACGACAAGCGCTCCGTCCTCGCTGGTGCTCTGCAAGAGATTCGCGTTGGGGTCCTCGGCATCGGCGGAGTATGCCAGCGTGTAGCTGCCCGGTCCGGTCGTCGGGGCAATCGCGAAGGCACAGGTATAGAGCCAACTATCGGGGATTAGGTTCGCATTGCCATTGATGGTGACGGTTTCGACGCCGGGGCTGGACAGCAGCGACAACGACTTATCGCTTGGGCTGGTCGGGCCGATAGCCGGGTCGATCGCGCAACTGCTGGCCGCGAAGTTCCCCGACACATCTTCGATCACCGTAGCCAAAGCAGCCACCGGCTGACCACCGGTTTGCAACTCTCCCGACAAACAAGCAAAGCCGCCAGGGCGACCGGCGCTCGACTGATTGAGGCGGCCGAGAATCGCGGTGGCCGTTGCCGTTGGCGTCACCGTGGGTGTTTGCGTTGGCGTCTCCGTCGGCGTTTCCGAGGGAGTGGCGGTGGCGGTCTCCGTAGCCGTTTCGGTTGGCGTGGAGGTTGCGGTGGCCGTAGGTGTCTCGGATGGGGTGGAGGTCGCGGTGGATGTGGGGGTCTCTGTTGGTGTTTCGGTAGGCGTGGCCGAAATCGTCGCTGTCGATGTCCACGTCGGTGTTGGGGATGGGCTGTGCGAAGGCGTCGACGTGGGTGTCCTCGTCGGCGTGCGCGTGATTGTCGGCGTGTGGGTGATCGTTGGTGTACGCGTTGCTGTCGAAGTGGCCGTCGAGGTCGCCGTGCGTGTCGCTGTTCGGGTAGCAGTTTCGGTTGCCGTACTGGTGGGTGTTCGCGTAGCCGTGCTGGTCGGCGTCATCGTCGCCGTGCGGGAGGAAGTCGCCGTCGAGGTCGCGGTGCGTGTCGGCGTCGGTGTCGGAGAGTTCGTCGCCGTACGCGTGCTGGAAAACGTGAGCGTCTGCGTTGGCGTCGCCGTGATGGTAGCCGTGGAGGCCTGCGTCGCCGTGGGAGAGATCGTGGGTGTGCTGGTCGGGCCCGGCAGCGGCCAACCGATATCATACATTGCCTGGATCAGCAGGACCTTCTGGGCATTGTTACTCAGAATCGGCTCCATCAGATCACTGGGCGTCACTGCCGTGTCGAAGTGGGACACGGAGGAACCCAACACCAGTGTCGTTGGTGCATAGGCCTGAACGTGGCCACTTCCAACATGCCTGCCCGCGCTCAAGAAACCGCCGGCCGCAACAACGTTGGGACCGGTGAAATGCAGATCAGAGTTGTCCACGGCGGATGCCAGGCGTTGCGCATCGTTCATGTTCGGCCAGGAAAGACCGAGGCTATGGTCCTCGAGGTTGACCATGTAGGCATCATCGAATCCGCCCGCCCTGGCTCCCGTAGTAAGGTTGACCAAGGTTGCGAATCCGAGGCCGTGCGCGAGTTCGTGGAGCATTACGGCTTGCAAATCGAAGGTTCCACCCGGCTCGTTACCATCAAGTCCGTAGTAGAAGCCGGTGATCCCGCCCAGACAGGCGCTATCGAGACTAGAGTTGATGCGAACATTGATGTCGTTGTTGCCGGGATCGATATCGACGCCAGCCAAGGCATTGGCGAGGGCAATGGGATACCATGTGTCGGCGCGTGGTGCGCCCACAAAGTTCGCAGAGGAGTTGAGGGCACCGGCGCTGCCCAGCGTCGCCGAACTCATTGTGCAGGTGAGCGGATTGAACTGGACCTGCACCCGGATATCCACCGAACTCGGGAGAAGATTCGCCCAAAACGCCACAGCATTCTCAACGGCAATGAGACGCTGCGCGCCTAGCGTGATGCCCGTGTTGCCACCGACGGCAACGGTGGGAGTCGTGTCATTGAGCCCTTCCCCGGCGCCGTCGAGATTCACGACAGTGAAAGTAGTTGCGGACAGGATGGCAGGCAGGAAGGTCAGGATTACGGCCGCAAGCCCACTCCATCGACGAGAACCTCTGCTCACGGCAGCGATCCTTCGTTGGGATGGTTGCAGGTCGCGTGGTTGTTGCCGTGCTCGTCGCGGGTAACCGTCAGCTCATTCTGAAAGCGACCATCTAAATCGAGGATCACGCCACCCGCGCGGCTCGTGCCTTTGCGGGTACGCAGACCTTCATGTGAGGTGCTGACCTCAGGGCGCGAAGGCTCCGCGCCTGCGGCGTGGCCGGTGGCCTGGCGGGCGCCATTGGCTGGCGGCTCGATGATCTTGCCGGTGGCCGGGTCGACGTACACGCGCAACTGCGCCGCAGGCGCTGTTGCCTCTTGCGACTCCGGGCGAGCACAGCCGTATCCACCAATAAGACTCAGGATCAGCAAGAAGGGGCGCAGAGAAGATCGCATGGCGCGCTCATCGTCGCAGGCTTGCGCATTTTTTCAATCGCAAATGGAAGGCCCAGATCCGGCGCTGGCGCCGAATCTGAAGGTGCCCGGTGCGCGGGTTTGCCGGTGCGGGGTACAGCGGGAACAAACGAGAAGAGCGGGTACCCGTTCTGGGCTACCCGCTCTTCTTTGCCGTTGTTGGTGCGCGCAGGGCTACGACTTGATGCGCATGCCGTAGAACGAGCGATAGACGAAAACAGTCGACGCCAAGAAGAACACGAGCGCCAGGAAATGCGACAGGGCCGGCGGTAAGGTCACAGCCAGCTCGACGGCCAGGAGACCGAAGAGCGTGGTGAACTTGATGACCGGGTTCATGGCCACCGAGGAGGTGTCCTTGAAGGGGTCGCCGACCGTGTCCCCAACCACGG
>CAZGSN010000643.1:0-9273 GCA_964528465.1 uncultured Binatia bacterium (SeqCode)
ACGGGCGGCGCATTCACCATTGTCTCGCCGATGGTTCCGATGACCATTTTGGTGACGATCACCGCGACCCTCGTGTACCTGCAGTCGCGATTCGTCGACCGTCCGCGCGGTGTCGATGTCGATTCGCATCAGCTCTTCGCGCTCGACAACAAGTTTGTCGCTTGCACGGCCTCGATCTTTGCCACCGGGGTTGGATTTGCCGCTCTCACCGTGTCGTCGATCCAACCTATTCGCCAGATGGGCCTGTGGGTTGCGGTTGGCTTGGGGATGAGCTGGGTGGTGGTGTTTACCTTGTTCCCCGCCTTGCAGAAGATTCTCAAGACGCCGACGCAAGAGGAACAGCACCTCGCGGACGACGCCTTTGCGCGCATGGCCAAAAGGCTGCCGAACGTCACCTATCGCTGGCGGTGGCCGTTGGTGATCGCCTCCCTGCTGCTGTCGGCTCTCGGGTTCATTTCCTTGTTCGGCTTTCCAGGCTTGGTGCAGCCAATGAAAATCCTCACCAACCCGTTGGAATACATCCGGCGCGACTCGCTGTTGTCGCGGGACATTGAGCGATTAACACCGAAGATCCCGGGAACCTCGATCACGCAGGTGTGGCTGAAGGGTAAGCTCGGTAGCGTGTCGGAGCCGGAAGTACTGACGGCGTTGCATCATTTCCAGCAAGAGCTGGAGCAAGACTCGGAAGTAGGTGCCGCCATTGGACCGACCAATGTCTTGCGCATCATGCGCTACCTTGGAGGCAAGGGCGACGCGTGGCCCAGTGCCGCCGATGAGCTGGAAGACCTGGCTGCGGATCTAGAGGCGCTGGTACCCAACGAACCCTTGCTGCAACGCTTCGCGCAAAAGCATTCCCTCGCGCAGACGCAGTTGACGGTGGTGTCGCGAGCCCTGGAATACGACAACTATCTGGCCTTGGAGCAACGCATTCGCACGCATTGGCGGGAGGCCGTGGAGCGTAACCCATCGCTCCGGCAATTTGAAATGTCGATCGTCGGACTGGCGCCGTTGCACGCGAAGATGGCACAGGAGCTGGTGCCGACCTTGGTCGAGAGCTTCGCTCTGACGGTGGCCATTATCTTTGCCACCTTTCTCCTGGTCTTCCGCAACGGCACGGCGCGGCTGATGGCGATGATTCCGTCGCTGTTTTCGATCCTGGTGATGTTTGCCGTGATGCGTTTGTTCGGAATGTCACTCAACATCGCCACCATACTGATCGCATCGACGGTGCTCGGCACTTCCGAGAACGACCAGATCCATTTCTTCTATCACTTTTTGGAGAGGCGGCCGGGATTCTCGGTCGACCGAGCCTTGCGCCACACCCTCGGCGTGGCCGGTCGTGCGATCTTCTTTGCCACGCTCATCAATGCCGGCGGCTTCCTCGCGTTTGGGCTCGCTGATCTGCCCGCCGTGCGTCAGTTCGGCCTGCTCTCGGCCACGGCCTTCGTGTTGTCGATGATTGCCGACTTCACCGCCTTGCCGGCCGCGTTGTGGATCTTGCTGGGGGAAAAGCCGGAAGAGGAATGATCCTCCTGGTGGTGCACCCGTTCGAAGCCATTCCTCTCGTCAGCGACCGCGTAGCTGTTGGTGGGCACTAGTCCGGCCCGCTTCCGGCGGCTTCTCGCTCTTTTCTGCCCATGCTATGAATCGACCCATGGACGCTGTGAAAATCGATGCGGATGGGTCGGTTAGACTTCCACGGAGCGTTCTGCGCCGCTTTCCGAGGCAGAGCGAGCTTCTCGTATGGAGTGATGGCGACACGATCATGCTCAAGCGCATGAAACCGGTCAGGCCCAGCGATTTACCACGGGATAGACCCGGTGCTGAGATGTCGCTTGAGGAAATCAACGCTGAGGTTCGTGCCTACCGCAAGGAGAAGCGGGCCAGCAGCGGTGCCTAAGTACTTCGCGGCATTAGTTCGGCAACGTATTGTGAACGGTGAAATTGTCCGTTCGCCCTGAGGAGGCCCCATCTTTTCAGGGGCCGTCTCGAAGGGCATCGCCTCCCTTGCACGCACGTCGCACAATGGGGCAAAACAGCAAAGATGGCATTCTGGGTCTACATGCTCGAGTGCGCAGACCAGTCCTACTACATCGGGCATACCGACAACTTGGAGAAGCGCATCGGCGAACATGAGAGTGGCGCGCTTGGTGGGTACACGTCGACTCGGCGTCCCGTGCGAGTCGTTTTTACGCAGGACTTTTCGTCACGCGCGCAAGCTCTCGCTGCCGAGCTGCAAATGAAAGGATGGAACCGCAAGAAGAAGCAGGCGTTGATTCGCGGTGACTGGGCGGAGATTTCAGAGCAGGCGAGACGCCGTACGCCCTTGCGAAAATCGTAACCCCAGGCGGCGCCCTTCGAGACGGCCCCTAGAAAGATGGGGCCTCCTCAGGGCGAACGGTGATCGCTCGCTCTCATTCGATACGTTGCCAAACTTGCGAACCGGCGTACTAAGCTGCCACGGTTGGTACTGGAGCGCCGGTAAATTGTCTGCCCGCCCTGGAATGGTTCTCGAGCATCACTCACAGACCAACGGGGCAGTTTCTCGCAGCAGTCGATCGAGCAACTGCTGATCATCTAGGCGCAGCTTACCGCGCCCGGCTTGAGCGATGCACAGATGCGGGCGGGCGGGGTTGCTGTCGTGCAACATCATGTATGCCTCCGCCAAGCGCAGGTGGTTTTCCATGACGTCGGGGTGCTTTTCGGTAAGCGTCTCCAAGAGTTCCAGGCCGACTTCCGAATCGCCGTGCTTCAGCAGGCGAGCTGGGGCGATGACATACAGCGTGCCCAGCATGCGGGTGGCTGCGCCGCCTCGGAAGTCTGGATCGAGTTCGACGCTACGTCGTGCCTCGGCCTCCGCATCCAGGAGCTGGGTGGCACCTAGCAAGCCCTTGCCTTGCACGACGCGCCCGGTGACCGAGGCGCGCGCAAAATGGTAAGCCGCAGAATCCCCAGAGAGTGCCTGGATCTGCTGCAACGCAAACTCACGGTCTGCCTGCGTATCTTTCCCCTGTTCAATCAAGACTTCGAGCGCATCGGCGATGGCCAAAGGGTCGCCACCCTGAGCGACCGCGCTGAGTCCTGCATCCGCTTGTGGATGGCGAGTCGCGCAACCCGTCACGACAAGGAGCAGCAGCGGCACTAGCAAGCGAAGGTTGCGAGTCATCAGAGCACCTCCTTCTAATTCCCATAGGCGGCGACCAGTGCTGCATAGTCCTTGTCACTGGCGGCTTGCAGGGCCTGGATACCGACTTCTTCACAGATCGATTTCCCGCCGTCATTGCACAGCTTGCCCAGGTTGTCCTGAAAGCGCTTGGCTACGGCAGGAGGAGCATTGGGGAAGGTCACCAGCGGCATGGGTGGCAGCTCGCTACTCTTCCATACCGAGCGTAGGGCGCTGGCTCCTTCGATATGGGAAAGTTCGGCGAACTGGGCATCGTCGATCAATGCGCACACGGCGTCGCCGCCAAGGACTTTACGGATAGTTTGCAGAGGACGCTGCGTTGCCACCAGTTGGAAGTCTTTCAAGGAAAACTGTTTCCCGCCAAGCACGCGATCGATGAAACGCGGGTCATCCGCATGATCCGTCGCCAGAGTCTTGCCTTTGCATCCATTGAGGTCGGTCGCTGTGCTGCTGATCAGATGGTATTGGCGCCCACCTACCAGCGCGGCCGAAACCTGCCCGACGACGCGCAATTGCTGTTTCTGGCGTAGGGCGAGAAACGCAGGCAAGGAAATGATGCCGTAGGAAGGTTTGTTGGTCTGTAGGAAAGTCTCCGCCTCGCTGCGATTGGTCAGGTAGACACCCTTGGCGCTAGGCCACTGGTTGATGGTCGCCGCCAAGGCGGCGAACTTGTCGACGTAGGGTTGCGCATAGGAGGCCGCGCTCACGCCGTGCTCCTTGACCACCACGATCAAAACCGTGTCCCCCTCCGCCAGTGCCGCACCGGTCGTTTGCAGCAACGCCAAACAGATCCAAAGCCACAATCGCCGCATCGCCTCACCTCCTCCATCCTGCCTTCTCGGCATGGCTACCGTCATCCTTCTGCAAAACAGGCTGCTTCTTCGGGTCCCGAGAGGGATGTCTAAACGCAAAAACACAATTGCAGCAAGCTCCAGAATCCGGAGTTAGCGACGGGCCTGGAAGTGCCCGGTGCGCCAGCTCTCGTGCGCAGCGGACGGAGTCCAAAAGCAAAACGGGGGTGCCGCGCTTGCGACACCCCCGTTTCGGGAGATCCGACTAAAAGGCGGGGGTCACTTCACGTTGCCCGCGTGTAGCCCACATTCCTTCTGCGTGGCTTCTTCCCACCACCAGCGACCGGCGCGCTCGTGCTCGCCGGGATTGACCGTGCGCGTGCACGGCTCGCAGCCGATGGAAACAAAGCCGCGATCATGCAGCGCGTTGTAGGGGACGTTGTTCTCGCGAATGTAAGCCCACACCTGCTTCGAGGTCCAATTGGCCAAAGGATTGAACTTCACCAACGGCTGCTCGGCAGAGCCGAAGGTGGGGTCCAACTGCACCACCGGCACTTCGGCGCGGGTGCCCGGGCTCTGATCCTTACGTTGCCCTGTGATCCACGCCTTGAGCGGTTTGAGGGCGCGCACCAGCGGCTCGACTTTGCGGATGTTGCAGCACTCCTTGTGACCGTCCTTCAAGAATGAGTACAGACCCTTCTCGCGCACGAACTTCTGTACCGCTTCCGGGTAGGGGAAGAAGGTGTCGATCGGTTGGTCGTAGTGTTCCCGAACCTTCTCGAGGAACTGGTAGGTCTCCGGGTGCAAGCGCCCGGTGTCGAGCGAAAACACCTGGAAGTTGCCGCCTACCTTCTTGGCCATATCGACCAGCACCACGTCCTCGGCGCCGCTAAACGACACGGCGATACCGCCGCCGTATTCCTTCAACGCCAGGGCAATGATGTCACGCGGGTCCTTGTTCACATACTCCGCAGCCACAGCCGCGAGCTTATTCACGTCGAGTGCCATAGTTCCCTCTCCGATTTCGTATTCTCGGCAAGCCCGTCGCGAGCCGCCGGCGAGCTGGCCCTTGTACAAATGCCCCCTCAGAGGCGCAAGGCCCTGAATCGGTCCCAGATCCGGCGCTAACGCCGGATCTGGGGGTGCCCGGTGCGCCGGTTCGCCGGTGCGGGGTGCAGCGTTCCCGAAATTAGACGCGCCAGCTCGGGGGTAACCGTGCGGGCTTCAGGATAATCCGTCCAGCGACGGCAAAGGCCCTGTCATCTTCCTTTAAAGACGGGCTTGCGCTTGCCGATGAAGGCGGCGACGCCTTCTTGGTAATCCTTACTATCGAAGCAGCGAGCCACTAACTCGCTCACGCGCGTGCCGTTGCGTTGGTCGTCGCGCCGGCTCGCCTCTTGGATTGCCGCCTTGTGGGCTGCCAGGGTTAGCGGCGCGCCGTCGGCGATTTGTATGGCGTAGCTACGCACGAAGGCCTCGAGTTCGGCGGCTGGCACCACGTGATTCACCAAGCCCATTCGTAAAGCCTCGCTGGCGTGCACCGTGCGTGCGGAGAGCAAGATGTCGGCAGCATTGCCCTTGCCGACGGTATGCACGAGGTTCTCGACGAAGGGATAGGCCAGCCCAAGTCGCGCCGCGGGAATGGCAAGCTTCGCATGGTCGGCGGCGATACGCAGGTCGCAGGCTAGGGCGACCGAGCACCCGCCCCCGAAACAAGCACCGTTGATCATCGCAATGGCCGGCTGCGGAAGATCTTCAATCGCGCGCAGAGCCACCGCGGTGTCACGGTCGTAATCGGCAGTAGCCTGGGCATTGGCGCGAATGGCCGGAAACTCGGTAATGTCAGCCCCGGCAATGAAGGCGTGCTCACCGGCACCGCGCAAAATCACGACGCGTACTTGCGGGTTTGCTGCCAGTGATTGCATGTGCCGAGCCAAACCACGCCAAACTTCCAGGGTTAGGGCATTGCGCGCCTGGGGCCGATTGATGATTACCCAGGCCAAGGGCGCTTCCAACTGCAGCAAGATATCTGTGGATTCGGTCATTGGGCCGTCCTCTCCGTCATCTGCCCGCATACCAGAGAGCCCTTGCCGGTGCATCGTCCTGCAACAAAAGCGCTATGGCGCGCGCTTTCCGTGGTATTCCCATGGAGCTCGTGCCGCCAAAGTTTGCCATCCCTACCCCTGCTGCGTATCATGCGTGGAGCGTTTGCTCGGGCCAGGGCGCGTTGGCGGAGGAATGAGCTAGCGTGCTTGGTGGCGGGAACTTGTTGCGTATGAGTCCAAAGTCTCACGAACACGCTGACCAGCGACCGACGGGAGCGATTCGTAAAAACCCCGGGTGCAAGAGGGATGGAAGGCAAACCCTCTCCTCGGGCGTGCGTCATAATTGTTGGATTTCATCCGAGATCCACGGCCTCACGGCCGCGGCTACTGTGTCTTTGCCAGCTCCGATGAACGCGGGGAGTGGGCGAGGACGACTGGGCTTTTGCCGCTTCATGACGGCTGTCTTGCTTTGCCTGGGCTGCGCGGGGGCAAGCTTGGCGCAGACCCTTGGCGACGCGAATTGCGACGGCAGCCTCGATGATGCGGATGTTGCTGCCAGCGTCGAGGCCGTGTTTGCTCCTGCGCCGGACTGTAACGGTGCGGATACGAATCTCGATTGGTCGGTGAATGCCGCGGACCTCGTTGCTGTGGCGCTACAGCTAGGGGCAGAGCATCGTGCGAATGGCCCGCGTGTGCAGTTCTTCGGTCTGGCGAGCGCCAATGGTGGTATGCTGGCTCCGATCGGTGTGCACAACGGGGTGCCGGTGCACTATCGCACCGCAGGATTTGGAGTGCGCGTCGTGGTGGAGGGGCAGACCGGGGCCAGCAACGTTCGCCCAGGCGTGGCTCTGTTCGATCCTGCCACCAGCAATCCGTTGCTGCGTCCGGATGTCCAGATCCAATCCAATCGCCCCCTTGGAGATGGCAGCGCGATCCTATGCGACGGCGGCGTCACTGCTGTTTCCCCGCCAAGCTTCGGAAGCGGGCAGGCAATTACCGATGCGCTCAACGATCTTGTTTGCGGCGCCACGGTGTGGACGGCTCCGGCGTTTGCCTGCACGCAAGATGAGTTCGGCAATCCCAGCTTTGTATCCGCCAATCCGTTGGTGCAGTACTGCATCCAGATTTCCCGCGACCTTGCCTTTCCTGCCGGTGATACGATTCTCACCGTGCGCCTGCGTGATCTGCTCGGCAACTTGGGTCCCGAACAGCGGCTAATGGTGCGGGTTGGCGTTGGGGCACTGCCACCGACCTTCACGCCAACGCCCACCCGAGCCCCGGCCAGTCCGCTGGCTTCGCGCACCGCAACTCCCTCGGCGACCTTCACGTCTACGCGGACAAGCGAGCCCACGCGCACCCGCACTCCCACTAGGCGAGACACACCTACGCATACGCCTTTTCCGACATCGATGCCGAGCGCCACCGCCACGTCGACGCCGCCGAGCCCAACGGCCACAACGGCAATTCCAACGGCGACCGGCCCCATGCGCACTCCCACGCGCACGCCATCGCGCACGCACACGCGGCGTCCGACACCGACGGAGACGCCTATGCCAACGGCTACGGTAACCGCCACCCAAGGCGCACTGCCGATCGGCCCTGTGGTGTCGTACATTGGGCTCACCTTCGCGGACGACACATTGATGCAACCCACGCAGGTTCTGCCTGGAGGCGTTCCGGTGTTTGTGCTGGTGCGCGGCTCTGGCTTTGCGATTGTGGTCGAGGGCAAGCGCGGTCCGAGCGGAATGATTCCAGGGTGTTCTTCGTTTCGCGAAGGACTCGAGTTTGTAGACATTGGTTGCTTCACCTTCGAAGGTGAGTCCTTGCTTCCGGATTTTCAGGCGCTGGTATCTCGCCCACTTGGCGACGGGAGTACTGCCGTCTGCGATACGCGCGGTGTTGCTGGCGGGGTCCCCGCGGTCGATCCTCCCATGTTTTCTGAGCTTGAAGCCGACGCCATCAACGACCTTGGGTGCCGTTTCATTGATGGTAAGGGTGATCCCAAGAGTCGTATCGAGTCGGACGGCTGTGTCTCCTTTCCGTCGCGCCCGGGAGATTCCGGCTACGTGGATCTTGCCTCGGATGTGCAGTTTTGCAGCGCCAAGATACCTCGCAACCTCGAGTTCCCGGTCGGCGAAACGGCGGTCACCGTACGTCTGCGAGATGTCAATGGAAACCCTGGTCCCACCGCGTCCATGATTCTGCGTGTTGGTTCCTAGCCATAGCGCGCTTGGCACCCCGATCCCTCCAAGTCCGGCACTGATGCCGGATGTGGGGCGGTTTGGTTGTCATTTTCCCCTTGTCTGTGTAGTGTGCGAGCCCATTGGTGGGGCTTTTGTAGGAGGAGGAGACATGAATAGCTCACGCATCGTTGTTGGCTCTTTGGTTGGCTCTTTGATCGTTGCTGCCCTCATGGCCGGCTGCGGAGATGATGATCCCAGCCACATTGGCCCGACTCCGGTTCCAATGGTTGCTACTCCCGCTACTCCCCCGACAGGTCCACAGATTACCTTTGTCGGTATTACCCGCGCCGACGATGTGCTCGTACAGCCCGTAGAGACGAGCCCCGATGGTGTTCCGATCTTTGCTCGTACTGCCGGGGTCACGGGTGGTGCTTCTGGGTTTCGGCTCGTCGTGGAAGCGAAAAAGGGTAGCAGTGGCTCCGCCGTGGCGTTGTCTAGCCTCAACGACAACGTCTCTCAGCTCCCCGACTTGCAGATTCAAGCCAATCGTGTGCTCGGAAATGGTAGCTCGGCTGTGTGCGACACAGCCCAACCCACTCCGGGTCCAACGCCAGGGGGCGTGCCGGCGATCGACCCACCTAGCTTCGATGTCACGATGACCAATGCCAACACCATCAATGACTTAGCCTGCCGGTTCCGCGATGGGCTCGGCCAGCCGATGGGCATCAGCGCCAGTGATGACGGATGTGTGAAGATCGAGCCGACGGAAGACTACGGCTTCGTCGATTCCGAGAGCGAGGTTCAGTTCTGTGGGTTTGTTTCTGCCATCTTGGCCTTCCCGCAAGGTGACACCCTGCTCACCGTTCGCCTACGCGACCAAGCCGGCAACGTCGGTGCCCCTGCGCGCATGATCATCCGCGTCAACTAGCCATAGCGCGGCCTCGTGGCCGCAACCAAAGCTTGAAGGGCCGGAGCGGGCCGCGCAGGCTGTAGGCTGTAGACCGTAGGCTGTAGGTCGGAGGAACAAAGAGATTGGAGAAGCTACTCCTCCACGCTGACGCATCGCATTG
>CAZGSN010000644.1:0-3630 GCA_964528465.1 uncultured Binatia bacterium (SeqCode)
CCGACGCGCATGGGCCGGCCACCGGTCCAGATGTAGTTGTTGGGACGGCGGTAGGTCTCAACGGCAATCGCCGTCGCCATGTTGTCCCCTGGTATCCGCACCGCCGCCTGCGGCTCATGCACGGAGCCGGCGCCTGCCCCTGCAGGCTCCGTATCCGGCAGAGTATTCTGCACTTCCTTCGCCTTAGGTTTCTGCGCCTCGGCGTGAGGCGGTACTTGCTGGCGTGCGGCCCTTGCCGAACTCGGTGGCGGGACTGAGGTACCGTCGGTCGCGGCGCTGACAGAAGTGGGGGCTCGGCGCGTCACATCGACGGCCACGCCCCAGGCATTGCGCATGGTGCGCTCCAGCGCCGCACTGTCGACGAGATCCGCCAAACCCGCGGCTTGCAGGCTGGCCGCGACTCGATCGGCTGTGTAGGCCTGCGTGTGCTTCTTGCGCAGAGGGTGCGCCTCCATCAGCAAGGTCCCGTCATCGAGCTGTGCGAATTTCACGGGCTCGTCGACGATCTCCACCGCGGTTCCAGTCGGCACATTGTAGAACAGCCACTCGATGTCATCGGCGCGCATGCGGATGCAGCCGTGCGTAGCGTACTTGCCCACGGTCCACGGACGATTGGTGCCGTGAATCCCAATGCCGTTGGCAGAGAGCTGCAGCCAGTACTTGCCCAGTGGGTTGCTCGGTCCCGCCGGCACCACCGTTTTTACCTCCTGGCCATTCTCCAGCATCTCGCGTTGGATCGACGGGGGAACGTGCCACACGGGATCACGCCGCCGCCCGACAATCTCGTAGCGCCCAAGCGGCGTCTCCCAAGCCTCGCGTCCTACGCCAACAGGAAACTGCGCCCTCAAGGCGCCACCCTGCATCCAATGAAGAACACGTTCGGCAATGTTGATGACGATGCCGTCGTCGGCAAGGCTGGGCACGATGCGGCGATTGGATAACGTCAGGCGTTGCCCCTTCTTGAGCCGTGCCCCCTCACCAAGGCGATTCATTGCCAGTGCCTGCCGTGTCCCAACACCAAAGCGTCGTGAGATGCGATCGATGGTTTCCCCGGGCTCGACGGCGTGGACGATCTCGGCACCCGCCACTCGGGGGTAAGGACGCAGCGGAGCGGCCTCGGGCATTGCCAGGGCTGCACCGTCCATCATCCACACCAGCAAACAGTAGAGGGGGAGAGCGAGAGTGGTAGGTTTCATCCGGTAGGCCACTGCTAGGGTAATTTCAGAACTCCTTCAAGAGCAAACTTCCACGAGGACGCATGTTTAGGGAACCTCTGCCCAGGCCCTACCTCACTCTGGAACAGACAGTCGCAACCCACACGCCCAACCATGGTCATCCGGGCGAGTGAGATCGTCGTTTTTCTCTGAGATGGGGTTCTGCGTTCGTTCGTCATTCCGGCGAAAGCCGGGGTGAAGTTCAAACGAAGACGCGGCCTCAGAAGTAGGTGCCGGGAACCGTGCAGGACCTATGCAGAGGTTCCCTAGGCGGGGGAGCGGAGCAGCGCTCGGCGCGCTGCCGGCATCAGCCGCAAGCCATCCGGCAACCATGGCAATGAGCATCGAGCCGTCAACGTCGCCGCCGCCAGCAAGGCTTCGTGCGCCAGGCTCCATGGGTAGCCGTACTGCTGGCGCACCTTGTCGGGCAGCAGGCCCAGAGTGAATACATGGGGAAGCTGAAACACCTGACGCACACCGAAAGGCAACGGCGGCGTCAAAATCGACTCCGCCACCGCACGGCCCGCGGCGCCCACCGCAAGCGTGTCGCCCTCCACCATTTCACGCCAATAGGCGGCAAAGTCAGGCCAGCGACGAGGGATCTGTCGCTGCGGAATTCCGAACAAGCGCGCGGTAATTTTCGACTCCTCATAGTAGGCGGCACGCGCTTCCTCCGAGAGCGGATCAACCACCCGCTCGTAGACACGCAGGGCTGTGTCGACGAGTGTGGCGTGCACCCAAAACTGCAGCGCAGAATCGCTAGCCCGATACGAGGTATTGGCGTCGAGCGTCCCCACGGATTCGGCAAGCCTTCCGACCACCGGCGCGTGCCGGCGCTCGATTGCGCGAATGGCGCCAATCGCCTGCTTGGCGCTGCCAAATACGACGGAGTGCATCAGGTCGAGCGTACGCCACAAGCGCTGCAACGGCTGCGTGCGGAAGTTGCTGTGCTGCTCCACCCCGGCGGCCACCAACGGATGCGCAACTTGTAGGAGCAAGGCACAGCCACCGCCAAGCAACAGCGCCCCCTCGCGATTGATACGCCACATCATGCCGTCACGTGCGAAGAGACTCTGCTCCGCATCGACCTTGCGCCGCCCGAGCGCGTAGCGCAGCCGCTCGAGGTCTTCCGGGATCAGCTCTCGTCGACGATGCGATGGCACGGCCCCGGCCTACCACAGGTGCGAGAACGATCAAGCAACCGGCGCCGAAGCAGCACCGGCCCCTCTCAGCCTGTCCTTTGATACGCGGCAAAGCGATGAACACGGAAGGTGGGAGCACAGCGTCGATCCCTCAAGGATCCGCTGTAGATACTGCACGACAGAAACGAGGCTCCCAGCAGAGATTCTTCGCTCCATACGGTACTGCGACTGCTGTCCACAAGAGTTGCGCAGGCCTTGCCTACGGGCGAGGTGAGACCGTCCGCCTGACAGGGCAGCCCGAAGAAGAAAATACACTCGCCCGGGTCACAGGTGAAAATAGGTGGAACAGCGAGCAGCGCACTGAGCTTGCGTAAGCGCACACCACGCCGGCCTGCAGGTGTGGCATCGAGAATCCTCGCATACTTGTTGAAGGCTTCGAGGGTGCTGTCGATTCCCTCCAGGTCGTCGTCAGGAACCACCACATAACGGACGGCCGCAGGCAGACCCTCGAGAAGAGTGCGAAAGGACTGATGCTCCAGGATCTCCAGGTACTGGGTGGAGAACACCTCTCTAACCAAGAGCGGATGCAGCGCCATCCAGAAGATAGAGGCGACGCCCAGGAGCCGCGCCATCCTCCTCGGTGAGATCAGCAACAACGAAAAGCCGTAGGCGGCGCTGGGGAGGACCCAGACCAGCCAGTTGGCATACACACGTGCAGCGTGATGGCCGCCCAGAGCAATGGACGCCGGCAGCACGATTGCCGGGAGCCATGCCAGGAGAGCCAGAACGCCAGACCACCAACCACGAGCAACGCCAACAGCGATGGATCCGAAGAGCAGAGCCGGCAAGCCCAACACCGGGTTGCGAACCGCTTCTTCGCACCAAGCCTGCAAGCTGGGCACTACGGCCTGGTAGAGAAACCCCGCAGTAGATGCGGCGTGTGCGTAGGACGACAGCAGTATCACCGCCACCAGCAGGCCTGGGGCCAGTGTCATCCAGGAAAGCTGCTGCCGTCGGGAGACGACAAAGGCGACAGCCGGAATCAGGAACACCACGTGCTCCTGGCGTACTTGCGTCAGCAAACACAGGGCGGTGGAGCCCGTGAAGAAATACAGACACGCAAGCGCCCGCGCAGCCCAGCCGGAGCTGCGCTGTCCCCGGCAATGCGCAGCAGCGCCAAGGAAGGCATAGCCCGTAGCCGCGAGAAGGATGGACGGCACGGCAAGTGCGTCGGATGCCGAGAACAAGACGTGCAGCGGATGCACGGCGAAGAG
>CAZGSN010000645.1:0-5863 GCA_964528465.1 uncultured Binatia bacterium (SeqCode)
TCGCCAGCATCTCGCTCGTCTCATCCAAGCTGGAGCGATCGAGCAGCAGGGAGATCTATTTCATCGCCGAGGCTGAACTATGAAACAACAATTGAACCACGGATGGACACAGATGAACGCGGATATAGGCGAGCGCGGCAAGAGCAGCACGAGAAAGCTCCTGCGTGCGTCCATCCGCTGTCTTGTGTTTCTGGGTTTTGATCCATTTCACAAGCAATCCGTGTCTATCCGTGTCCATCCGCGGTTCCAACTGATTTCCCCACGCTGAACGGGGAGCGCAGTCCATGGAGCAAGCTTCCCATTTGCGAATCGTCGCCCCAGCGACGAACAGGGTGGTTTTGCTGTGATCCTGTGCTAGCACCGCGCGACACGATGGTGGCGTGGGGGTTATGAGATCTCCTCTTCTTCGCATTCTAGTGGCCAGCCTGGCGTTGGCCGGTGCCTTGGCGGCGCAACAAGCTACGGCAGCAACTCCCTACGACCTTGCTGGGTGGGGAGCCTACTTTCTGGCATCTGTGGTCTTTGCTCTCGGCGTCTGGGCACCCTCGGTCCCCTCGGTAGCAACGGAATCCTTGCCCCAGGCACGACCGGCTGGCGGGGTTGTCCTGCGTCTGGGAGCCGCGTTGTTTGCTGTCGTAGCGTTGGTCGCGGCAATCGGCTTCTCAGAAACATCCTTGTACCCGTGGACGTCGCTGGCTTTGTGGTTGGTCGCAACGGCAGCGGCAGCGCTGGCTGTCCGGCGCTGGCAAGTCGCTCCCGGTTTAGCCGCAACTCCGCCGTGGAACCGAAATGAATTGCTCGGCGTGCTTGCGATTGCGGGCTTGGCTGCCGTGGCCCGCTTCACTTGGATCGACGCGATTCCCTATCACATCATTGGCGACGAGCCGCGCGTCGCCTCGCAGATCTATCGCTACTACCACACGGAGCTGCGCAGCTTCTTCCAAATGGGCTGGAATACGTGGCCGAATCTCGGCATGGCCTTGCAGGGCATCTTCACGCCGGTGCTTGGCATCCACACCACCACGCTCAAGATGTCGTCGGCGCTTGCCGGTACGTTTGCGGTAGTCACGACGTACATCCTCAGCCGCGAGCTGCTGTCGCGACGCGTGGCCGTGTTCGTGGCCATCTTGTTCGCCATCTGCCGTACGGCCATCGACTTCAGCCGCCTCGGTGTTTGTCACGCCCAGGTGATGTTGTGGGGTTCGTTGGCGTTGGCCCTGTGGTTTCGCGGCCTCAACACCGGCAAGGCGCTTACCTTCTTCTTCTCGGGGTTTGTACTTGGCCTGAATCTATACAGTTACAACGCCGGGCAGTCGTTCCCACCTTTGCTGTTCTCTTGGATCGCAATCAGCGCGGTGATGCGGCCGTCGGCGATTCGTACGCACTGGAAGGCTGCCGGCTTGGTTGGCGCAGGCTTCCTCTTGTGCACGTCGCCCTTGATCTACCACATCACCGATCACTTCCAGTTCCTGCACAATTGGGTGGAGTGGACGCACATGGCGCGTAACCGCCAGGTGGTCGCGCACATCATGGACGTGTGGAACATGCAGGGTTGGCCGGCGGCGAAGGCGCTGGTGTACCACCAAGTGTTCGGTACGGCCCTTGGCTTTACCGCCATCCCCGCTGGCGCCTATGGCATCGGCTATCGCGGCGGAGGCCTGCTCGACCACATTAGCTCTCCCTTGTTCGTGCTCGGCATGGCCATCCTGTTTACCCGGCTGTTTCGTCGTGAAGCGATTCTGCTCTACTGGTTCTTCGTCAACGCCATCATCGGCAGCGTGCTGACCGATGATCCCCCAGCGACCGTACGCATGGTTGGCTTGGTGCCGACTCTGCCGATCATGGCTGGCCTGGCTCTGTCGAGCTTTGTCGATCTTTGGGCCGGAATCAAAGCACTTCGCGCCGTCGGCATCGGTGTCGCCGCTCTGTTGCTCAGTCTCGCCGGCTACGACGTCTGGCGCACATATTTTGTCGAGTATGCCGCCACCGAGCCGGATGGTGCTACCGATCTGGCACGGCGCTTCGACGATCTTCCCAAGGATACCATCGGCCGCCTCCTTGGTGCCGAGTACTTTCTGCGCTTCGGCGATGAGCTGTTCGACATCAACTTCATGGATCACGACTTGGAGAACGTGGATGAGCCAGCGCACTTCTTGCCGGTCCACAGTGCCATGGGTCAGCCGCTTGTGGTCGTTTTGGCGCCGACCCAATTCGGCCTCATGCCGTACCTGAAATCTCTCTACCCCCATGCGGAGCTGTTCGATCTTGCGACCCGGCACGACAAACGCATGCTCTACCGGATGGCAACGATTCCCGTGCCTGATCTGCTGGCGCACACCGGGTTGGTGATGAATGCGGGAGACGAGCCCGCGTCTGTAGCCGACCCGTTCGACAGCACAGTGGCGCGAGCCGGTGCAATAGAATGGACGGGGCAGGTTTACTGGCCTGCGGTGCAACCGGGAACCTTGAAGATCGCCAGCGGCCGTGGGGGGGAGTTGGTAATTGGCGACAAAGTACGGCGGAAGCTGGGAGCCGGGGAGAAGGTTCAGGAGCCGGTCGACCTGCCCGTCGGCTGGCATCCCATCACCCTGCGCGAGCCACCTGGCGGCACGCGCTCGCTCTCCCTCGTGGTCGAGGCGGAGAAAGCCAAGGGCGAGAAGGCGGAAAGCGCCGGGCAACCGGTTACCCTCGATCGCTGGGCCATGCGTCCAGACACACAACGGGAAGGCTTGCACGGGATCTACAAGCGTGACGGCGAGGTCCTACTGCAACGCATCGATCCCCAGTTGAACACCTTCCTGATCGAAAACTTTTGGGAGCTGCCGCGCTTCTATCTACAGATCCGCGCTCCCTTCGATGTGGAGTGGAATGGCAAACTACGCGTGCCCACTACAGGCTCCTATGCAATGAAGGTGGATTCGAGCGGAGCCTACAGCATCGAGATCGACGGCGAAGTATTGTGCAGTGCCGACCACATTCTCCCGGAAGAACCCAAGCAATGCACCACGACCCGCCAGCTCACACAAGGAACTCATACCCTGCGCGCCCGCTGGGCCTGCCGCGCCACTCCCAGCTCAAATCGCCGTTTGTTCCAACTGTCGTGGACGCCACCAGGAGGCGTGCAGGAAATCATTCCACCAACACAGTTCGAACCATAGGGGGGTGCGGGGGTTCTGGAGTGCTGGGGTGCGGGAGTTCTTGGGTTCTGAGGTGTGTGTTCCGGGGGAATGAGGACCATGAGAGTTTGTTGCCCATGTCATGGCGTCCCCCAAATCCGCCCGCATCCCCGAACCCGAGCACTCCAGAACTCCAGCACCTCAGCACTTCCGCACCTCAGCACCCCAGCAACCCAGCACCTCGGCACTCGTGCACATCAGCCCCGCACGCAGCGAGCCGACCCATGACCACCTTGGCTAGAATCGCGGTGGCTGCATCGGCTGTCGGCATTCAGCTCGTTGCCTTTCGCGAACCACAGTCTTGGATCCCTTGGTTATTCTATGCGGTAGCCGCAGGCATGGCGTGGCGCTTCTGCGATTTCTCGGCGGTGCGTGTCTCCTCTCCCTCAGCCGCTGTTAGGAGTTCCATCTCCCTGACGCACGCATCGTCGCAACTGCTGCTGCTTGCCGTGGGCAGCACGGCGCTGACCATGGAGGCCTCAACCCTGCACGACGGCAACCTCATTGCGGTTGGCGCATGGCTGGTGAGCATGGCTGCGCTGAGCGCTGTTGCTTGGCCGCAGCGTGTTACCTCTGCTGCGACGAGCGAGCCAAGGTTTCCCCGCGAGTGCCAACTCTTATGTGGCGTCCTGTTTTTGGCAGTATTGCTGCGCGTCCTGTGGTTGGCGGAGCTTCCGCGCGTGTATTTCGGAGACGAGTCGCGTCTCGGCATGTGGTTGCGCATGGCCTACCAAGACGGTGTGCCGCGCCTCTTCGTCATGGGATGGAACACGTGGTCGATGCTTGGGCTATCGCTGCAAGGCATGCTCGGTGCTGTTCTCGGCCTCAGCACGGTAAGCCTGCGCCTCGCTTCCGCCGTATTCGGCAGCCTGACGGTATTGGTCACGTACCTTCTAGGTCGTGAGCTGTTCGATCGCCGTACCGCCGTACTTGCCGCAGCCATCCTCGCCTACAACCGCACGGCTCTCGACTTCAGCCGTCTGGGTACGACCCACGCCCAAGCCATGCTGCTCGAAGCGCTGACGTTCTTTGCCATGTGGCGCGCGGTGAATACCGGCTCGGCCCTGGCATACACTGGCACCGGCATCGCCGCCGCGCTGTGCTTGCACTCCTACAATGCCGCCCACGTCGTGCCGCTCCTCCTGTTCGGATGGACGCTGCTGACCTTGTGCTTGCGGCCGCGTGCTTTGCTGTCGCGTTGGCGGGGTGTCGTGCTTGCCGGCTTCAGCTTCACCCTCGTCAGTTTGCCATGGTTGTACTACCTCACCGACGCCTACCAGTTCGCCCACAACTGGACGCAATTCACCTGGATGGCGCATGCGAGGCAAATCACCCCAAGGGTGCTCACCGCCTTCGATCAAGGCGGTATGGCCGGCGCCTGGCCGCTGGTGGCGTCGCAGCTTTGGAAGACATGGCTTGGCTTTACGATTCTCCCCGCAGAAGCGTATCAGCTTGGTTATCGCGGTGGCGGCATGTTGGATCACATCAGCGCCGCGCTGTTCGTGCTCGGCCTTGCTATTGCCATACGCGGCAGCATCCGCGGGGCTTTCGTTCTCTATTGGTGGGCGACTACGGCGCTGACCGGTGGCGCCCTCACCATTGATCCGCCCGCCTTTGTGCGCATGGTCGGGATCGTGCCGGCCCTCTGCCTCTTGGCGGCTTTGCCCGTGCGTTCGCTTCTCGGCAGCCTGCCGGGTCGGCCGCGTCTGCAGGCACTGTGTGTCGCGGTCGTCCTGGCTGCCGGTTTGGCTGAGAACTGGCGGACGTATTTCATCGAACACGGCAGCAGTTCGGCAGAAGAGATCTCCGAGCTCGTACACTTCGTGCGTGGGTTGCCTCCTGCGAGCCCGGTTTACTTGCTAGGTGCCGACAACTTTTTGCACTTCGCGCACAGTGTCGATGTCGAGCAGTTTGCCTTCGATTTTCCCGACCGAGCCTTGCTCGATGTTGCCGAGCCCGCCCACTTCTTGCCGATTCGAAATCCTGTCGCTGGAGTGCCCACCTATCTCGTTCTTGGACCCACCCAGCTCGCCCTCGAACCGTTTATCCACTGGCTGTACCCGAACAGTGTGGGTGTGGATGTACGGCACAAAGCCAACCACCGCCTGTTCTTCCGCTACGTCGAGCTGAGTCCCGGCGATCTCGCGGCACAAGCCGAAGCCCCGTTGGCTGGTGGCCTGCGCGCAACCTACGAGCGCGATGGCGAAACGCTGCTGCAACGCCGCGACCCTCAATTGAATTTCTATACGGTCGAAACCTTTTTCCGAGTGCCGCCACAGTTGGCCGTGCAGGCGCCGTTTCGTGTGCGTTGGTCGGGCCGCCTGCGCATCGATACGCCGGGCGCCTATGCCTTCGAGGTAGATGCGGGCGGGCCTTTCCGCGTCGAACTCGATGGCCAGTCGCTCTGCAGCTTTGCGAGTGTCAGCCCCGAGGCGCCGGAGAAATGTAGATTCGAATTGCAACTCGCCTCCGGCGATTATCCCCTCGAGGCCACCTGGGACGCGTGGACCACCGCGAGCTCGGTGCGACTCTTGTTCCAAATGCACTGGACGCGCCCCGACGGCATTCGCGAGCTGATTCCGCCGCAGGCGTTTACTTCTCCCGATCAGGGATAGCTCGACGTCAAGGAGATCAGGCAATTCGCCTATGACAGGGGCAGAGGGACAGAGGGACTGAGGGACAGAGGG
>CAZGSN010000646.1:0-2478 GCA_964528465.1 uncultured Binatia bacterium (SeqCode)
CGCGTGAACCAGGATCGCGGGTCGGTTGCGAGTTCTCACCCCGCTGCCTGTAGGTATCTTCGGAAAGGAGAGAACCATGGATTCAACCAGTGCGGGGACAAGCAGTGCCGCCATTCTGCAAGCGCGCCTTGGTCGCGCTACGATCGTCACCCCCGACAATGCGCAAGTGCGGGTCGTTTCTTCCCCCAAGCTATTGGCGCAAATGCGCCGCGATCGAGTGCGCACGTACGCGGCGCTCGGCGTGCGTCTCAACGATCGGGTTCTCGATACCATGCGACGATGCGGCACTAGCCTGGGCGTCTTTGTCGAAGGACGGCTTGTTGGCGGATTCGCCGCATGGCGGATGAGCGAGGCGATGATTGGGCTTGGCTATGCCATCAAAACCGAGCGTCTGGAATCGATCGCACCGGATCGCGTCGTGGAGATTGCGTCGATGTACCTGCTGCCGCAGTATCAACACCTTGGACTAGCCCATTTGCTCAAGGAGGCTGGACGTATTCTCGTCGGCGGAATGCGGCCCGAGGTGATCGTCGCGTTTGCTGTCGACTCCGTGCGCGAACTTTACGTCGGATCGTTTGGTTTCAAGCCAGCCGGGCCGCCGTTGATGCATCCTCTGGCACCGCAAGTTCGAGTCCACCCGCTCGTGATTCGCTTCAAGGATTTCGCCCGCCTCCACTTCGCTTGAGAGGTGCGGAAGTGCTGCGGTGCGGACGTGCCGCGGTGCCTAAGGCGCACTGCACACCAGTGTACTCCAGCACCGCAACACTCCAGCACTCCAGCACCTCAGCACTCCGGTACCCCAGCACCCCAGCACTAGATCCCGAGACCGCTTCCGACAGCGCAGGAAGTTGCTTATATGGTTAGCCATGAAGCCATCCGTGAAACCGACAACGTTTGGAGAAATGCTGAAGCAACGGCGCGAGCAGCTTGGTCTGTCGCGTGCCGAAGTGGCACAGCGCTCGCAATGTCAGCCCAACCACATTGCCTATCTAGAGGTCAACCAACGACGGCCTAGCCCTAGTCTGGTCCGGCGCTTGGCGGCAACTCTCGACCTAGATCCTGGCGAGGTCTTTTTTCAAGCAAATCCCGAGGCACGCGAGTTGATAGCCCCTAAGCGTGAGGTTCGCGGTTCGGTGTGGGAACGCTTCAAGACCAATCGCGCCCTGCACACCCGCCATGGCATCTCGAAGAAGGAGTTGGCGGCACTCGAGGGCGTGGCCATGCTTGGTGCAGTGCGCACGCAGCGCGATTTTCTCTTCATCTTGCAGGCGATTCGGCAAGCTCTTACCGAAGAATAACAGCCTCTTCGCCAGCAGCTCCAGGTTTCCATCCTTATGCCGCTCCATGAGCTTGAGGAAAGCGTGGCGGGCGTGCTCGAAGAGTTCTCCCTCAGCGAGCACGCCCGCAAACGCGGGTGGCAGCGCCAGGTCAAGGAGCTGCGCCAGATCCTGGCAGCCGACTACGTAGTGGCGGTGGAGCGCTTGCTGGCGTCCTCGGAGCCGCCGCTGCAAGCGCTGGTACAACGCGCTCGCAGCGAATTTCCTGACTTCAACCGCCGCCCGCTGCATTTCGATCAGAGAATTCTAGACGCTGTTGCCGCCGGTGGCGTGTTGTTGCGCATGGAAGCCAGGGGAACCAGCCCCGGCCTACGTGGGTTCTATTACCGTGCGGCTGGGACCCGCCCCTTGATCTGGCTGAACCTCGCCCACCCTGCTGGTGCGGTGGCGGCGAGTCTTGGGCACGAGCTTGGGCATTGGTATCGGGAACAGCTCTTGAGCACGCCCCCGCCGCCACACAAGCGCGCCTTCTTCAACGCCAACTTCACCGATCACCTGACCTCGACCGAAGAGTTGTTCGCGGACGTGTTCCCGGTCTTGGCCGCCTATCCGCATCCCCTGGCGAGAGTACTGTTTCCCAAGCAGCGTGGCTGGCGTGCCAGTGCACAACACATGCTGCATCTCGATCGCGCCACGATTACCCGCATCCGCACCCACCTGACGACACACTACGGCTTCGATACGGCACAGAGCAGCCAGCCCGTCCCGCGCCGCATGTACTATGTGGCCTCCATGCTGCACTATGCCCGCCTACGGCGCGCGCTCCTTGAGGTTGTCCGGTTGTAGGAGCACCGTTGAAAGGGTCCTCCGGCCTTCGAGACGGCGCACCGGCGTAACCGCGCATAACCGCCGCGGCTAGGTTGCTTGCTGAAACGTCAGCCGTAGCCGCGCGTGTAAACGCGTGGCCATCTAGCCCGCATAATTCATGAGACTGCTCGCCGCGGAGGCGGCAAACATCAATGTGACCTTCCTATTGAGCCACGAAGGCACGAAGGTCACGAAGAATGACTCTTCAGAGGGAATTCTGAAGGATACACAGCGGACCAGCCCCCTTGACCTCACCCTGCTCTTGCTTCGTGTCCTTCGTGCCTTCGTGGTTCAAAGAACACACTGTTTTCGTCAACATGCTTCGAATCCCTCG
>CAZGSN010000647.1:0-9038 GCA_964528465.1 uncultured Binatia bacterium (SeqCode)
ACATACGGCGAGCCGCACCAATACCCGGCGGACTCTCTTAACCGTACCGCTAGCTAGAGACCCGATCAAACCGTCTTGAGCAGAATGAGATTTCTCGCGCATAGATTGGTTGCGTCGAGCTTCAGAGTAGAGCGGTCGTAGGTGAAGAGGCCGTTGACCTCGCCTTCGACATCTGTGGTTTGTGTCCACACGGCGGCCGCTAGTCCCTTCTCCGCAAGGATACGGAGCTGTGCGAGTTGCTCGGCATAGGCGCTTTCGAAATCTGCGGCACTCTTGAGAATGCGATAGGCAAACGGCTTTTTCGGCCAACAATGGGTGTCGATCACCAGGCCGAGGCCGCCCCATTCTCCTAGCACATCGGCCCGCCGTGGGTCGGGGCGCGCCGGCATGCGTGGGCCTGGGTAGTAGACATGGACGTCGCGGACGTCGCCGGTGCCAGGGTCGATCCAGCCGCTTGCGGCATCCACCAGCCGAGTGTGGTCGCTAGCTTGCACCAGGGCAGCGATGCGGGCCGCGTCGAATTGTCCCCAGCCCTCGTTGAACGGGACCCACATGACGATCGACGGATGATGGGCAAGCGCGGCGAGCATGGCCACGAGTTCGCGCTCATAGATTGCCGCGGAAGATGGGGTCCGCCGAATCGCGCGCTCGCCGAGCCAGCGGGTTGGATCGAAGATGCCCACCCCGCCGAGTGGAATCCCGCGCGTCATGCGGTCGCCATTGGGCATGTCCTGGAAGACGAGCAATCCCAGTCGATCGCAGTGCCAGTACCAACGGGCGGGCTCGATCTTCACGTGTTTGCGCACGAGGTTGAAGCCGAGCCGTTTCGTTTCTTCGAGATCGCAACGCAACGCCTCGTCCGAGGGCGCTGTATAGATTCCATCTGGCCAGTATCCCTGGTCGAGCAGCCCGTGCAGGAACAGCGGCTTGCCATTGAGGGCGAAGCGTAAGGCGCCGCGGGAATCGCGTTGGAGCCGAATATCACGCAAGCCGCAGTAACTGCGCGCCGCATCCATTTGCTTGCCGCGGCGTCGAACGCGTACTTCGAGATCGTAAAGGAACGGATCGTCCGGTGTCCAACGTCGAGGCTCGGTAAAGCTGAGTTGCAGCGGCGAGTCTCCGAGGCGACCCTCGGTGGTGGCTACGTGTCGACCGTTGCTCATGGCGAGGACGCACACTTCTTCGTCGCCGTACGCCCCAGCCAACTGCGCGTCGATGGATAGAGTGTCGCCATCAGTACCCAGCTTGGGTGTCAACCGCAGCGCCGCCACGTGTGTGCTCGGAACGAGCTCCAGCCAGACCGTCTGCCAGATACCGCTGGCCGGGGTGTAAAAGAACGGTCGCATGAGCCTGGGCGGATGCAGGGCCTGTTTACCTCGCGGTTGCGGGCCGTCGTCGGTTGGGTCCCACACGGCAATCACGAGTTCGTGGTCGCCGCCGAGCGGGCCGAGCGAAAAGGAGAACGGGTCGAAGCCGCCCTCATGGCTACCCAGCGGGCGACGATTTACCCACACTTCCGTTCGCCAATCGACGGCGCCGAAATGCAGCATCCATGTGTGGCCGTCGGGTGCCGTGTCGACGTGGAAGCTGCGCCGGTACCAGATACGGTCGGTGGCGGTAACCCTGCGAGCCATGCCTGACAGGGCGGACTCCACCGGAAATGGGACTAGAATTGTTGCTTCAAAGTGTGTGGGAGGAGCGGCGGCAAGGGGCTGAATGCTGCATTCGTAGACCCCATTCAGTGATTGCCACTGTGGCCGTACGAGCTGCGGGCGCGGGTGCTCGGGCCAAACGTTGTCGGGGTCGACAGTAGCTGTCCAGCGCGTGGGCAGCGGGCAGTGGGCTGGCCGCCAACGAGTCATGATCCGGCCGGATGGGTCATCGACCGCGGGATCCGTGCGGGGGCGCTACGCCCGGAATTGCTTGCCGGTCCCCCATCGTCCATTTTACTCGGGTAGCCCCGCGCGCTCATCCAGGCCAAGCATGAGGTTGAGGCACTGGATGGCTACGCCGCTGGCGCCTTTGCCCAGATTGTCGAGGATGGCCATGAGCAGCACGTGGCCCGAGGGATGCGGCAGCACGTGTAACTCCATGCGGTTGCTGTCGTTGCAGGCCTGCGGGTCGTAGCTGCGCTCATGGGTGTCGAGCTTCTGCTGGAACGGTTGCACGTGCACGAACGGTTCGTTGGCGTAGCGCGCGTACAGTGCCGCCCAGACGTCACCGGCGCCGGTGCCTGGCTTCAGCAAGTTGGCGTGAATCGGCACCTGCACGCGCATGCCGCAACGGAACGGACCCACCGCCGGCTCGAAGTACGGCGCATGCAGCAATCCCGCATAGCGCGTCATCTCGGGGATATGCTTGTGCACGCGGTCGAGGGCATACGGCGCCTCGTAGGGTAGGGTAAGCAATTGGCCTGCGGGGTCTTCCCACTTCTCGATCAACGGGCGCCCGCCTCCCGAGTACCCGGATAAGGCATGGATGGTGAGTGGCACATCGGGGCTAAGCAACTGGGCCTCGACAAGGGGACGCACCAGCAGCACGAACCCTGAGGGGTAACAGCCGGGATTGCTGACCAGCTTTGCGGAGCGGATTGCCTCACGCTGAGTCACCGTGAGTTCGGGCAAACCATAGACCCAACCGGGCGACACGCGGTGAGCACTGCTGGCGTCGATGATGCGCGTGGATGTAGGGGCAGCCCATTGCACTGCCTCCTGCGCCGCATCATCAGGAAGGCACAGAATCGCAACATCGGCGGCAGTTACTTGCTCGCGGCGTGCGGCCGTGTCCTTGCGCTGCGCCTCAGAGAGGGTGAGCAGTTCGATGTCCTGCCGAGATTGCATCCACTCCCGAATGCGCAGCCCGGTCGTACCCACATGCCCGTCGATGTACACCTTCGCTTTCATGTTGGCTGTGATATCGCGGAAGCACGAGGGCCTCAATCGACACACACAGTCGTGGCGACCAACCTCAGAACTCTAGATCGTGACGACTCTGAGTCGACCAGGGAAATGGGAACTTCAACCACCTCGCGCGGCAATCCAACCGACGCCACGCTCTTACACGAGCTTGTCTGAAGACCGCCCTCTCATCGATTTCGGGGGCCGTCCGACTACCAAGCAAACCGAGATCGTCGATCCTGGGGCATTTGTGAGCGAAGATATCTTTCGTAAATCGGAGAGGGTGAGTTTCGAAGCAGTCTCTCACGAGCCTCTCACGAGCGCGGTTACACTTGATCGGTTGTAGCCGCGGCTGTGGGCGCAAGAATGCGAGAGAGGAGACGGCTTGCCTTCCATCCTTTTTCCAATCCTGACTAAACCTAACGCATTGGCCCGAACCTCAGCACCCCAGCACCTCAGCACCGCAGATTCCCCGCACTCCAGCACCCGCGCACCCCCACACCCGTGATCACAACATGATAATTCGCTAGTTTGCGGCGTCATGCCGGCCGCCCCTGTTCATCGCCTTGCTTCTTACCTTGCCTTCCCGGTCGTGCTGGGTGGTGCCATTGCAACGGCGATTCTGCTCACTCCAACACTGGGAATGGCGGCAGCGGTGGTACTGACGCAAACCGTCGCGATTCTGGCCATCGCGATTGCCGAGCGCCTATGGCCCTACCATCGGGAATGGAACCACTCGCACGGCGATCTGCGCACGGACATTGTGCACGCGGTCGTCTCGGGGCTGGGCACGACCCGGCTTATGCAGCCCTTGTCTCTCTTTCTTGGCAGTTGGGTTGCAAGCTTGTTGTCGCCCGTCGTGGGCCTCGATCTATGGCCAGACACTTGGCCACTGGTGCTGCAACTCACCCTGGCCTTGGTGATCGCCGAGCTGCCGCAATACTGGATTCATCGCTGGGAACACGAGCACGATTTCTTGTGGCGCTTCCACGCCACCCATCACAGCGCTCCTCGTCTCTATTGGCTCAATGCGGCGCGCTTCCATCCGATTGATTTGGGGCTCCTTTACTTGGTCGGCTACGTACCCTTGGTCATGCTCGGTTGTCCGCCAGTGGTCCTTCTATTGTTTGGCTTGTTCGACGCCGTGTTCGGCATGCTGCAGCACTGCAACATCGATGTCCAACTAGGACCCCTGAATTACATCTTCAGTATGGCCGAGCCGCACCGCTGGCATCACTCGCGCACGCTTGCGGAAGCCAACACCAACTATGGCTCGAACTTGATCCTGTGGGATCTCGTTTTTGGAACCTTTTTTCTTCCCAACGATCGCGAGCCACCAAGTGCCATAGGCATCGCCGCTATGCCACGCTTTCCCACCCGGTATCTTGCTCAACTGGCCACGCCGTTTCGCTGGCAGCAGGTGCAACGCGAGAGCGCTGGGGACAGTCCATCTTGAGTCGCCAAGAAGGCTTCGACGGGAGCATACGCCAAGTGACACTCTTCGGTAGGTCGCCCTCCCTACTCTAGGACACGTACCAATGCCGGGTGACGCCTCAAATAGGAGAACGCGACGGCCGTTCATCGGGCGCCGCCACGAACTGACTCCGCTACAGGGTGGTATCAATTCGCTGCTCGCCGCCCGTGGCAGCATGTTTCTTCTCACCGGGGAGCCCGGAATCGGCAAGACCCGGCTCGCCGACGAGTTCAGCGCTTTGGCAACACAGCAAGGGGTACGTGTGTTTTGGGGGCGCTGCTGGGAAGGTGGTGGCGCACCGGCGTTCTGGCCCTGGGCTCAGGTCCTACGCGCCCTACTTGCTTCCGACTTGTGCAACCCAACGGCAAGCGACCTTCAGTATTCCGCCGAGGTTGAGATGCTGAGCGGAGAGATCGTACAGGTCGTTCCGGAAGTCCAGGCGCCCGGCGTCTCCCCTGCACCGGTGATTGCCTTGCCCGCCGATCCGGAGCAAGCGCGTTTCCGATTATTCGATGCGATTACGCGACTCCTCAAACGGATAGCAGCTCGAGCACCCTTGGCCCTGGTACTCGACGATCTGCATGACGGCGATCTCGCCTCGTTGCTCCTACTGCGCTTCCTTGCACGCGAGATACGCGAGAGCGCGATTTGCCTGGTTGCAACCTACCGCGATGTCGAAGCACGGCGCTCGCCAACCCTTGGCCCCGTGTTCGCCCAACTGGTGCGTGAGGGCGAGTCTCTCCACCTTGCTGGACTGTCTCCGGCTGAAGTGGAGAATCTCATCGACAGCACGCTGAGAGTGGAACTCCCCAGGTCCGTAAAGCTTGAGGTCCACCGAGCAACCGAAGGCAATCCTTTCTACGTCGACGAGGTCGCTAGGGTCTTAGCTGCACGTGCGGTGAGTTCGGGAGGATCTGCCGCGGACGGGTCTGCGATACAGATTCCCGATACCGTGCGGGCTGCCATTCGCGAGCGCCTAAAACCGCTCAGCAAGGAAGCGCATGCCGTCTTACGTACAGCCGCCGTGCTCGGTCGTGACTTTGACATCGCGCCCATTGCCCCAATGCTCGCCGAGTCTGGATCCGTTACGGCCATTGCGGAAGCTATCGAGGAAGCTGTGCAGTTGGGTGTGCTGCGGAAGAAGGCGAGCACGGGTCGCTACAGCTTTGCCCATGTGCTGATCCGCGACACCATCCATGAGGACCTGCCCGCCGCCCAACGTAGCGCCATGCACCGGCAAGTAGGAGAGGAACTCGAAAGACGCGTTGCAGCAGGCTTTGCCGTCGACGCCGCGCAACTCGCGCACCATTTCTTGCAGGCTCCGCCCGGCGACTGTGCCGCCAAGGCTATCCATCACGTCATAGGGGCAGGCGACGAGGCCTTACGGCGGCTCGCATATGAGGAGGCGGTTCGTCACTACCTCGATGCACAGGGTCTTTTGGAACGGCGGCCCGCCGATCCCCACAGACTCGCAGATCTGTTGCTCAAGCTCGGGGACGCGCAGCGTTGGGGCAGCGACCTATCTACCAGCCGCAGCACTTTCCATCGCGCCGCGACGATCGCGCGCGCATTGCTTGACGTAGAGCCTAGAACCGCTGCCGTTTCCCTTCTGGCAAGAGCCGCACTGGGCTATGCACGGGTCAGCGAAACGGGCAGCGTCGACTATGGGCTTGTGGCTTTGCTCGAAGAGACCCTGACAGTATTGGGCAGCGAAGACAGCGTCTGGCGTTCGCGCATCCTCGCTCGTCTCGCAGTAGGCCTGTACTTCTCTCCGGATCGCCAGCGCCGCGAAGCTTACAGCAAAGAATCCATCGCCATTGCCGAGCGCCTCGGCGATCGTGCGGCGACGGTGAATGCCTTGGTGGCGCAGCACTTTACCATTTGGGGCCCCGACTCGTTGCGGGAGCGGCTACAGGTGGCGAGTAAGGTCGTGCGTTTATCCGAAGAACTCGGTGAGCGTGAAACTGAGCTGGAGGCGCGCAGTTGGCGGTTTACGGACCTGCTCGAGTCTGGCGACGTGGAAGGCGCCGCCGTGGAGCACCGGCGCTTCGTTGAGCTCGCCGAGCACCACCGCTTCCCCGTCTACCTATGGCAAGCACGCATGCATCAATCCATGTATGCCACTCTCGAGGGCCGCTTCGCACAAGCGGAGAGCCTGGCACAGGAAGCGGCAGACATCGGCGGTCGTTTCGCACTTACCAACACCCGGGTCTTCTTCATGTCGCAGATGTTGGCGTTGCGTATCTTGCAGGAGCGCAGCAGCGAACTCGAAGCACAAGTGCGCGAGGTGGCGGAGCGGATGCCGTCGATGCCAATTTGGAAGATTGGACACGTCATCACTCTGATTCATCAAGGCCGCAAGGACACTGCCCGCGACAAACTCGGGTTCCTATGCGCACAGGGTTGCGCGGCCGTACTACGGGATGGGATGTGGATCAGTTGCATGAACTTGCTTGCCTACGCCTGCCTCTTGCTGGAGGACCGCCAGCAAGCGCAAGTGATCTATCGCCTGCTGCAGCCATATGCAGATCGAATCTGCGTTTCTGGCGCCGGCATTTCGTGCGCTGGGGCTGCCAGCCTGGCCTTGGGGCGATTGGCGTTGCTACTTGGCACAAACGGCACTGCCATCGTCCACTTGCAAGAGGCATTGGATGTCATGCAACGCTTACGGGCTCGGCCCTACATCGCTCAGGTACGATACGGCCTGGCCTTGGCGCTGCCACCCTCCGATCCCGCCGCCTTGGAACATTGCAAGCAGGCCGAAGCGATAGCCCGAGATCTAGGGCTGCCGAGCTTGGAGAGCCAAGCTCGACGATTGAGAACCGAATTACAAAGTCCTACCGCAGTGCAGGGTATGGGCATGCCCACACCGCCAACGGACCTGCCAGTGCCGGCCGTACTCGCGCAGACACAAAACGTGTTTCGTCGTGAGGGCGAGTTCTGGAGCCTCCACTTTGCCGGCAGCGTCGTACGTCTCAAGGACAGCAAAGGCTTGCGGTACATGCATCGTTTGTTGGCCCATCCTGGAGTCGAGATCCACGCCCTCGACTTGGCCACATTCGAGACGGCCACAATTCCGGCACCTCAGCGAATCGAGAGCACGGACACAACCGTGACGCTGAGAGGCGATCTCGGCGACTGCGGCGAGGTTCTCGACGCTAAGGCGATCACAGCCTACAAGCACCGCCTGCGCGACCTGCGAGAGGAGCTGCAGGAAGCCGGCGCGAACAATGACCTGGGGCGCAAGCAGCGCTTGCAGCAAGAAATGGATTCGCTTGCCCAGCAGCTTGCCGCAGCTACCGGGCTTGGTGGACGCACCCGCCGCACGGGCGGTCACGGAGAGCAAGCACGGATCAACGTCACCAAAGCCATCGCATCCGCAATCAAGAAGATGCGCGGCGACCACCCCGCCCTTGCCCAATTCCTGGCCAACTCAGTGAAGACAGGGGCCTTCTGCGTCTACAATCCCGATCCCGTCTACTCGGTCCTTTGGATCTTGTAAGGTAACCAAGCACCGCTTCTATTCGTTCCGGACCTAGCCCCATCGTTCCGTAGTCTGCCACACTCCGTGTGCGGGCAGGAATCAAGAATGATCCCGAAAACCTCAGTTCAATTGCTCACGTTTTCGCAAGGGCACTGATGTTTTCCGGTTAGATTGGCTCTCGGGGGTACACTAGAAGGAGAAGTCTTCACTGCGTCGTCGAGAGCAAGGCCATCGTTAGCTCGAAGTAGGGTCCGGAAAGGATGCTGCGACGCGAGGGTTGCATCGCCAATCTGACCGACGTAGAGCGTGTATCGTGAGCTGGAAGGCTAGGATTTCGATCGAGGCAGGAGTGCGTGGGGGGAAGCCTTGCGTGAAGGGAACACGTATCACCGTCTACGATGTGCTCGAGTACCTCGCCGGCGGAATGACGGAAGAGCAGATCTTGGCCGACTTCCCCAGCCTTAGGCGTGAGGACATCCTCGCCTGCCTCGCCTTTGCCGCTGCCAGAGAGCGACGGCTGTCTGGATCACACGCTGCGTGAAACTGCTATTCGATGAGAACTTGAGCCCGCGCCTAGCCCTCTTGCTGGCCGATGTCTTCCCTCAATGCCAGCACGTCGATCTCATCGGCTTACATGGGCGGGCCGATTGGGCGATTTGGGAGAGCGCTCGCGAACTCGGCCTGACAATCGTCTCAAAAGATAACGACTTCCGTCAAATGAGCTTCCTGCACGGCCCGCCACCGAAAGTAGTGTGGCTTGCTGTAGGGAATGCCGGTACAGATCAAATCGCCCACCTGCTGCGACGGAATCACGCCGGGCTTCTTAGGTTCGATCGCAACAACGACGACGGCCTTCTGATTCTCGACCTAGAAGAGACTGTCCGGAAGTAGCGCTCATGGATCCTGCCCAAGGGACCTGGATTCGCAACCACGGTGGGGAGAGCAACGCGAAACTCAACGGAGACGTGTCCCCGTCTCGCAACCCTGAAGCGCGTTACGCACCGCTGTGAGGATTGCATCGACACTCGCACCCTGAGGCACCCCATCGAAGCCGCACGGCTCTTGCGCTGAGTTGGACCTGTTCACCACGGCTAGGAGTTCGTCGATCGTCACGGTGCTGTTGCCGTCGCAGTCGCCGCCGCAGCTTTGTCTGGGGGTTGGGCTTGGTGTGGGTAGCGGGGTG
>CAZGSN010000648.1:0-6786 GCA_964528465.1 uncultured Binatia bacterium (SeqCode)
GCCTTCCGCCTACCAGCTACCGGGCTGGCGATGTCTTGCGCGTCAAGCTCACCGAGCAACAGCAAAAAGGACCCGCCTATCAATTTCGTCTCGAACCTGAGCTGCAAGTCCAAGGTGCCTTGCTTGCTCTTGAGCCGACTACCGGCGCCGTCAAAGCGATGGTCGGCGGTGTCGATTTCGAGCACAGCCAATTCAATCGCGCTGTACAGGGGGCACGGCAACCAGGCTCCTCGTTCAAACCCCTCATCTTCGCAGCGGCGCTCGACAGCGACTTCACTCCCGCCAGTGTCATCGTCGATGAGCCGATTTCGTTTCAGGTCAACAATTCGGTGTGGCGGCCGCACAACTACGAGGATCGCTTCTTCGGACCGACGACCTTGCGCGACGCGCTGACGTTCTCGCGCAACGTGGTGACGGTGAAACTGGCTACTCGCGTCGGCATCAAGCCGTTGGTTCGCTACATGCAGCGACTCGGCATCCGTAGCGCCCTACCCCCGAATCTGTCTTTGGCCCTAGGGTCCGCCGAGGTGTCGTTGCTGGAACTGGCCTCGGCTTACGCCGTGTTTGCCAATGCCGGTCAAGCCACGGAGGCGCGCTTCATCACCCGCATCACCGACAGCCAAGGCAACCTGATTGATGAGTACTTGCCGCAAACCGAGCAGGTGATTTCCCCGGAAACTGCCTACCTCATGACCAGCATGATGCAGAGTGTCATCGAGCGCGGCACCGGCAAACGTGCCAAGTCGATTGATCGACCGGCGGCTGGCAAGACCGGGACTACCAACGACTTCAACGACGCCTGGTTCGTCGGCTACACGCCGCAACTACTTGCTGGAGTGTGGGTAGGCTTCGATGAAAAACGACCCCTAGGCAAAGGCGAAACCGGCGGGCGCGTGGCCGCGCCCATTTGGCAGACGTTCATGTCCAATGCCCTAGCCAAGCAACCGATCCTAGACTTCCCGATTCCCTCCGGCGTTGCCTTTGTACCCATCAACCCGCACACCGGACAACGCATCGCCTCGGCCGGTGCATACGGATTCTTAGAATGCTTCCGCCGCGGCACCGAGCCCAAGGTCGTCGTGGCCCCGCCGGAAGAGCCCGTCAACGAAGAGAACCTGGAGCAGTTCACCGACCTGGACTGAACAGAACCCAAGAACCTTAGTTGGCGGGTACGCGCGCTTCGAGACGCCGCCAAAAGAGGGCGGCTCCTCAGCGCGAACGGTTGCGGGGCTCAGTAAACAAATTTTCCGTTCGGCCTGAGGAGCGGCCATCTGTTCAGGCCGCGTCTCGAAGGCCGTCTCAAGTGCCGTTGCGAGAACGTGGACAATCGAACTGACGTTTTCGGGCTGAACAGGCTGACTCAGCGCAAGGCAGCAGCCAGCTCACGCCACTGCGCTATCGGCAAGGCCCGCGGGTCGGGGTCGAGGACCTGCACACAAACGTGATCGGCGCCGGCATCGTGGTGGGCGCGGATACGGCGCAGGATCGCATCCATGTTTCCCCAGGCAACAATCGCATCGACGAGACGATCACTGCCGCCATTGCCGATATCGTCCTCACTGTAGCCAAGCCGCTTTAGATTATTCGCGTAGTTGGGCAATCCCAAGTAGATCGCCATGTGCGCGCGCGCCACCGCCCTCGCCTTTTCTGCATCGGTCTCGAATACAACGGCCTGCTCGGGGCAAAGCCAGCGACCCGGACCCATCGCCGCACGCGCCACGGCGGTATGCTCCGGCGGTACAAAGTACGGATGCGAGCCGAGCGAGCGCTCGGCGGCTAGCTGCAACATCTTCGGCGCCAGAGCAGCCAAAATCCGTTTCGGCTCGCTGCTCGGCGGGTAGGCCATGAACGGTGCCGCGTCCATGGCATCGAGATAACTGCGCATTGCTGCCAGAGGCCTGTCGTAGTTGTGGCCGCGCATGCCAACCATCGGGGCGTGACTCACGCCCATGCCAAGAAGGAAACGATCCGGGTACGCCTCCGTCAAAGTCTTCTGTGCTCCTGCCATTGCCATAGCGTCACGTCCCCAGATGTTGGCGATGCCACTGGCCACGATGAGCTTGCGGGTTCCGGCGAGAAGGATTCCAGCACTGGTGAAGATCTCACGCCCCATGGCTTCCGGAACCCACACCACACGAAAGCCCAGCTCTTCGATCTCGGCAGCCGCCTCTTGGGCTTTACTTGCCGGCTGTAGGTCCAACGCAAACGTCCAAATACCAACGCGTCCCAAATCCATGATTCCTGCTTCCTCCCCGCAACTCAGCGGCTGCGAATAGCTTCCTTCGAGGCAAAGCCTCACCCGGATGGGTTCCCAGGCGGAGCCTGGGAACCAGAGCGCCCGATAGAACCCCTAACAATACCTCGTGCACCTCGTTCCCGGCTTCTGCCTGGGAACGCAGATTCTGCAAGGCTCAGCCTCGCGATTGGCGGTGGAGACCTATTCACGGATTCTCAGCGGGCGCGACTACGCCACCACACAAGCACCACTCCACCCATCCAAATCGGCAGCCAGCCCCCACGCCGTCCTAGTCTCTGCGGCTGCAAGGAGCAGTCGTCATCCGCGACGATGATGCGGGGAATGATAGTCTCCGTGGGAGTCGGCGTAATCGTCTCGCTTCCGTTGGGTGTCTGCGTCGGAGTTGGCGTAAACGAAGCCGTGGCCGTGGATGTCGCCGTCACTGTTGGCGTCGGCGTAGGTGGATCACGCACTACGACACGAAAGATTTGCGACGAACTATTTCCGAACGAACAAGGCTCCGCTCCCGTGTTGCAGATGTCGTAGGTGGAATGGATTTGCAGCAAGCTGGTGCCTTCATGCAAGGCGCCCAACCGGTACCTCACCATGTCGACAAAGGTGCCGCCGATCGCCACGTCATGGGAGGTCCCAGGGATAGGGTCCTCGAAATTCGGCGAGGTACCGGTCACGTGGTAGCTCGGGCGCACAGCCTGGGTCCCACCCTGGATGTTACGCACCGAGAACACGAGATCCACGACATCACCGACGAACGGCTGCTGCGGATTGACCTCGAGTGAGTAGACGAGGACCGGCGTTGCTTGCGTAGGCGGGCTGACCGTAGCGGTTGGGGTTGCCGTAACCGCCCCTGGCAGCGTCGGTGTCGCGGTAGGAACATTACCAATGATGTTCACGGGAGTGATCACCGAAGACGCCGCTCCGAACGCGCACGGCAAGGTGGCCCCGCACGCTTCGTAAGTTAGATGAATTTGCAGCAAGCTCGTGCCTTCGTTGACCGCCCGTAGCCGATACACAACAGTATCCACCTGGCTGCCGAGAATCGGTACATCGTGTTCCACGCGATCGATATTGCCATCGAGATTAGGCGACACGCCACTGATCACATATCCCTGACGCCGCAGGGTGGTTGGGCCTTGCAGGTTGCGGATGGTGTAGGTGACCGTCACGTTCTGTCCGACAACCGGCTGCGGCGGGTCGATCACCACGTCGAACATCACCAGCGGGGTCGCCACGGTCGTCGCGGTTGCAGTCCGCGTCGGGCTAAACGCAGGGCTGCGCGTCGCCGTAGCACTCGGGATCGTCGTACGCGTCGGGGTGAACGTAAGCGAAGGAATGGCGGTCAGAGTCGGCGTCGCCGTTGCGCTTGCCGGCGGCGGCGCCGTGGGCGTGGCTGATGGCGTAGACGTCGGAACGACACTGGTCGCGCGCACTTGCACCGGCACCGCCGTCGAAATGGTCGTCGCCGCAGTGCACTGAGCACCGCGACATTCTTCGTAGTTTACCTGCAGACGCACCGGCGCAACTCCGGAAGCAATCGGCGTGAGACGAAAGATCACCGTGTCGGGTTGCTGGGCAGAGAGAATGGTGTCGCGAGAAATAGGCGTGGTGTCGCCGGCGAAGAGGCCGCCGGTGCCGACGATCAAGTAGGTAGGACTTTGGGCGGTGATTCCGGCCTGGCGGTTGTAGACCTGGAACACAAACAACACCTGGTCACCCCCAACCACAGCCGAACCTATGACCTCGGTCTCGATAGTCAGGCCCGTGCCAACCGCAAAGGTCGGCGTCAAGGTCGGCGTCGCAGGCGCTGTCGAGGTTGGCGTCGTCGTCGACTCGGCGATCGGAGTTTGCTGCGACCCACGCGTGACGATCGAGTAGACCGGCGTCTGCGAGAAACCACCCCGACAGGTGGTGCCGCGGCATTCGAGATAGTCCACTTGCATCCGCAGTTGCGTTACTCCCGGATTGACGGCGCGAAAATTGAACTGGACGGTGTCGGTTTGCGGGCCGGTTATGTCGACCTCGTGGGTGATGTTCGACATGTCACCATCAAAATTGGGAGGCAGGCCGCTCAACCGGTAAATCGGCCGCCGCGCCACGACGCCCGGCTGAAGATTGCTCACCGTAAACACGAATGAGACGTTGTCGCCCACGACCGGGTTCTGTGGAAACACCGCCAAGGAGATGGTCAGGCCAACGACGGCTGTGGCCGTGGCACTCGGACTGGCGCCCGCAGCGTTGGTTGGCGAACGGGTCGGCGTTGGAGTTGGCGTCAGCGACGCCAACACGACCGGCACGACTTCGACCGAGAACGATTCACTAACCGTACGTGCCATGCATGCGGTCCCACCGCCGGCGCATTCCACGTAGTCCAGGCTTAGGGTGAGGCGCGCTTGGCCAACCGCGATAGCGCGGAGCTGAAAGGAAACACTGTCCGATGTGAGGAAGTTCGCGCGCAGCATATCGCGCGTGTCACCATCGAAGTTGCCGGCGGTACCGGTAAGCCGATAGCGTGGGCCGTACACGAAATCGGTTCCATTCTGCAGGTTGCGCACGGTGAAGGTGAACAGACGTGTACTGCCGAGTGTGACCTGGGGAGCCACGTCGGTAGCTTCGATGCGCAACACCGGAGTTGGAACCGAGCTTTGCGCCAGCGCGGGCCGGCTCGCCGCTCCTCCGCTCAGCGTCCCGACCAACGCGCCAAATAGCAATCCCCAGACGCAGGAGTTGCCTCCGCAGGCGGCGCCGCGCCGCTCGCGGGAATCGCGTATCCCTGCCTTTCGCATGGGTGTGTGCCTCCCACCGTAACCAAGTGCAGGCCATGCAGCTCTCCCCAACTGCGGTGCCTATCGTGACCATTAGACAACGGGCCTCCCTCAGGCCCGCACCAAACAGCCGATTACCTCTTCAGCTTTGCCAAGGCGCGATCCATGCCACCCAAGATCGAAGCCGGGTCATTCTCGTTATAAAAGTACTTGTACTGCGGGCGCGATTCGCTGAGCCCCTCGTCGAGGGCGCCTTCCGACGACAAGAAGAACGTGCGGGGGATGTACTCGCCATCCGGCTTGTACTTGCCGCTCACGTCCTTGTTCTTGTCGGAATCGAGACGAATCATGACGAAAGACTTGGCCTTCTCCACGACCTTGGCATCGCTGAACACCTTGGCGTAGTTGGCGCAATGCGGGCACCAACTAGTGTAGAAGATCAAGCACACAGGCTTGCCTTGTTCCTTGGCGGCCTTCAGCCCATCTTCGTAGGCCATCCACTTGATGTTCTCATCGTTCCAGCTTTCCGTGCCGGCAAACACTCTGTTCGCGAACACCGTCGCCAAGGCGACGACCACCACTCCCAACCACAACCGCCGTTGCTTCTTCCACATGATCAACCTCCCTCTCTTTCCTTCCAATAAATCTCCGGCACGTGGCCCCCCACTCCGCTAGCCAAGCACTCCGCTTTGTACAGTACGTGCGAGCTCATCGTCCGGCGTCACCTCGCTATGGCACAGGTGCTTGTCACCAACCGTCGGCAACAAGTGCCCACGTCGCGCCAGAAGCTGCAAGCCTTCCTCGGCCACGCCGGGACTCGGCATGGCGCGCTTGGCCGGCTGAAAGGCAGCATCCTTCCCGCTGGCGAAGTCTTGGATCTCTTTCGAAATGCGCATGCTGCACCAATCATGCCCGCACATGGCGCAAAAATTGGTGTCTACGTCGAGGTCTTCGTCGTGCAAGGCCCGCGCAGTCTCACCATCGAAGGCAATGTCGAACTGTCGTTGCCAATTCAAGGCAGCACGGGCGCGCGACATGTCATCGTCCCACTGTCGAGCCCCGGCGATGCCGCGAGCCACATCTCCGGCGTGGGCCGCAATCTTGTAGGCGATGCAACCATCTTTCACGTCTTGTGCCTTGGGGAGCCCCACGTGCTCCTTCGGAGTGACGTAACAAAGCATGGCGGCCCCGGCGCGCGCTGCCTCCGCCGCGCCAATCGCGGAAGTGATGTGGTCGTATCCAGGGAAGACATCAGTGACTAGCGGACCCAACACATAGAATGGTGCGTCGTCACAGACACGCTGCTGCAGTTGCATATTGAAGGCGATCTGATCGAGTGGCACGTGCCCCGGACCTTCCACCATCGCTTGCACGCCAGCCGCACGCGCCCGATGCACTAACTCGCCCATGGTGTGCAGCTCGGCCAGTTGAGCCGGGTCCGAAGCGTCGGCCAAGCAGCCCGGGCGCAAGCCATCGCCGAGCGAATAGGTGACATCGTATTGGCGCATAATGGCGCTGATCTCGTCGAACATCTCGAACATTGGATTTTGCTTATTGTGATGCAGCATCCATTTGGCCAACAGCGAGCCACCGCGCGAGACGATGCCGGTGACGCGATTCTTGATCAGGGGCAAGTGTTCGCGGAGGATGGCGGCGTGGATGGTGAAATAGTCGACGCCCTGTTGCGCTTGGTGCTCGACCTCCTTGAGGATGACGTCGTAGGTAAGATCCTCGATGCGTCGCCCCACAATCATGCCGTAAATCGGCACC
>CAZGSN010000649.1:0-1876 GCA_964528465.1 uncultured Binatia bacterium (SeqCode)
GAGGTTCGAATAGGCCACCGACTCAAGCTCTGGCACCTTGCTGTCCGGTCGAGGTTCACCGCTCCGGGCCTCGACCAAGGGTTCCGCTCCCCGTGCCCCGTCGAAGCGAACGCTCAGGGCGTACGACCCGTTCGACATGCGATAGCCGTTACCGTCGAATGCAAGGAGATGACCCGAGGACGTAAGCTGCTTTAGCGCCGCATTCATTGTCCGGGGCGCGACCGCAGCAGTCGCATCTTCTGCCGATCCCACGAAAACTGCTACGCCCAGCACAAGCGCCATCAAAACCGAAACGACTCGTCGGACCGAATTCGTCCGTTGGGATGGCACAAACCTAAATATCTTAGGGGGTCGATCAGTTGCGTTGCCCATTTCGTATTCCCTCCACTACGCGCTGCAGCAGCGCGGCGAAAACTGACAAGGTTCTATCCGGAGTAGTAATCCTCTCAGCTCCAACCGCGGCTTGTAAATAACCCAAATGGGCTATGCCGTTTCCGGCGCGAGCAAAGTCTGCAAAGGGCTGGTGCGGGCCGCGCGGGCGGTAAGGCCCAATGACGAACGGAGGGATCAACAGGAGGTAACGGAGAAAACAGAGAACGTCTCGCCGGTTTCATGTGCTTCCTCTGTTCCCTCCGTTGCCTCCTGTTGGCTTTACTTCTTGGCTCCAGCCAGCGGCCGGGCTGGGTTCTCGGTGGTTCCGCCTTCTCCGACTGGAGCCATTTCATTTTTCCTCTTTCGGTCTTGTCAAAGCCTTGCCCAGGCGATCGACAGAGAGGGCGTAGCCGATACGTACAGCCCAAGGGTTGGGGTCGCCGCCGTTAAAGCTGCCTTCGGTTACGAGGTAGCCAACATCGAGGAGTTGGATCGGGATAGGAATATGCGCTTCGAAATCGATGCCGCCCGACCGGTCATGAGAATACTCCGCGAAGCCAGAGGCAGTCCATCCCTGTGATCCGTGCAAGCCGGGGTGACTCTTGGGTCCGGCCAAGTTGGTTCGACACGCGCGCGCACCGACAAGCAATGGGGATAACTATCGTGCACCTTGATGGCGCGAGGCATTGACCATGTTGGTCAGCCGGCAGATACTGCCCGCATGAAGACAATCAATGTCGCGGAGGCGAAGGCACGGCTTCCGGAACTCATCGAACGTGCGGCGAAGGGTGAAGTGATCGTCTTGGCTCGGGCCGGGAGGCCGCGTGCGAAGATTGTCAGCCTCGGTGGCGACGATCTTCGCTTGCGCAAGCCGGGTAAAGGGAAGGGGCGGTTCCGGCTAGAAAAGGGGTTCGACGATCCCCTTCCGGAAGAGGTCTTGCGTCTCTTCGAACATGGTGATCGCAAGTGAAACTGCTTCTGGATACGCACACCCTAATTTGGTGGGACTCGGACATGCTGCCGCGCGCCGTAAGCCGGCGCGTCGAACGCGCGGAGACTGTCCTTGTGAGTGCCGTCGTCGCCTGGGAGATCGCCATCAAGAGCGGACTCGGAAAGCTGACGGCGGAGAGCCCACTCGATCCGGTGCTTGCGGAGTACGGATTCATCGAGCTGCCCGTCATGATTCGTCATGCCGATATGGTACGCAACCTGGCCCCTCACCATCGCGACCCGTTCGACCGTCTGCTGGTGGCACAGGCGATCGTCGAGGATCTGGTGATTGTATCGGCTGATCCACTCCTCCAACCCTATGGCGTCCCAGTCGTCTGGGAGTAGCGGCCGGCGCCGGTCTCCTCCTGGCCAGAAAACCCTCTTCACCGAGGCTTTGCACGCCAAATCGCTTGGGCGGGCAATCCGGCTCATGCGCCGCGGGGGCGCGCCTGTCCTGAACTACTATCTCCTGATTTCGTCGCGCCGCGCACAGATTCTCGATGCGACGCGTCCT
>CAZGSN010000650.1:0-29150 GCA_964528465.1 uncultured Binatia bacterium (SeqCode)
TGTGCGGGAACATGTCGAGCGGCTGCACGACGTCCACGCGATAGCGCGCTCCGAGTGCTTTGAGGTCACGGGCCAGGGTGGAAGGGTTGCACGAGACGTACACCAAGCGTGGCGCCGCAAGCTCGAGAAGAACCTTGGTAATGTCGGCAATGCCGCTACGCGGTGGATCGACTACCACGACATCGACCGGCGCACCTTTCTGCCGCCACTGCGCCAGCGCGGTGCGCGCGGCAGCGCGAAGCACCTTCACGTTGCGGACACCCAGGGTGCGAGCGTTGTTCTCGGTGGCGAGGGCACCGAGGCGATCTTGTTCGATGGCGGTAACCTGCGCGACGCGGCGCGCAATCGGGAAGGTGAGGTTGCCGATTCCCGAGTAGACGTCCAAGACGCAGTCCTCTGCGGCAAAGGCACCCAGCTTGAGTACTTGCTCTACCAAGAGGCGATTCGCCAGCGGATTGACTTGAGTAAACGCACCGATCTCGGCATGCAGCGTCAAACCCTCCTCCGGAGAAATGGAGATCTGCGCCTCACCCCAAACACGCCGCCAGCGTCTGCCGTGCAAGGCCACGCCGCATACACGTGGCGAGTCGCGCAGGAAGGCGAGAATGGTCGACTCATCTGCGCTGGCTAGGTCGCCCTCGACTTCGGCCCACAGCACTACCCGCTGCCCACGCGGCGGCGCGTGGCGGATCATCTCAGCACGATGCACCATAGAGCGGAGGTTGCGCACCAGACCTGTAATCTCGCTCCACGCGTCGTTCAGACTGTTGTCGCCGAGCAAGCAGCGATCGACGTCGACTACGTCGTGGCTCGCCGCAGCAAGGAAGCCGATGCGATCCTGATCGCAGCGCAAAGTCACCCGGCTGCGATATCCGAACTCGAGAGGTGACGGGAGGATAGGTAACAGTGGTGGTGCCTCGATATGGGCAATACGGCGGAGATGATCTGCTACATTGCCAGCCTTGGCCACCAACTGCGCCGCATAATCCACGTGCTGCCATTGGCAGCCACCGCACGCCGGCAAGTACGGGCACGGCGGCGTGCGCCGCAGCGAGGACACTTGCAGAAGGCGCGTGACCGTAGCGTAGGCATAGCTGCCATGGTCCTCGTCGACGCGAACTTCGACGACATCGCCGGGAGCCACATTGCGGACAAACAGCACCTTGCCGTCGGCACGCGTCACGCCGTGAGCCCCGTAGGCCAAGCGCTCAATGGTAAGAGGTTCCGTCATGCAGCCGACGCCTATAGCCGCGACACACGGGGCGAGCGAATCGGGTTGTGTGCGACTGCCTTCTGCAAGAATCCATTTCCGACCGCTCACGCAGAGGCTGTGCCTTCTGAGCCCGACCACCTCAGTTAGCGTCTACCTCGACTGGCCGTGCGTTTCGAGACACCGCCAAACTCCTTCGATACGCTTCGCTAGGCAGGAGGCGGCTCCTCAGCGCGCACGGAGGCTGGGGACACGGACTGCTTGCGAAACGGATCAAGACCAAGAAGCACAGAGCTGTGGACGGACGTAGAGCCCAAGCGTTTCTCCTCTTGCTCTTGTAGCTGCTGTCTGTATCCGTGTTCATCGGCGTCCATCCGCGGTTCAATTGTTGTTTTCGGGCTGAGTAGCGAAAGAGTCTCAGCGGCTGTCTCTAAGTGCCCCTCCTGGGGCTGCGAATACTGGCTGTCCAAAAACTGAGGAATCATGGTTGGGCGCCTCTCATGAGGCCAGCATCTGTTGTGCGTGGGGACGAGCCTGGTTGTTGCCAACTTACGCACCTACCCCAACCGCGGCTTCATGCGGCGTTGGATCAAGTAGAGGAGAACGAAAAAAGTCAGGCTCAAGGCGCCCAGTGGGCCGAGGATGTCGGTGAAGCCAGCGCCCCGCGCGATGATACGGCGTGCCGCGATCTGGTACCAACGCAGGGGGAACAAGCCGCCGATCTCGCGGATGCCGTTGGGCATGAGCTGGTAGGGGAACATGGATCCCGACAATACAAAGGAGGGCAGAATGAAGAAGACGCTGATGAAAACGGCTTGTGCCGACGTGTTCGCCAAGGTCGAGACAAACGCCCCGGCTGCCAGCGATGCCAGAACGAACGGCAAGGTCACGGCGTATAGGGTCAAGATGCTGCCCGCCGGCCACACACCGAACACTACACCGGTGCTCAGCATGGCCAGCGTCACCACGGCGTAAGAAACGCCGACATAGGGCAAGAGCTTCCCCAAGACGATCTCTAGAGAACGCGTCGGCAACGACAGCATTTGTTCGTAGGTGCCGCTCTCGCGCTCTCCGACTAAGCCTAGGCTGGAAATCGAGAGGCAGAAGTTGGTGAGCAGCATGCCGCCAAGCACGGCAAGAAAGAATTCGCGGTCGCGCAGAGTGGCGTTGAACCAGAAGCGCTGGCGGAGATCGAGTCTCTGATTCTTCTTTGATGTTGGCGGTCGCGGCCTCCGCGAGGTTGAGTCCAGGGTCACGGCCGAGGCGATTTGGGTGATGTACCCGGCAACACGCGCGGCGGAGAGTGGGTCACTGCCGTCCACCAGCAACTGCACCTGTGGGTTGCCGCGCTCGTAGTTACGCCGCAGATCGCTCGGGATCACCAGAAAGACAACCGCCTTTCCGTGGTGCAGCAAGGCCTGTCCCTCGTCGTAACTGGCCACAGTGTGCGGCGGCAAGAAGTAACCGCTGGTGCGAATCTCATCGACCAGTCGGCGTGACACCACGGTTTGACTGCGATCCAACAGTGCCCACGGTACATTCGCCGGCTTGTTCGAAAGGGCGCCCCCAAACAAAGCAAGCATGATCATTGGCTGCACGACCACCATGGCGATCAGAGCCCGGTCGTGGCGCAAGACCATGGTCTCCTTGTAGGCGACCGCCAACGTATTGGAGAACGATCGCCGCAGGCGCGCGAGCCAGTCGCCGCTGCCTCGGCTCGTCATGCTCTCGCCTCAATGCTGCGCAACGCCCGCAGAATCAAAAGTGCTCCGAAGAGCAACAGCAATCCGAGTTCCGGGGCCAATGCCAAGAGTCCCTCTCCACGCAGGTAGATGGCACGCGCCACACGAATGTAGTGTGTGGCCGGAAAGATCTCCGCTACCCACTGCACCGGCCAAGGCATGTTGCGCAAAGGAAAGGCAAAGCCGCTGAGTTGCACGAGGGGAATGCTGAAGACCACACTCTTTTGCACGGCTTCGCCGGCAGAATGCGAGGTCGCGGAGATGATCAACCCAAGTGCCAACGACACCAACACGTAGAACGACGACACAGCCACGAACAGCGGCGCCGAGCCCACCGGCCACACCCCGAAACACAGGCCAGCGACCACCACCATCAGCACAACGTCCAGGCCGAACACGGCGCCGTAGGGGAGCAGCTTGCCGAGCAGGATCTCGAGCGAGGTCGCCGGCGTCACCTGCAACTGCTCGAAGGTGCCGCCGAGGCGCTCGTTGACGATGGACACAGCCGTGATCAGGACGGTTAGAAACGACAATACGAAACCGAAGGTTCCGGCTACCATGAAGGGCGTGCCATCGAGCTTTGGGTTGAATACGGCACGAGTAACAACATCGATCCCGTGGCCCTGCGGACGACCCGCGGGCAACAGGCGTGTCGTGGCCTGGGTTACCGACGCCGCGAGAGTCGCGTTCAAGAAGGCTTCCGCGTTGCCGGCCAGAACGGCTTCTGCACCATCGTGGATCACCTGAATCTCCGGCAGATCGCCACCCACCAATGCCCGTTGCCATTGGCGCTCGAAACTCGGTGGGATGACGATGGCGACGTTGATCTCACCGTCCACAATCGCGTGATCGAGGTCGGCGCGTGTCTGGTAGGTCCGCGGCACGAAGGTGCCGTTGGCAGAGAGGTCGCCGACGAGGCGCCGGCTCAGAGCCGTTTGCGAGGCGTCGATCAGGCCCAAGGACATGTGCTTCACCTCGGTCGACAGCACGAAGCCGAACGACAGTAAGGCGGCGAGCGGCACGGCGATGAGCACGGTAACCGTGAACGGATCGCGTAACGAGGCCCGCGCCTCGCGCAGCATCAGGGTTCGCAAACGCCGCCAGCTCATACGCCCTGCCGTGGCTGCTCGAGCACGCAGCGGAAGACATCGGTCATCTCCGGTTGTTCCACGCGGACATGTGCCGAGTGCTGGTGCTGTAGTTCGTTGAGTAGAGTGAGTGTGCTGACGCGCAGATCGGCCGCACGGAAGAAACAGCCCTGCGCATCGACAGTAGGGGCAAGGCCGGCGGTGTCCAGCTTCTCTAGAGCCGGAGTTCGCTGCGCTTCCGGAATCTGAAGATGCACAAGGTATCCGCGAGAGAACTGCCTTCGCAGAGTCTCCGGCTCAGCATCGGCAATCAGACGCCCGGCATCAATGAAGCTGACCCAATCGCAGTAATCGACCTCTTCGAGAAAGTGGGTGGTGACAAACACCGTCACGCCTGCCTCCGACTGCTCGCGGATGAGTTGCCAGAACAGGCCGCGATTGTGGATGTCGACGCCGGCCGTGGGCTCGTCGAGAAAGAGAATCCTTGGCTCATGCAGGGTCGCCAAAGCCAACCCTGCTCGCTGGCGGATGCCGGCGGGCAGTTCTTCTGCCATCTCGTTCTCTGCCTCACCCAAGGCAAAGCGCTGGCGCAGATCCTGCCAGCGCCGCTCGAGGGCCTTCCCGGAGAGGTTGTAGAGGCCGGCGTAGAACTCGACGTTCTCGCGCAGCGAGAGGCCGCGGTAGAGGCTGACCTTCTGCCCCATGTACCCAATGTGGTCGCGTACGGTCCGCGGCTTGGCGATGACATCGATACCATCCACCTCGATGCTCCCGTCACTCGGCTGCAACAGGCCGATGAGCATGCGAATAGTCGTGCTCTTTCCCGAACCGTTGGCGCCAAGAAAGGCGTAGATGCTGCCGGGCTGCACCTGAATGTTCAGCGCATTGACAGCGACGAAATCGCCGAAGCGCTTCGTCAGTTGCTTGGTGCGGATGATCGACTCAGCCATTCGCCACCGCCACCTGCGAACCACGCGCCAGCGCCAGCAGTGCCGACTCCATATCTGCGTTGGCTAGTTCGACGAAACGCACCTCGGCTTGTTGTAGGTTTTCGAGATCGGCCGCCACTTGCGCGCGCCCGGGACTGCTCTGTCTTGGAACTTCGACGCGCGCATAGCTTCCCCCGGCACGAGCCGTTGCAACGTAAGGAAGCGACCGTGCGGCGGCCGCAATGCGTAGCGGCTCCTCACCCCAGACCCGGTACAACTCGATGCCAACACAAGTACGCAACTCCTCGGGAGTGCCTTGAGCGAGCAGTTGTCCATGATCGAGATACAACAGTCGATCGCAGGCGCTGGTCTCCTCCAGATAGCTGGTACTCAGCAAGATCAAGGTCGAGCTACGCGCAGAGCTTAGCATCTCCCAGATCTCGGCTCGCGCCACCACGTCCACGCCTGCGGTTGGCTCGTCCAGGAGCAGCAACCTGGGCTGCAGAAGCAAGGCGTTGGCAATGGCCAGCTTCTGTTTCATGCCACCCGACAGCGCCCCGGCCGGGCGGTCGGCAAACGGGGCAAGTGCCGTACGCTGCAACAGCTCCGTGGCGCGACGTGTCAGTTCGGCATCGGGCAAACGATGCAGCCGTGCTGTGAAGCGAAGATTCTCCAGTACCGAGAGGTCCCTCTGCAAGCTGAACGACTGCGCCACGTAGCCAACATTGGCTTTGTATTCGGTCACGTCTTCGCGCAGGTCCTGCCCGAGCGACCAGGCCTCGGTCGCTTCGATCTCGAGCAGCCCCGCCAGCACGCGCAAGAGTGTGGTCTTGCCGGCGCCGTCAGGTCCGACCACACCCACCAGTTCGCTGCCGTTCAGGGTTAGGTTGATGCCATCGAGCGCGACTTGCTTCCCGAAGGCTTTGCGCAAGCCGCGCAAATGTACCAAGGGCGTCACGACTACGACCCCTGCGTGGTATCCGAATCGAGCAGGTAGACGTTCCCTTCGGTGCCGACGCGCAGGCGCTCGGCCTCGTCGAGAATGCGAACCTTGACGCGATACACTTGCCCCATGCGGTCACTGCGCGTCTCGATCTTCTCGGGTGTGAAGTTCGCCTTGTCGGCGATGAAGCTCACCTCACCGGCAATGCGGCGACCGGGCTCGCTGTCGAGTTCGATGGCTACTCGCTGACCCACGCGCAGGCGCCCACTGTCTTCCACAGGCAGATAGAGCTGAACGAACTTGTCCTTCGGGTCGAGCAGAGAGATGATGGCCGCTCCCGGTTGCGCCAGTTCCGCAGGCCATAGGAACTGTGTCTGCACCACGGTGGCAACCGGCGGTGCCACGATCGTAAACTTCCCCTGCTGCACGGCCAGCTCTGCCAACTGAGCCTCTGCCAACTGGCGTCGTTCGCGCGCCGCATTCAGCTCCAGCCGCGCCAAGGCAACTTGCCGGCCTTGCGCTTCGGTACGCGCCACCATGTCTTGCGCGCGATCGAGTTGGCTGCGCGCCTGATCCCGACGTGCCCGTGCATCGTCGAGTTGTTGCGCCGTGCTGGCGCCCGTCTTGGCAAGCGACGACTCGCGCTCGTGCGATCGTAACGCCACGGCCGCGGCCGATTCGGCCGCTCGCAGCTCGGCCTTGCTGGCGTCGAGTTCGCGACCCCAGGTCGCCTCTACCAATCGGATACGTTCTTCCAGCGTTCGGATCTCGGCATCGAGCACGGCCATCTCTTGCGTCTTGGAAGCTATGCGGCTGCGGATGTCGCGATCCTCGATGGTGGCCAACACGGCACTCGCAGGCACGGTGGCACCTTCCGCGAAGTGCACTTCGGCGAGGCGCCCACTGACCTCACTACGCAGAATACGTTCCTCGCCTTCTACGAAGCCTGTGTAGTGAACCTCTCCTGAGCCGCTGCTGCGGTAGAAAAGCATGCCAACCACGACAACGGCGATGACCAGGATGCCCAAAACGATCTTGCGATTCATCGGCTACCTCGATTCCATGGGAGTGGAGACAAGCTCGGCAAGCGGAAGCCCGAGCAGTTGCTGCAGCTCGGCTCGGCGCGTGTGTGCCTGATACAACGCGCTGGCCAGGCCCGCTCGCTGCGCCGCCAGCAGCGCATCTGCCTCCAGCACCTTGTCACTCTCGATACGCCCGTTCTCAAACTGTTGCTGGCGGATGCGCAGATTCTCGGCCGCTTGCTCGACCGCGGTCTGCGCCGTGGCCAAGGCCTGCAGGCGTTCCGTCGTTGCCCCGTGTGCGGAGCGCACTGCCGTCTCCAACTCGGGCAGCAGCCCCTGCAAAGCGGCGCGGTTCTTCTCCACTGCGGCGCTTGCTTCAGCGATCTGCGCCTCGCGGCGCAGGTCGGTACCGAGATCCAGCGTAAGCCCGATGAATCCCGACTCGATCCGTTGCGGTTGGACTATGTCGGCCGTGGTGTAGTCGATAGCGCCGCCCCCCGAGAAGCGCGGCCAGCGACTTCGTTCTAGGGCAAGGAGAGTCTCTTCCAGACGCTGTTGTTCTTCGACCAACGCGGCGACCAGCGGGTTGTGTTCGCGCATCGACTGTAACAGCTCGGGCATCTGGGGAACGCTCGGCAGACGCACGACATCGACGAGTTCGGTAGCACCATCGATGCTGCGTCCCGTGAGTTGATTGAGCACCCAGCGGGCTTGGTCGATGCCAAGTTGGCGCTGCACCAGCCGCTGCTCGAGATCGCGCACCGCAACTTGCACAACCAAGAGTTCGTTCTTGGTAACACGGCCTTGCTCGGTCTTGCTCTGCGTCTGCTGCAACTGCTGGCGCACCTGCGCCAGCGTCTGCACGCTCACATCATACAGGCGGCGTGCTTCCAGCAGTTGCAGATAGGCCCGCACCGCCGCTGTCTCCTGCTCGAGAGTCGCCGCCCACTGACGCGCTTGCTCTCCACGATAGCCCGCTTGCGCCGCGCGCAGGGCATGGCGCAACTCGCCGGAGAGATCGAGTGGCAAGAGCACCGTGCCGTTGAAGACGCCTGCTTCCGCCTGGCGGACCGTGACATCCGGTGCGGCCGGCAGTTGCAGTTGTTCCAGGAGTTGTGGCGGAAACTTCACCGAGGTGGCTTGCGCGTCGCTGTACCACGTGTAGCGGGCGCTACCGGTGGTCGATGGGAGTAGCCGTCCGCGTACCTCGCGCACTCGCTCCGCTGCCATGGCGACCTGACGCTCGCTTTGCACCAAGTGCTGATTGCGCTCGCGCACCAGGCGCAAGACCGTTTCCAGATCGAGCCGGTCGATTTCGGGCGTGGCTGCAGGTCTTGCCGTGGTGTCGCGACTGTCCTGCAGCGGCTGCGCGGCTCTTTCGATCTGCGAGCGGCGCTGTGCCGGGCTCCACCCTCCATCGCCCTGTGGCTGTACAAAACTGCTCGGGCTACACGCTGCCAATAAGACCATACCGGCCGCGACCAGCGCAGAGCGTGTTTTCCGTTCATTCGTCATTCCGGCGAAAGCAACTGTCGGTTTTCTCCGAAACCACGTTTTCGCTTGCTCGTCACCCCGGCGAAAGCCGGTATCCAGTGCTGGAAAGCCAGCACTTTTGCTTTCCAGCAGGCATCGGACCCCGGCTTTCGCCGGGGTGACGGAACTCCGCTGCGGCCTGGCCGCGGTGTCCAGAGAGCAAGCCCGGTCCTGCGCACGGCAAGCTTTGTTTGGACTGCTAGCGTCCATGACGCCCCTTTCCGGCAACGGTTCGCAAACCGCCCAAAGAAAACTCGGCAATGTGTGCGGCTGTTCGTTTGGCAAACTGCGGTGGGTACTCGGATGTGCCCATCACTTGCAGAAGCGCCGGCATGGCAAAGCGATAGAACAGGGCCTGGCCGACGATGCTGAACACACACAATTGCAGGTCCTTCTCGCTCATTTGCGGAGCCAGCTCCGCCAGGATGGCCGCCAGTTCGTCCATGAGTGGCCGCACGAATTCCTCGACAATGATGGGCAACGCTTCGCTGGGATCGCACATCTCGCGCTGCATGAGGACGGCATGGAGAGAGGGTGGTGGTCCCAGCAGCATCTCCATCATGACCAAGCTGCGCGCCCGCAGCAGCTCCTCGAGACGCCGACGGGATAGCTTGCGTGCCTTGGGCAGATTGGCACCCCGGCGCTCCAGCTCCGCGCGAATCTCCGCGAAGTGCGACCGTAGCACCTCGAAGTACAGGTCGCGCTTCGACCCATAGTGATAATTGCTGGCCGCCAGGTTGACCCCGCCGCGCTGCGCAATGTCCCGCGCCTTGGTGCCATGGAAGCCGTGCTCCGCGAACAACTCCGCCGCAGCCGCAATCAACCGTTTCCGTGTTGCGTTCGAATCCGTCACGAACGTACGTTTAAAACAAATGTTTCATCTAGGTCAAGCCTGGAGAGTGACACAGGCGTACGACCTCAGAGTTGGGGTGAATGGTCAGGACTCAGAAAGTCTTGAAGCGAGGGGTGTTTCTCAGCGGGTATCTCAAGCATTTGTCGTGCGCCCGAGCGACACGGACCTGATCAAAGGAGATCCTCGGTTCGACGGCAGCTAGGTCGCAGGCAAGTCGAGTAGCCGCCGCGGTAAGTCTGTTGCCTGAGCTGAGCTTCCCCCCTCTCAGCGCGCATCCTGCGGCGACGGCAGCACCTCTTCGAGCGGCCCCTCCAGGCGCAGCGCCCAGTAGTCGGAGAGTGGGATGAATAGCGGGCCGAGCTTGAACACCTCCCAGCCGAGCAGCAGGCTCATGTCACCTTGGTTGACAGCGACGAGCGGCGTGTAGGCGAGCCCCTCGCCGAACGGATTGCCGACGCCGCCGTAGTCGAGATAGTGGGTGCCTTGCCATCCACGCGGGAAGCGTAGGCCGACTGCGGAACGCACCTCGTAGTGGGCGAACGACCAGTTCTTACCCTTGCGCTGCATCGGCAGGCGCGCGCCGTCGATGCCGGTCTGCTCCATGCGGTAGTTCCAGCCGCGCAGCACCCCCGTCTTCGGGTCGCGGTGGAAGGTCTTGCGGAAGGTCTTCCACAGGAGCTTGTTGACGATTGGCGGCAGGCTCAGGTCGACTCCCTGATACTGCGTCTCCGCGAGCGCCTCGAGGTCGAGCGGGTGTGCGCGAACGATGATCTCGTAGAGCTGGCGCCCGTTCAACTTCAGCAGGTCATCGAAAGTGATCTTTCCGTGCTGGGTCATGATGTTCTCCGTCGTACTGGCAGGCGTTGCAGGGCGTACGGTGGTCTATTCCAAGACGCGGCGCGCGCACAACGCCGCCATCGCCATGATCGAAATCTGCGGGTTGACCCCGGTGTTGCTTGGAAAGACGCTTGAGTCGGCGATGTAGAGCGACTCGAGCGTGTGATGGCGGAAGTCCGGTCGCACGACGTTGCTCGTAGGGTCGCTGCCCATGCGGCAGGTGCCGAACATGTGCGTGATCACGGCGGTGAAGGCCGCCGCCCTCTCCGGTCCGTCCGTTTCCAACCCGGCGAGCAGGCGCGGATCGTGCACCCGGGGCGCGAAACCGCGCACACCAGGGCCAACCTCGTCGGCGCCCGCGGCGAACATCATCTCGCCAAGGATGCGCAGACCGCGGCGGAACTGCCGGATATCGTCGTGCGTCGGGCTGTAGGTCACGACTGTCCTGCCGAGCAGAGTCCGCACCCGGCCACGCGCCTCAGCGCGCACTGCGACGCCCCAGTCGAGCCAGTGTGCGATGTCGGTGATCGAGCCCGCGAGTTCGCGGCCGACACTCTCCAGACGCGTGGCGAGCACGGTCAGGTCGAAACCGAGTGCCTCGAACTTGAGTCCTTCATGGCGCAGGCCGATGACCTCGTGCCCCTGCGTCGCGCCTTCCCACATGCGCACCGGCTCGCGGAAACGACCGGTGAGGGAGACGCCGGGGTGGCCCTGGAAGTTCTCGCCGAGCGGTCCGTGGCGGAGGCCGTTGCGCAGCAGCAGGGCAGGCGTCTGCACCGCGCTCGCCGCCAGAACCACGGCACGCTGGGCTCGGATGCGCACCCGGCCGCCGCCCGCGGCGCGGCCGATGACACCCACGGCGCGTTTGCTGCTGCGGCTGATCTCGATCGCCTCGACCGAGCTCACCAGCGTCGTATCGCGACAAAGAGCGTCAGCGAGAAGGGTCCGGTCGACCGAGGTCTTGTAGCCGCCGGGGCATCCCTGCATGCAGCGACCGAGACCCTTGCAGCCGTCGACGTTGCGACGGATCGGCCGGTGCTCGAGTCCGAGCGCCTCGGCGCCCTTTGCCATCAACCGGTTCTTGCTGCCCGCTATCGCGGGGTCCGTCGGCGCGACGTTTAGGCGCTTCTCGATCTCGTCGGTGACGGCCTCGATCTCGGCCCACGGCAGGGCGTCGCGCAGCGCCGGATCGGCGGCACACCACTCGTCGTAGACGTTGCGCGGCAGACGCCAACAGATGGCACCGTTGATCGGGGAGCTGCCTCCGACCATGCGCCCCTGTACGTAAGGAATCGGCGCTGCACCGAACACGACACTGGCACCCATGCCACGGTAATAGGCCGACATGGCGCTGAAAGTGCTCACCGGAAAGTCGGCCGGCTGTACCCACGGACCCTCCTCGACGACGACCACGCGCGCACCGGCAGCGGCCAACTGGCGCGCGACTGTGCTGCCGGCCGGGCCGCTGCCTACGATGACGATGTCGGTGCTAAGCTCCACGCCGGTAGTAACGTTCCTGCCGTCGATGTGACTCATCGCTGGGTCTGCCCCCTCACGGTGGCTTGTACACCGGCATCGTCGAAGTAGGCGCAGCAGGCGAGGAGCTTGACGAGCTGGATCAACGGGTCGCCCCCGGGCAGGCGGGTGGCGCGGCGCAGGACATCGTCGCGCGCGGCGGCGTCGAGGCGGGTGAAGAGGGTGCGGTACCCGAGGAGGAACGGCACCACGGCGACGAGAGCTACCGTCGCGCAGCGCCAGGCGAGGCGGAGTTCGATGGGTGCGGTGCGTTCGAAACGTGGCCAGAAGGCGCTACGGTCGACGTCGGCCATCGCCGGCAATCCGCCGCCAGGCGCGGGGATCATCGCGTCGAGCAGCGCATCGCGCCAGCGCGGCTGGTGAGGTGCGCTGCCGTTCATCTGTCGACCTCGCCGACCCCGGCTTGCCCCAACGCATGCTCGAGCAGGTGCCGGAAACGATCGACGGTGTTGACGTCCCCCTCGGCCATCACCGAGTCGATGCGCTCGGCCATGGCGTCGCCTCCCATGCGGATCGCTTCGAGCACGGCGAGCATTGACGCGACGTTGTGCGCCGGATCGCCGTACATGGCCTCGACCAGCAACGGCAGCTCGTCTAGCGCCCGCGCCACGGTGTTGAGCACGGCCAGCACCATCGTGTTACCGGTGACTCGGATCAGCCGACGGGCGAACTCGATGTCCCGCACCCAGAACTGGTCTGGCGCGACCTGCTGGGTGCAGGTCGCCTGCGTCAGCAGGTCAGGGAGAGCGTCGAGCAACGGCTGGCGGTGGCGCACGACAAGGCGCACCGCCAGTACCCGGCGTATTTCCAGAAAGTCGGCGAGGATGGCCGCGGCGCGCGCCGGGTCGTCGGCCGTCGCCGCCAGCCAGTCTGGGGCGAGCGAGATGTCGCCGACCTCGTGTGGATCGTTGACGCGCAGGCCGCTGCCCTGGCGACCGGTGATGAGTCCGCGTGCCTCGATACGGGCGAGGGCACGATGGATCGTCGTCGGGTTGACCTCGTACTGTTCGGCGAGGTCGCGTAGGGTCGGCAAGCGGCTGCCGGGACGATAGCCGCCGCGCAGGATCGCACGGGTCAGTTCGCGGTCTATCTGAACGACGACGCCGGTTGCGCTGGGGCCCGATTCCATCAGAGATTCATCATTCCCAACATGGCCAACTCCTCGTGCTCGCCCGCTCAACGTGGCGTCAGGTTCCAGCGGCGTTCGAGGTTCGCCTCGACGTCCTGACGGGTGTAGCGGTAGTCGAAGCGCTCGCCGTTGAGCCAGGCGGCGCTGTGGTCGCCGTAGTACACCGGGGTTCGATCGTCGCCGCAGACTTCTTTGTTGCGCCCGGGGCTGGGCCGCAGCGGGTCGACGAGTTGTTGAAGCCAGGGAGCCGTTGTTGTTTTCACCTAGAAGCCTCGCTCTCCGTTGCCGTGGAAACTGAATCGGGCCGGGGTGGGCCACATCCTCACTTAGGCGCCAGAATTACCTGAGGCAATTGCATCATGCAATATGCGCGTGATCTCTTCTGGCGGACTTTCGGAGCTGAAGATCTCGCGCAACACGGTGCGCTCACGACACAGTAGCCGCGGCCGTGAGGCCGTGATCTCGGATGAAAGCCAACAAACATGACGCACGCCCCAGGGCATTATCCAGAGCATATGTTCGTTGACACTCGCTGGAAGGCCGCCGTATATACGTCGAACCTCATGCAACCTTTGGCAACTGCGGCCGCAAAAGAAGCCGTCCTCGAAGTTGGCGCGACAGACTTGTCGTCTGCCATACCTGTGCCTCTGGCGGGGCGTCCTGTCGTGGCACCGCCGTTAGCGACCGGGCAAGAGGCTTTACCGTCGGTTTGGCCACTTGCGTGGGCGGCAGGCCTGTCCGACTCAGCATCTCCGTTGTGGGCACTTACCGCCCCATTGCTGCATCGTATCCGACGTGGCGAAGGCGGGCTCTTGGTGGTCAACGTTCTGCTGGCCTTCGCGGGCCACCCCATCGCCGTGGCTCTTGGGCTCAGCCTAGTTTCGGTGCTGTGCTTGCTGACGCTGTATCTGTTCAACGACCTCATTGATGCCGAGGCTGATCGGAAGAACCCTAAGAAGGACCAAGCTCTGGCTGCCACCTATGCTCGGCATCAGAAACCGCTGCTTTTGGTCTGGCTGCTGCTAACTGGGTTGGCAGTTGCCGCCGGGGTGATGATCGATGCCAAGGCAGGTACTGCGGTTGTCATCGTCTCTCTCATCAATGTGGCGTACTCGCTGCTTGGGAAGAAGGTGCCGTATGGCGACCTGGCAACGGTATGCTTGTGGGGCGGCTCGTTTACCGCCATCGCGACCAGCAACCCGGCTTGGTTTGCGCTGACCGGGATCATGACCGCCGTGTGCCACATCTATCAAGCCAGTGAAGATCGCGATGCGGATCGAGCCAACCACGTCCGCACTAGCGCCGCCTTGGCTTCGACTCGCTTGTGGGCTCTGCAAATTGCTCTGGCGTTGGCACTGGTGGGCGCCGGCTGGGCGTTGCAGCCGGGTCTTCTACCGCTGAGCTTTGCGGCGTTTGTGTATTACTGGTGGCGCTGGCACGAACAGCCAAGGGTGGGATGGTTCTGGAGCAAAGTCCATTTCGCCATCGTCGTGATGTCGCTAGTCGCCTCCATCTGAAGCAAGCAGGCCGATGAAACAGCGCGCCGCAGACTCAAGCATACGAGACCCAGAGGCTCAGTCATGATGACCGCGTTCGATCATTGGCGACTGGGCTGGGCTGTCGCGCGCAGTTTGGCCAATTACAAACTAGAAGGCGCGCCGCACCCATTTTCGGCTACCTTTGCTGTTACCAATCGCTGCAATCTCCGTTGTCGCTATTGCAACACGCCCTTCCTCGATCCGCATCATTTGAGTCTCACCGAAATCGAAGCCATTTTCCGCAGGCTCAAGAAGATTGGCGTCGTACGCTTGGGGCTTGCGGGTGGGGAGCCGCTGGTGCGCAACGACATCGAAGCCATCGTCGGGCTTGCCAAGTCCTTGGGCTTCTGGGTGCAGCTCAATTCCAACCTCAATCTCTACCGTCGCCACGAGGCGCTCTTCGACGACGTGGCGCTGGTCTACACCAGCTTGGACGGAACCCCCGAGCATCACCAGGCGGCGCGTGGCGACGTTTCTCTGAACGGCACCTTCGAGGCGATTCGCAGCTTGCGGGCGCGCAAGATCCCGGTGATCGCCATTTGCGTAGTCGACACGCACAATACAGAAGATGCCGACTATCTCCTCGAGCAGGCAGCGGCCCTCGACATCCACATGCACTTTCAACCGCGTTGTCTGGAGACCGATTTGTTTCGCGGCGCCTATGCCGCCGATCTCGACAACCAGAAGTTACGTGCCTTTTGGCGGCGACTCGGCGAGAGGCGTCGCCAAGGGGCGCGCGTGGCCAGCACTGGCCTCTACTTGGAGCACCTGGCGGAGTGGGACGACTTTCGCCAACTCGCCGTCCCTGCGACCGAGATGCGCTGCGCCGCGGGCACCGGGTTCTTGTACGTCGACCCGTTAGGCAATGCTTACCCGTGCGCCTACACCAAGGGCAAAGTCCCGGCTGTGAATCTCGTGCACGAAGATTGGCGTCCCCCCAGCCACGAAGCCATGCCGTGCAACGATTGCGCAGCCGGCCCGCTGGTCGAATTCAATATGCTGTTCCGCAGTCCCGTGCGCTCCGCTCTTCACCTCGCCGCCAATCACGTCCGCGGCACCAAGGCAGGCCAGCCGAAACTAACCGACGGCTGCGCACCAAAAACTCCCTCCGAATCACCAACCGAGACGACACCCAGAGCCCTGCCAGCTTCGTAGGCTAGTTCTCGCAAGGCTTGGTCCCCCGCTGCGCGCGCAGCTTCGAGGTTGCGCGCGTAGCACGCGCACGGCTTGGCCAATCGTTCGAGGTACAGAGGAAAAGCAAGAGGAATTGGGAGCAAGAGGTCCGTGGCAAAACGCATCCGAGCGATCCAGGCGAGAAACAGCAGGAATGGAGGCGCGGCTTCGTCTCGATCAATTCATTGCGCGGCCGAATGGTCACAAGGCTCGAAGCAGCCACGGCACCGTGCCGGTGCTGTCATAGGTTGACGAGGCCTACGCACGCTGCGAAGCACGCCAGCCGTCGCGATGGAGATCTTCAAAGAATTTCGCTTCGAGGCGGCGCATCGCCTGCCCAATGTTGCCCCCGAACACCGCTGCTACCACATGCATGGGCATTCGTACCGTGTGGTGGTGCACGTCGAGGGGCCTCTCGATCCCAGGCTGGGCTGGGTGATCGATTTCGCCGACATCCAGGCAGCATTCGAGCCTTTGCGTGCCCAACTCGATCACCGGGTTCTGAATGAGGTCGATGGGTTAGCCAATCCAACGAGTGAGATCCTCGCGCGGTGGATTTGGGAGCGGTTGTCTAGCTTGCACGGGCTGAGCGCGGTGGTTGTCTGGGAGACCGCGACTTCCGGCTGTGTGTTTCGCGGCGAACCTTGTTGAAAGCTGTTGAATCGCGATCGTGGCTCGCCTACGAGCACCAACCGTGAGCAGTACGCGTGCAACCCAACTTACAGAGTCGATCCAAGGCCAAGGGATCTTGCAGCAAAGGTACGCGCCCAGCTTCGATGGTGTGTGGGAGATAAGGCAATGAAGGATGGGGCAACGAGGTAGCGTCAACTGGAATGCTCTTACCGCACTGGCGGCCTTGATCACTGCCGCCGCGGCCGTCGGCATGTCGTTGATGCTGGCGATCTCCCTGCGTAGCGATTGGCAACGTTCGCGGTTCACTTCCGCACTGGATACGCTGTGGCGGCTGGATGCCGATTGGAACTCCGTAGGCATGCAAGACGCTCGTAGCGCTGCCGCTACGGCGCTCCTGGCCGGGCGCTCGGCGCGCGAGATCGATGTCGTTCTCGACTTCTTCGATGAGGTGGCCTTACTGCTGCAACGCGGTGCCGTCGACGAGGAGTTGGTGTGGTACGAGTTCTATCACCCCATGGCCAGTTATTGGTACGCAAGTCAGAAGTACATGTCCAAGGAAAGCAGCGACGGGAAGATGCCGTGGGAGCACTTGGCCGTGGTCATCCCGCGCATGCTCGACCTCGAATCGCAACGTCATCATCGCCCCGTCGAGGAAGCGATGCCGACGATGACCCAGCTCCGAGATTTCCTGAATACCGAAATTGACGCAGGCACCTGCGAAGAAGGTCCGGAATCCGAAGTGCGGCAGATGCCTTCCTAGGAGAAATACCCAGTGCGCCAGTTCGCCGGTGCGGGTTTCCGAATTAGAGCTTGATCACCGAAGCGCGTGCCAATTCCCGCACTCCGCAAGGACATTACGGCTCAGGCCCTAGCCGGACATAAAGCCTCACCTCGGGGTGGCTGGCAATGGGCTGGAGCTGGAATCCTGCAGCTTCTGGATTGTCTTGGAGCTGTTGCCAAAACGGGTCGGCAACATTGAAGGTGTCGTATCCGGCGTGGAGCTTGAGGATCACCGCCACCTTGTTGTTACGCAAATAGTCCGGCAACGCCTGCGAGCCCTTCTGCCACATTTTGACCTCGCGGAAATCAGGACCAAGCAATGCCCCGACACCGTCGCTTAGCGTCAGAATGTTCACCGGCCGTGGCAGCGGCAGGGAGCGGATGTGCTCGATCAGCTCGAGTGTGGGCCGCGTCAATGCGATCTCGGCTTGGAAGGGCGAACCGGCGACGACATAGGTCGAGGGGAGAACGAAAGGACGGGGGACCGCAGCTAAGCACAGCAAAGCTGCTGGCACGGCGACACGCCACGAGAATTCCGCTGCTGCCGGTAGCAGTACGGTCGACGCCAAGACGCTGCTCAACAGCCACAGAAGCGATGCAAACAGGAGATAGTTGGGCAGCGGGTAGATGGCTACCGCTGCCATGAGCGAACACGCCGACACGATCACGAACGCAAGGATGGCGTCGCCATAGCGTTGCAGAAACGACCGGCGCAGTGCCGAGCGGCCGAAGACCAAGAATACGCTGCCAGCAGCCAACACTGTCGTAATGACGGTCTCAGCTTGCACCCCGGCTGGGCGCGTGGAGGGAAGTAACAGCGGATAGTGCCGGAGCGCCGAGAGCGCGAGAAATTCGATCGCGCCACGCAGGTTATCGGCCACGTGACGCAGCATCGACCATGGGTTGTGGAGGCACGCTTGCAGCAAGGTTTGCGCGTTGCCGAACTCTCTCTCCCAGATCGTCAACCAATACGGCCACTCGTGGTGCCAACGCGCCCAGTTCCAGGCGAAGTGCTCGCGCAACGCCATAGTCAACCGATCACTCTGGTGGTGAGGACTGTACAACGGCATCCCAATCCACAAGCCGAGTACCAGCACGACAGCTAACCCACCAAGCGGCCAATGCAGAGCGGCTGGCCCCGCAACACCCCGGTTCCTAACTGCGCCCCACAGAGCGATGAGGTACAAGGCGACTGCGGCTGGGAAGAGTTCTGGACGGGCATAAGAGGCAAGCAAGACGCCCGTAGCGGCAACCGTAGTCCGCCGTGTCCCGTGCGGAACCAACTCTGCCAACGCCCAGCCGGCCAGGAGAACCAGCCAGGCGAAGCCGCTTACCTTGTTGCATAGAGGCACGTTGAAGTCGCTGACCAAGAACAGCAGGGCGCCCGCCAGTGCCGCGACCGCCTGACGGGTCAGCAACAATAGGTAGGCGTACACCACCAGCGATATCGCCAGAGATAGGACGTACACGTTGGCCGTGTAGACAGCGACGGGATCACCAAGCAGCGCCAGCAACGGCTTGAGCCATAGGGCATAGAGCGGCCCCCAGCCCGGATCTTTGTGAAGGACCTCCGCAAGCGGCTGCTGCGCCATCTCGATGTAGTAGGAGTCCATCGAGATCATCGGGTCGAGAATATGGCGCAAGCCGGCGAGGTAGAGTCCGTTGGCCGCGATCACCGTGAGTAGTCCCAAGGCCGCGGCGCGAATGTCGATTCGCACACGAGACTCCGCTTGGCTCATAATGCTCTTGCCCCCGTAATCGCAGAGTCTGCGGCGCAGCGAAACAATCGCGCCGTCGGCGCCTCCGCCAACGTTTCACAGGCTCGCAGTCGTTGGTGAAGATTGGGCAGCAGGAACGAATCGCGTTCGATCACCAGAATCGCTGCCTCGCTCATCAGCCTCTCCAGGTCTTGTATCGCCCTCGCTTCGGAATCGGGACCCAAATCGTGCACCATCAACAAGGGCTCGATACGCTTGTCACTGGCCTCGTCCAACGTAAACCAGGAAAGAGTCTTCCCCTCGGCTTGGGCCAGATAATAGGCAAGCAAGGTCTTGTCGTAGTGCGCAACAGTGACAACGCGCGTCTCCGGCCGCTGTCGGATCATAAGAGCAAAGCGAGGCATGAAGGCATTCACGTCGTCGACATACAGCGAACGGCCACGGCTTAGAGCCGGAAGAGTCGATGCTGCCAGCGTGGCCAGCAGACAGCAGCGCCACAAATGGCGTTGCTGACGTTGCACGAACGGCGGAGCCTGGGCTGCAGCCAAAGCAAGAAGCGGCAGAACGGTGGTGATGTAATAGGCTTGCACGCGTGCCAGCGGAGCCAACAAGGCAATACCAAAGAAGGTCGCTGCCGCGCCCGCGGCCAGGGTGATCACCGCAAGCTGCCCCTTCCACAATCCACGTCCAACAGCCACGAAGAGGAGCAGTAAGAGGGGCATTCCAAACGCGTCGACTGAAACGCGGCTCATCTGGCTGACCATTTCCATCAGCGAGTGATCGCCCCAAGCCAACCCGGGAAACACACGTGCTACCTCACGTGCGCCGCGGTCTCGGAAGAACGTGATCATGCCGACGGCAAGGATCGGCAATCCAAGTGCGACTCCCAACCCCCAAGCCACGACCACGCCGCGCTCTAGGCGCCCCTGAGCCCATCGCCATCCCAACAGTATCCCAGCATGCGCAACCACAAAGAACGGAGCCAGGTAGTAGGTAAACAAAGCTAGCGTGTGCGACAGAGCTAGGCCGATCCACCACGACCAGCGCGGCGATCGCAACGCCGCTACCAGCGATGTTGCGGCCGTCATGACGATCAAGGTGTAGAGCGGAATCTCGCTGACCTCACGCGAACGGCCAATGAGTTCCGGCGACAGCGTGACGGCAAGTGCAGCGCCGAGCGCCGTGATGCCGATGCGGCCCTTCAACCGCGAGGTTGCCCACAACATGCCGGGGCCGATGAGCGTGCCGGCAATGGCGGCGGGCAGGCGTAGGATTTGTGCCGACTGGCCGGCGTATTGGACAAAGTGCAAGACAACGAAGTACAGCGGCGGATGGCGATCCCGCAGACCCGCGCCGAGCAGGATCTCCGTAAGCGGTAGGTTGCCTGTCAACGCGCGTTGCACGTCTTGGTCGTGAAGGAAGGGGAAGGACAGAGCCGAAAGACGCAGGACTCCACCGATAGCCAAAAGGATCACCACGGCAAGCAAACCACCGTAGGACCACGACGCAAGCCGCGGCAACCAAGCGGCGACCGCCCCACCGATTACCACGCCGCGCCATCCGCGCAGGCGGTCTAAGGTGCGAGCAATCAATGGTGCCGGCGCTTCAGAGCGGAGAGGGATCGCCGCTACCGAATCGAAACCGGTGTCGTTCCGGGCAACTGCCTCACGCACAACGTCGGTAACGGCACGGGCTTCCTCTTCCGTTGCTTTGACCGGGGAAGCAGCAGGCGGAACCTCCCAAGCGATGCCGAAGCTGCGTGTCTCTTCAATCCCCGACCACTGCCCGCGATCTACAAGGTGAATCTCGACTCGGGCTAATGCGCCAAGCGCCCCAGTCTCACGCCGCGCGCTGAGCACCACATCTTGCGCCTCCCCTCGGCGGAGTGAGGAAAAGACGTAGCCCCGTACTAGTGGCGCTCCTGTTTGTAGGGGAACCAGCAGCTCTTCCCAGCAGATAGGATCCTTGACGACAGGCGCGGGGATCAACAATACAGCGGCGATGCCGAGTAGCAGCCAACGACCGACGGTCGACCACAACCGCACTAGACGCGCTTTGGCGATCAACTCCTCACGCTCCGTAACCATGTGCCTTCCCTATCCTGCTTGAGCGCCAGGACCAATCCTTGCCCCACGGAAAGCACAGCCTCGGGTTTAGGTGGCGTATGTTACGCACCCCGGCAGGGGTGCCAGCAGGCCTCGGAACGGATCTGGAAAACCGCACAGTTACGTCCGTGCTTGTGCGTCTGCGCTCGCGAGCGATGCACCCTGTACCGGCCAACCGGTGCCCGGGCACCTGCAGATTGGGCATCGGCGCCGGATCTGGGTTGTCAGACAGCCATTGTGACGCGACGGCACTCTGTGGCATGTAGCTGTCATGTATTGGGGGAAGGCGTGATCGAACCTGCTGCAATCGATGCTGACACCGCTGAGATAGCCACCGCGCGTCGGGACCTTCTGATTGAGCGCCTGCATAGCGGCGTCGCGTGCTTGATCGTTGGCGCCGCCATGCTTGCCTTGACCGAGCTGCTGTGGGGCACAAGCATCTGGTTTGCCGTCGTAGTGCCGGGGTTCTTGGTGGCTGGGTTGTCGGTTGTGGCGCGAACAGCGCAATCTGGCAGACAGGCACGCACCGTAGTCGCGTTGGGTTTGTGCGCGCTCATTCTTGCGTGCACCGCAACAGGCGCGGTGAGTCTGTGGATGAAGGCAGCCAGTGGTGTACCGGCAATTTGGAGTGCTTTGATTCTCGGCTCAGCCGGCTTTCTCCCTTGGGGAGGCAGTGCACAGGCAATCGCCGCGGCCATCGTCCTTCTCTCTTATGCCGGATCGACCGCCTTGGGTGGTTTTGGAAGCAGCGGTTTTGAGGCCGTCGCGCTGCTCCTTATCAGCGGTGTGTCGATCGCCATTGCACGCGACAAGGAACGCACCCATGACCTGGCGCGGCGAGAATTGATCCACCGCCGTCGCCGTGAGGATGCGCTACGCGACAAGCAACTCGAGCTGGAACGGCAGCGCGCCTTCTTGCGGCAGGTCATCGACATCAACCCGCACCTCGTTTTCGCCAAGGATCGTCGTGGCCGCTTTACGCTGACCAACCGTGCCGTGGCCGCGCTGTACGGCACAACCATCGAGGGGCTTCTTGGGCGTAGCGACGCCGACTTCAATCCGCACCCCGAGCAAGTGCAGCATTTTCGTAGCGACGACCTCGAGGTCATGGACACTCTGCGCGAGAAGCGGATTCCGGAAGAAGTGATCACCGACGCGCGGGGTCGCGTGCGCTGGCTGGAAACCATCAAGCGGCCCATCGTTGGAGAGGACGGCACGGCCAATCAAATTCTGGGCGTAGCCACCGATATCACCGAACGCAAACGCGCCGAGAACCTTCTTCTGGAGGAAGCGGAGATAGCTCGCATCTTGGCAACCCTTGGACGCGAGACGATCGCTTCTCTCAGCCATGCCGATCTTCTGGACCACCTTTGCCAAGTCTATGCACGCGCCCTGGCCTGCGACTACACGCAGATCTGGATAGCCCAACCCGGGAATGACACCTACGCCGCCATAGCCCATTTCGGGGAAGCGGATATGGAGTGGGAGAGCCTCCGTGTCGTATCGATTCCGAAGGATCTCATTGCCGGAGTGCTAGCCGCCGGTAAGGATAAAGATGTGGTGGTCATCGACCCGGCCAACCGTCACGACCTCGTGTCGCCCCTGCTGGATGAGATCAGCCCTGGAGCTTTCGTGATCGCGATCCTGTTGCGCCACAGTGATGGTGAGATCTTTGGTATCCTGGCCCTGGTGTACCGGCAACGCACCTGGCCCTTGGCCGCAAGGGAACAGCGCCTTGCTTTCGGTATCGGCCAACTAGCTACTCTTGCGTTGCAGAACGCACGATTGATGAAGGAGCTGGAGCGAGCCAACCACGTCAAATCGGAGTTCGTTGCCACCATGTCCCACGAACTCCGTACGCCGCTCAATGTGATCATCGGCTACAAGGATCTCTTGCTCGACGGCGCCGCCGGCCCCCTCTCGCCCGAGCAGCAAGCCTGGCTCGAACGGCTCGGCACCAGCGCGGACGAGCTGCACACACTGGTGACGCACACGCTGGATCTCAGCCGACTAGAGAGCGGCGACATGCCGGTTACGCAAGAACCGGTGTGCTTGGCCGACATCGTTCGCTCTATCGATTTGGAGACAGCCGCCTTACGAGCCAAGCCGGAAGTGGAGTTTCGTACCTCTATCGCCGCCGATCTCCCATTGCTGCATACCGATGAACGCAAGCTCAAGATCATCCTGCGCAACCTGGTAGTGAACGCCTTCAAGTTCACTACTCACGGGTATGTCGAGGTTCGAGCCCACGTCATCCCTGACGGGGTGCATGTCTCTGTGCACGACACAGGCATGGGCATCGATCGCGACGCCCTACCGCTGGTGTTCGATCCCTTTCGCCAAGCCAATGCGGATATTGGAGCCCGCTTCGGCGGCGCCGGCCTTGGGCTTCACATCGTGCGCCGCCTGGTGGAACTCTTGCGCGGCACGGTGAGCGTGGAAAGCGAGGCCGGTAAGGGCACCACCTTCCACGTGCAACTGCCGCTGCCGTGAAGGCGACAAGCGCAAGTAAGAAGAAAAGCGCTGGTGCCAAGCATTGAGCCCGAACGCCTAAGCCCGGGAAAAGCAGTTAGAACCACGGATGCACGCGGACCGCTTGCGAAACGGATCAAGGCCAAGAAGCACAGAGCTGTGGATGGCCGTAGTCCAAGCGCTTCTCCGTTTGCCCCTGTAGCTAATGGCTGTATCCGCGTTCATCCGTGTCCATCCGCGGTTCAATTGTTGTTCCCGGGCTAAGCTGGCGTGTAAAGAGGCGTATCGAAGGATGTCCAGGCCTCGTCTCGAGGGCCGACCTCATGGCTCCCAGTGCGGAATCGCCAGGGCCTCGATGGCGCGCTGATCATGGGACACGACCAGGGAGACGCCGTGGTTGTTGTGCAGGTCGAGCAAGTAGCGGCGTAGCGTGGACTGACGCTCATCGTCCTCAGGAACGATGAGGAGCCGATACAAGTACGGCTTGGGGACGTCGTTCAGAATCCCATCCAAGTTGTTCACGATATCGCCAACAAATGCGTAGGTGCGCGGCCCGTTGGCCCCGGCCACGTGGGCGATGATGAGCTGGCTACCTGGGGTGTGACCGCCGGCGTCAATGACGAACACACCCGGGAAGCCTGGCACGGGCATGAGCGGCGCGTTGGCGAGCGCTCCCTTTTCGGCGCATCCGGATTGTTCGAGCAGTTCCAGGCCGGGTTTGGTGGTGTGATTCGGACGTAGGCGTTGCGCTTCCGTCATGAACACGGGGATCTTGCCCTCGAACCCCTTACACAAATCGAGGATGCCCCCGGTGTGGTCGGTGTGCAGGTGGGTGAACAGCAAGGCCTGCACACGCCGGCGCTGGGAACCGAGTTGCTCGGCAACCGACAAATTTGGCTGCAACGGCGAAGCCCCGGCAAATGTCTCCAAGGGCCAGCCAAAGCTCGTCGCTTGGGCCTGGTTCATACCCGTATCGATCAACAGCATTCGTCCGTCGGCCCATTCGAGGGCAAACGATGGGTGGCTCATGATGTAGGGTTCGTGGGGACGCGGGTCGCGTTCAGGGTCCAGTACCCCGGAGCGCGGCATCGCCTGGCTCGCCGTATGCAGGACGGACAATCGCAGGGGAAGGTCCTCGCCCTCCCTGCTTTGCTCGATAGCCTTTGCCGATGGTAGCGGCGCGCGTTCACGGCGAATGGCAAGGTGCGCCGACGCCAACCCAATAGCGAGAAACACGCCCCCCCCCAGCAGCAGCAGGGCAACAAGCAATACCAATCTGCGCAGCATGCACGTCTCCGGCCCGCGTACCTATTGCAGTTGCCGATTGGCTGCAAGCACGGCAGGGCCACGGGGGCGCGACACCAAGGCTGTAGAAAGAGTCAGGAGCCTACGGGGGCTGGCACTGGGGTTTCCCTACAGGCCTCAGAGGTCGAAGGACGCAAAAGCAAGCGGGCGCATGTAATTCCCATTCGTTCCATGAGTGCGGTCCATGTCGCCAGATTCGCCCATGAGCATCGGTGCCGCCGCGGTCCACACATTGGTTACGGGATTTTACCGCTCGCAGGTGGTGTCAAAGGCGGACGTGCCGCCGCAGGCGAGAAGTTCGTCAGTGGCCAGCCGCACCAAGGGCAAAGCCCCAAGGAACAGTCCAACTAGGTGGCTAATCAATCACCATCAGCTTGAAATAGCCGGGGTGTTTGCCTGTGAATTCGGCGATGGCACGACGCACATCCTGGCGTAGGCTGCCGCCCTTGCCGTGCTCGCGAGACCAGGTGAGGCTCGTACGACGCCAATTGCCTTCCGAGCCGCTGCCGCTAATCGACAGCAGCCAGCCGACCATGCGGTGCTGCAGGATTTCCTTATGCGCCGCGCGGTCGAATACCACACCTGTTCGTCGTGCCAGCTCTACTTGCGGCCCGTAGAACAGCACCCGCCGTCGCGCCCGCTTTACTTCTTCGGCCACCACCGAGAAGTCGACCAAGAAGGTGATGTCGTCCCAGCCGGGATTGTCGAATACGCCATGGCCAGAGCGCGGCGGTCCGGCAAAGACACGATTCTTCTCCGGCGCCCGCAAGTGGTAGTCGCGCACTTCGCCGTAATCGATCCACAGGCTGCGCGAGTGGCGGTAAAGGGAGGCAGCGCGGCGCACGAGAGTACCGATCTGGGGGCAAGCAAAATAGGGAGGGAAGCCGCCGCAGACATCGAAATGCTCGGGGTAGTGACGCCGCAGAAAGGTGCGCAGGCCGGGGACCGTGTCGAGAGGTAGCACGACCTCCTCGAAGCGAATCTCCTGGCGTTTGGCATCGTCGAGCATGGCGGCCGGCAAAGAGCGGCGCGACACCACCTTGCCGCGCACTTTGGGCACAACGAACACCACCCCTGGTGTGCCGTCGGCGCGCTGAACCACCTTGTGGTGCGACAAGCAGTCGAGCACCTCGTTGGCAAAAACGAGCCCGTGGCCACCGAACGGGGCTTTCGGTGCCGGCTCTTGCGTAAGATCGGCACGTGTCCACGTGACCTGTCTGGCCAGATCTCCGAGGGTGAGCTTCTGGCGTTCCATAAGCCCGGGACTACGTTCGATGATGCGATAGGCGAAAGCTTGCGCGAAACGCTTCTGCGGCGCGCTCCCCACCGCGAACTGGCTGAGGCGGATCAAGACGTCCAGGCAAAGTTGGCCGTTGCCGGCGCCAAGCTCACAGATCTCGAAATGCTTCGGTTCTCCCCGCTGCTTCCAAAAGCGCAAGGCGTAGTCGGCGACCATACGACCGAAGAGCGGCGACAGCGCCAACGGGAAGGTGTCGTAATGACCGCCGTAGCCGAAGCGAACCTGCCCAGTGCTGTAGTATCCCCAGCGGGGGTGGAAGAGAGCATCATCAACAAAATCACGATACGACGGCAACCGAAGCGCCAGGGCACGGGCTTCGGCACCGCGCAGCTCGGGTCGCGGCATAAGCATGAGCCGCGGCTTCTATCGGCAGCTCACGAATGCCGCAAGCTGTAGCCGGAGTAGATCGCGTCGGATAAGGTGCCGGACACTATGCTCTTACGAAGAATCGGGTCGAGCGTGTTTTGGCTGTTTGTGCTGGTGAGTTCGATGCTGCTGTTCCCGATCGCAGTATTGATTTGGGCCGTCACCATGCACTTCGACAAGCGTCTGGCGGCGCTGCATCAATTCACCTGCCTGTGGGCGTCGCTATACACCTGGCTCAATCCCGTGTGGCAGGTGCGCGTCGACGGCCGCGACAAGATTCGGCCGCAGCAGGCGTATGTGATGGTGGCCAATCATGCCTCTTTGCTCGACATCCTGGTGCTGTTTCGCCTCTTCGTGCATTTCAAATGGGTGTCGAAGATCGAAAATTTCCGTGTCCCCTTCGTCGGCTGGAATATGTCGCTCAACCGCTACATCAAGCTGCGCCGCGGGGACAAGGACAGCATCGCCGAAATGATGCAAGCGTGTGTGCAGTGCATCGGCGAAGGCAGCTCGATCATGATGTTCCCCGAGGGGACGCGCTCGAAAGATGGCCGTTTGCGCACCTTCAAGCATGGCGCTTTCACGCTCGCCAAAGAAACCCAGCGGCCACTGCTGCCGATCGCCATTCACGGCACCGCCAATGCTCTGCCGAAGCGAGGATTCGTGCTGCAGGGGCGTCACGCCATTCGCTTGCGTGTCCTCGACGAGATCCCCTACGAAAGCTTTGCCGACAAAGAAGTCGAAAGCATCGTCGACGATGTGCGGCGGCGCATCGGGCGCGATCTCGGCCAGGAGGTTTGAGAGCTATGGGGCCTATAGGACATCTAGAACCTACAGGTCTCATCGAAATCAGCGAGGTGCTAGCTCGCGCAAAACTTGCTCCGTCACCTCTACGGGCACTCCCGTAGGCAAGTTCATCAAGAATGTGTTCACGCCGTTGGCCTGCCACTCCGCCATGCGCTCGCGGCAGTGGGCCGTGGAGCCGCAGATGGAAATGGCATCGATGAGCGCATCGCTCACGGCCGCCGCAGCGGCGCGACGATCGCCCGAGTTGTAGAGGTCGCGCACCTGGTCGGCGTTTTCCCTGAAGCCATACTTGCAGAACATTGCGTGGTAGTAGGCGCCCATGCCGCCAATGTAGAAGGACACCAGCGGCTTGATCATGCCGCGCGCCATGTCGACGTCTTCCATCGGTACTATCGCAACGAAAGGTGCTACGGCGATTGCCGACGCGTCGCGGCCGGCTTCGCGTGCGCCCTTGGCGATCATATCGATGCCGTCGCGCAGATGCTGGTAGGGCCAGAAGGTGGGCACCCAGCCATCCGCTATCTTGCCGATCTCGTGAATGGCTTTGTCTTGCAGAGAAGCAATGTAGATCGGGATGTTGTCGCGCAGCGGCTTCATCTCCAGCTTGAAATGCCGCGCGTCGAATAGGGTGCTCATCTCGGGAGACAGGCGCTCGCCACGCCACAGAGCCCGCAAGATGCCCACGGTTTCGCGCAGGCGCGTGAGCGGCTTCTCGTACTTCATGCCGTGAAAATTCTCGACCACCAGCTTGCCGCTGGTGCCGAGGCCGAGGATGGCGCGACCTTCGGAGATCTCGTCTAGGGTTGCTGCGCTCATGGCGAGCAAGCCGGGCGAGCGGCTGAATATGTTGGCAATCCCGGTGGCAAGCTTGAGCCGCTTGGTTATCCCCGCAATCTCGGCCAGCAGTTGAAACTGCTCGTAGGCCCAGGCCTCCGGGATCCAGATCGAATCGTAGCCAAGTTCCTCCGCTACCTGCGCGCCGCGCAATACACCCTTGCGATCGTAGTTCTTCCAAAACGGAACGATGCCAATCTTGGTCGCCATGTTGTCTCTCCTCTTCGTCCCCATGTTCCTGCTGCGTTATCGCCATGCCCCTCGTGTCGGAGGCCCTACGTCGCCTGTTTCAGGAAGTCGATCAATACCCCCGCCAAGACTTCCGGCTGCTCGAGATGCGGATGGTGGCCGGCTCCCTGCAACACGTGTCGTCGCGCATGCAGCGCCGTCAACCGCTCTTCTAGATCGGCTTCCGGTAGACGCAGCGAGCTATCGCTTCCTTCGATGTAGAGAACCGGGCAAGTCACACGCCGCCAAAAGGCACGCGCCTGCGCCACGTAGGTCGGCTGTGGCGAGCGTGTCTGGTGCAAGGGGTCGAACTTCCACTGGCGCTGGCCTTCGAGGACATGCGTCCCATGCTCCACCATGTGGCGCGCCATCGCCTCCGAAAAGTGCGGATTGCGCTCGCGCAAGCGCACCACCGCATTCTCGAATTGCAAGGGCGAGCGATGTCTCTCGGCAACCCGCCGCATGGCATTGATCCAGACGGCGACACGCCCTGGAACTTCTTCGGGCTCCGCGTCGGGTACGCCCAGACCCTCGATCGACACCAGGGCACGCACATGTTGCGGCTCGGTTCCTGCAAACAGTACCGCCGCGCCACCGCCCATCGAATGCGCCACCAGGGCAACACGTTCCCCCAGCTCGCGGCGCAAGTCGCTGAGGTCGGCGACGTAGTCGAGAAAATGGTAGTAGCCGCCGGCACCGATCCACTGCGAATCCCCGTGCCCGCGCCAATCGAGGGCAAAGACATGGAACCCGGCACCGGCAACTCTCGGGGCCACCCAATCCCAAGCGTGCGCGTGCTCGAGAAATCCATGCAGAAAAAGGACAACCGGACCGTCCCCACGCCACTCCAGCAGGTGGTGACGCAGCCGATTGGCCGTGAGGAAGCGATCGTGTGCCGGAATCATACGCGCCGCTTACCATCATGCCACCCAGCGAACGAGCCCCGGCACGTCTCCGTCTCCCTTAGCCTCTTCGATCCGCAGGGCCACGCCAAAGTCGCTCACGGGGGCATTCCATCTGACGCGCCGCGAGGGCGCGGCGTCTCCAGTGCTTGTGTTTCCTTGTTCTT
>CAZGSN010000651.1:0-2244 GCA_964528465.1 uncultured Binatia bacterium (SeqCode)
GCCCCCGCGGCGCGTCAGATGGAATGCCTCCGGTGACGACTTTGCCGTGGCCCTGATCGAAGATTCGCACCTCGACATTAACGTTCGGTCTTCTCCAAATTTCAGCTTGCCAAAGAATGCTCCGAAGACCATAACGCTGGATAGATTCGAGCACCGAGGGTGCGTGAGGAGGGCAGAATTTATGAAGCGATTGGTTAATCTAGCAAGCACGCTAGCGTTGCTGACTTTGGTTTTCTTGTCTTTGCCGGCATCCGCTACAGTGGTGCCGTTCTGTGGCAACGGGTTCATTGATGACGGCGAGAAATGCGACGACGGTGCTTCGGGATCGCCTTGTTGCAGCCCAAGCTGCGAAATCAACAAGGGGTGCGGCTGTTGTGAAGGGGGGGAGGCCGGAGTTGGGGCCGGCGCCAGCGCCTGTTACCTCGTCGACCCCAAGGGCTGCTTTGGATCTTTCTATCCGGGTGGTAGCTGTTCGCCAAAAGGCTGCATTCCTGAGGCCGAGTGCGGCAACGGTATCCTCGAAAGCGAGGAGCAATGCGACGATCCCCAGAACCCTTGCTGCAATAGCAAGACTTGTCAGTTCAAGGGGCCTGGCTCGGAATGCTACGACGACGGCAATGCTTGCACCGCGGATGTTTGCGATGGCTTGGGGAGTTGCCAACATCAATTGGCGGATCCGCTACCTTCGCAGTGCGGTTGTTGCGAGCAACATGCTGAATCGCTCGAGGGGCGAAATATTCTAATAGGCGCCTGCTCGGTTACGGATTCCTCTAGCTGCCGAGGCGAATTCTACGCCAATGCGGCGTGCACTCCCAACGGATGTGAGAGCGCCGTTTGTGGCAACGGAATCCTTGAGGATGGGGAAGACTGCGATCCGGGCGGCAGCGACTCGACCGATTGCTGTAACCTCACCACCTGCAAGTTTGAGCAGATTGGTTCGACCTGCAGCAGCGACAACAACGCTTGCACGAGCGACATCTGTGACGCTGCGGGCCAGTGCACGCACCCGGCTAACAACGATCCTTGCAATGACGGCTTGTTCTGTACGGTGAACGATTTCTGCGGCGGCGGCTTCTGTCAGCCCGGTACGGCGCGCGACTGCGGTGCCGGAAATACCTGTTCGACAGCAAGCTGCAATGAGTCTACGGATCAGTGTGAAGTGGTCCCTAATCTCGGCCAGAACGGACAGCCTTGCGACGACAGCAACGCCTGCACCAACGGCACCACCTGTTCCAGCGGAACCTGTGGCGGTGGTACGACCCTGACCTGCGACGACAGCAACTCCTGCACAGCCGATAGCTGCAACCCAGCTAGTGGTTGCGTGAACACGGTTGCGTTTGAGAGCAAGGCCTGTGGCTCTTGCGAGGATGGCGTCGACAACGACGATGACGACACGACGGATTACGAAGATTGTGGTTGCAACCTGCTGTGCGAGTCGTTTGACTACGCCGTTATCGGCACCCGCAACACCTCGCGGCGTACCGTCTACCTCGGCGGTCAGGTCGAGGTTGGAAGCCGCGATATCACAGGCGGCGTAGGATACACGAGTCGCGCCAGTGTTTGCGCCGAGCGGCAACTCTTGGTGATTGCCGACGCCCTCGTCGACGGTGCGGTGGTCGCACGCCGCAATGCTAAGCTTGGCACCGGCAGCGAAACATTCTTTGGCTTTTTTGCGGGCTTCCCTGCACCGGCCAATCCGGTCACACCTCCCGCGGTAATTGCAACAACCGGCATTGCACCTTTCGTCGGTCCGCCAGTGCAGTGCAGCGACGGAGTGACGGCGTGCACGACTGATACCGATTGCCCAATGGGCTTCGTGTGTAATCCTAGATCGATGTCCGATCCGGCCAATGTTTTCCCGGCTGGCTATGTGGATCTGACCGGCATGCACGAGGAATACATCGACTGTGGCCTGGCGATTCAATCTCTGCAGGCCGATCTCGATGCCTTGCTGGCTTTGACGCCGACGGCAGACCTTGGTGTCGTGACACACTCGGACGGTGGGCCTCCCATCGTCGTGACGGGCCCTGGTCCCCACGTACTAAAGGTGACGCGGCTGCGCGTCCGCGGAAAGTCGATCTTGCAGATCCAGGGTGATCCGAACTCGGTCATCATCTTCCAGGTCGATCGTGGTTTCAGCGTCGCGCAAACCGGTGCGATCGAGCTGATCGGCGGCCTGCGCCCAGATAAGGTCATTTGGGCCATCGGCCGCAGCGGTCGCGCCTACATCGGCTCGGGTGAGGA
>CAZGSN010000652.1:0-13718 GCA_964528465.1 uncultured Binatia bacterium (SeqCode)
GCGGTCGCTGTGCACCAACGCTGTCAGGGCAATCGCAGCAGCAGTAGGCGCGGCAAATCACAGCCCCGGGTGCCTTAGCAACCCGACGGTCTGCCCAGTAGGACTCGATGCGAGCACTGGAATCCTCAATTGTGGGCAGTGTGCTGGGTGCATGAACAGCGAGCCAATTTGTAAGGACTTACGGCGGGATCGGGATTTCGACACGCGCCCAGCAAGCGCCGTCGTAACGACCGATAATCGGATTCCTAAGATCCCTCCCTACTGCGCTTCGACCCATAGCCCAGGAGAGTGTCCGATCGGTACCCCTAGTTGCGCTGGCTATTCGCAGATGAACGTCCTGGCGTACAATTGTGCAGGGCGGCTTTTGGCAAGACCGACGGTCTCTTGCTTTGGCGAAGACGGCCACGGAGTGCTCTGCGGCGTCGCATGCGGTGAATATCAATGCGACCCTGAGACATGGCGGCGTACTGCTTGGGGTGAGGTGCGGAGCTGCCTTGAGAATCGCAGTCCCCTGGGAACAGTTCCCGTCGACCCGCAACCCCTTGGAGCGCGCATCTCGTTTCTAAATTTCCAACAACGCTTTGTCGGGTGCTGTACCGTTCCGTAGGATTGCGTAGGATGGCGAATTCATCAATTTCGCTTTGTGCAGACATCCACCACGATGAGCGAGCGATATGAGCGATAAAACAAGGGTGTGCGCAAGTTGCAACCGCGTAGTAACCGCAACGGGGCTGATCTGTGAGCGCTGCGGCAAGCCCTCTGCTCGGATCGTCATCCCCGGTGCCAACGACGATCATGGCTGGCGACGGAGAACCCTAATAGGCTTTGTGCGAGGCCGTGAGAAGGCGCTGATCTTAGGCTTCATTCTCACGGCTCTAGGGTGGTGGGGTACTCCGGATGAGTTCGATGGCGTTTCTCCAGTCACGTTGCCGGGATTCTTTGTTGTTTGGATTCTTGCCCCGATATTGACCCCGGAATCCTATCGTGTTGGAGGCCTCCACCCAGTGGGCGATATCGTGCTGGATGCATGCTTCTTCGCGATATTTTTCTTCTCCAATGCGATCGCTTTGGCGATGGGCATCCACCTGGTGATAAGAGCTGTCTTTCGCCGTAGGCCACGCCAGAGAGTCTCCCTGTCCCGTGACGTAAGGGAAAGGAAGCTGTGAGAATCGAGAAGTGAGGATAAGTCTGGTTTGTGTCGGTTTCCTACAAAGACGCGAGCGTGCCGGTGCTTGGCTTCGAGATGGAGGTGCTGCGCACCTACGACAGCTACGACAAGCGCCAGGGAGACTTCGGCGTTGGGTGGACTGTCGGCATCGCCAACTTCCGTGTTGCCGCCAATCGCCCGCTCGGGTCGGCGTATTGGACCCAGCAGCAGACGAACTGCACTCTCCTCGGGTGTTTCACTGCGTTTACCAGCACAACGCCGCACTCGGTGACGGTGACCTACCCGGACGGCCATCAGGAGATCTTCGACCTCACGCCTACCGGTGGCCCGCTCGCCATATTGCTGGGGCATGCCAAGTTCACACCAAGAGCGGGAACCGGGACGACCTCGAAGCTGGAGGTAACCGACACCGGCAACAACGACGACGCCTTCTACATCGCCAACGGGACACTGCGGAAGAGCACCAACATCCAGGAACTCTACAATCCCACACGCTTCACGCTGACCACGCGCGCCGGGCAGGTGCTGGTGCTCGATGTCGCAAGCGGCCTCGTCTCCGCCACCGACCCCAACGGCAACTCGCTGAGTGTCGACGCAACCGGCATCCACGCCTCCAACGGCCAGTCGATCACCTACACCCGCGTCGCCGGCCGCATCACCCAGATCACCAAGCCGGACAACAGCTTCGTTACCTACACCTATACGCCGGCTGGGGATCTGTGGACCGTCACCTACTGGGCGGCCGGAGACAATCCGCTGCAACCACCGCCTGCCGATCGCATCGTGTACAAGTACGAGTACAACACCAACCACTACTTGCTGAACGCCCGCGAGCCGGGCAAAGCTCCCTACTCGGTGCTCGAATATGATCCCGAGGGCAGACTGATGGCGATGACCGACCGCGCCGGCAAGCGCACGGCGATCGACAACCAGGTTGCCGGCCAGCAGCAGATCATCACCTCGCCCTCCGGCCTGACCACGACGATCGATACCTTCAACGATCGCGGAGATCTGATCCAGGAAGATGTGATCGGCGACGGCAAGACCATCACCACGACCTCGACCTACAACACCATCGGCCAGCAGCTCACCTTCACCAACGGCCGCGGCCACACCTGGGTAAAGACCTATGATGAGCAGACCGGTGATCTGCTGACCTACAAAGACTTCAACGGCAACACGCAGCGCTACGAGTACACGACGAAGGGGTTCATTGAGTACGAGTACCCGCCGGACGCCACGCCCAACAACAATGCCGATGACATCGCCCGTCTGCATCACGAGTACTTCCCGAACGGCAACCCGAAGAAGGTGACGCGCGTCGACAACTCAGCCTCGAATTTCACCTACTACCCCAATGGCAATCTGAACACGGCGAGCGACCCAGGTCAGCGCACATTAACCTTTGGCTACGATGCGGCCGGCCGGCTATCGAGCATCACCGATCCGTTGCAGCACGTAACCGGCGTGACCATGGATGGGATGGGCCGCGTGCGCGAGGTGGTCGATCCGCTCACTGCGCACACCTTCCGCGACTACGACGAGAACGGCAATCTGCTCAGCGTCACCAACAACTCCGGGCATAGCCGCAGCTACACCTACGACTCCTTCGATCGCGAGCAGACGATGACCGACGCGCTCGGCAATACGGCAACCAACACCTACGGCGGCGCCAACGCAGCCGGGCCACTTGAGTTTCGCACCGACCGCAACGGCGACCAGATTCATTACGAATACGACGGTGACGGACGCCTGTGGAAGAAGACCCTGCCGGGCAACGATGTGACCACTTACACTTACGATGGCTTCGGGCGGCTCGAAACTGCGACCAACGCCTCGGCCGCGATGACCTTCACCTACGACGATGCCGGCAACTTGGAATCCGAGACTACGATCGGCACGGCAAGCGCACCGCGTCCGGCGGTGACGCACACCTACACCTATGACAACAGCGGTAAGCCGCTCAGCGTGACGGGTCCCGAGGGCACGCTCGGCTACACCTACTACGACAAGCACGACCAACTGCACACGCTCACGGACTACGCCGGAGACACCTTCGTCTTTACCTACGACACGCTCGACCGTCTGCAACGCATCGAGCGTCCCAACGCTGTCACCGACGAGCTGACCTACAACCCCAGCGACAACATCATGAGCCGCAACGCCTCGATCCCCGGCCCGCAAGGTACGCCGACGCCGCTTAGCAAGGCCGAGTACATCTACGACGATGCGGGCTGGCGCACCTCCATGACCAACATGGACGGCACCACCATCTACACGCCGGATGACAACGGCCAATTGCTCGCGGCCGACCATCCGGAAGCATCGGGCATCGCCGACGAAGCCTACAGCTACAACCTCCTCGGCAACCGCACCTCACCCGGCGGGCCGATGACCTACAACGCCAACGACCAACTGACGCAGGACGCCACCTACGACTACAGCTACGACAACGAAGGCAACATGCTCAGCCGCACCCTGCGCAGCGACCCGAGCCAAGTCACCAGCTACGCTTGGAACGCCGAGCATCAGCTCCTAGAAGTAGGCCTCCCCGACGGCAGCCACGTCACCTTCCGCTACGACGCACTAGGCAACCGCATCGAGATCGCCCACGGCAGCGACATTCGGCGTTACGTCTACGACCGGGGAGTGATCAGCGCCGAGTATGACGGCAACAACGATCTAGTCGTCACCTACGTGCACACACCCCAGACCTTTGCCTTCGCGAACCCCGGAGCTGTTGCCGACATTGCCAACATTATGGCCGAAGTGAAGCCAAGTCAGATCTTGGAGATGGAGCGCAACGACCACCGCTACTTCCACCTCGCCGACGCTCTTGGCAGCACTACGGCGTTAACGGACGAAGGGGCTACGGTGGTCGAGCGGAATGGCTACGAAGCCTACGGTAACCGCACCGCCACGGCCAACCAGGGCAATCCCTTTGCCTTCACCGGCGTTGTTCACGATCCCACCACCAACCTCTATCTCATGCCACTACGTGCCTATGACGCAGTGCTCGGGCGGTTTCTATCGGAGGATCCGCTGCCGGCGGTAAATTGGTACCCCTACGCGTCCAACAGCCCAGTGAACTTTGCTGATCGGAGCGGAGCAAACTTCACTGAAAACGCCATCCTCCGATCAATGCTGTACCAGTCGGTTGGAGGCGCCGCCGCAGGGGCCGGTGGCGGAATTGCTGGCGGAGGCCGCGGGGTAGCGGTCGGTGCCCTTGGGGGTGCCGCGAGCGGTGCGGTGTACGGCCTGCTTCCGGGAGGCCTCGGATCCGCGGTCAATGCGCTATGGTTATATCACTCAGCGCTTATCGGAACTGTGCCCGTGTTGCTCCTCTTTAGCTAGCGATGGAGATGTTTATGAAGGTACGTTCGCTCTTCGAGTTACTTGTGCATTCACTGTGTATGGCGATTGGTGTGGCAGTCGTAGTATGGGCTGCAGCGTGGTTTGGGGTTGACGCCTTCAAGTTTGATACGTTCAAGAACCCGCTTCCGTTGTTTCTGTTTCCAATCGGGTTCACCTTGGGAGGCACGTTGTCCATGGTTGTCGCCCGTTGGATGTCTCGCTGGATAGCTCCGGCTACAAAGGAAGAGACGGGAGGCCCACCGGAGAAGCAAGAGGAGCAGAACTAGACATGTGATCCCTTCTGGGCCGCGCTACGCGCCGGAAGTGGTTTCACCACAGGAAGCAGCTGAAGTATCGAAGGAATCGGCTCGAATGTGGCGCTCAGATCGGCTTAGCGTACACATGGCTGTCTGATTGCTAGTGGAGTTGGTGACAACCGTTGAAGATCTCCCGCTGAGACGCCAAGACGCAGAGATTCAGGCTGTCTGCCTCTGCGCCTCTGCGCCTCCGCGGGAGACTCCTCCCTGACGGCATTGGAACCAACCGTTGAAGAGATTTTCATGGTAGACCCACAGCGCGGCCTCGTGGCCGCAACCAAAGTCTGAAGGGCCGGAGCGGGCCGCGCAGGCAGTAGGCTGTAGACTGGAGGCCGTAGGTCGGAAGTCGGCGGTTCCATCACTTCCGTCCTACGGTCTACAGCCTCCGGTCTACGGCCTGGAAAATCTTGAACGGCGTTCAAGAAGTTGGGGCTTCATAGTTTAGTCTACGTCTTCAGCACGGATGACTGCGACCCACAAATTTGTCCCACGCCCCTGATCCGCCTTTGCATTCGCAGCCGTGCGTCGGTGACCTTGTACACCTTCTCACGGGGCTTCTTCGAATTCCGCCGAAAGGCAACAGTCCCTGCAGACGTTCAGCTTAACCCGAAAACAACCCAGCACGGGACCTCAACCACCCTGGTCAATGATTGTGGCAAACTGCCTGGTCAATGATCCTGGCAAACGACACCACGGTCTTGTGTTTCTTGGTATTGATCCGTTTCGCAAGCAATCCGCGTCTATCCGCGTCCATCCGCGGTTCCAACTGATTTTTTCCGGCTTAGCGAACCTCTGCACAAGTCCGCGTAAGTCGCCTCCCTGCTGGGTCGGGGTCGGTATCGATCCCATTCCAGCCGGTGTCACCCAACCTGCGCCGCGGCCGATTCCGATTCCGATACCGATGCCGACCCCCGATCAGTCGCGCCGAACGCATGCACGGCACGCGCTTCCTCAATTGGCGGCAGGGCCTTCCGCTTTCCCGGAGGCAACCCAGCAAAGGCGATATATACCGCCGCTGCTGGCACCAGGCTTGACGGCTTTCCAGGCCTTGATCCGGGGGATGTTCCTGTTCAGTTCAGAGTTTGAGAGTTTCCATAGAACATCCTTAGGACACCTTCGCTGCCCGCGTTTATCATCTCCCCAACACAACGCCTTCGGGCAATCGAAGAGGAGATAGAACATGAAGCATCGAGGAGTCTTCACCAAAGCGGTTCTGGCCCTGCTACTGGCAATCGGCACCGCAAACGCTGGGGGCTTCCCCACCCTAGACAAGATCAAATCCGGAACGGGTCGCTTCAAAGCGGTGCTGAACGGGCAAGCGATCCTCGACAAGGAAACTGGGCTGGTTTGGGAGAAGGCGCCGTCCGCAACGGCGGTCCAATGGGACGATGCCAACTACAACTGCACCCTGCTGAAAACCGGCAACCGCATGGGCTGGCGCGTGCCAACCGTCGAGGAGGCGCTATCGCTCTTCATCGTCTCCGGCAGCACCGTCAAACTGCCGACCGACCATCCGTTTCAAAACCTCACCGGCGACTACTTCTGGACGAATAGTCGTGTCGCCGCGCCGGGCCAGCAATTCGTTTGGGCAATCGGCCCTACCGATGGCAGCCACGCCTTCGAGTCGCCAACCGCCTCCTTGCACTCCACCCAAGCGTGGTGTGTGCGCCGGGCGGGGATACAATGCCGAAGCGTTCGACACGATGCCCTAACAGCGTGTTGAAACTCCCCCAGAACCTGCGAGACGGCGCTAGGCGCCTCCGTAGCGCGGCCTCGTGGCCGCAACCAAAGCTTGAAGGGCCGGAGCGGGCCGCGCAGGCTGTAGACTGTAGACCATAGGCTGTAGGTCGGAGAAACAAAGAGATGCGAGGAGCTGTTCTTCCACGCTGACGCACCGCATTGAGAATCTGCCCGCCACGCAATGCAATCAGGATAGAGTAGTCCAACCGCAGGCCCTCTATGCGCACAGAACTGCTTCGTGCGCCCGAAGCAGTTCTGTGCAGCCAGTGGCGACCCTGTGGTGTCGAGCAGTCCAGCGGTGATGTCCTGATCGCCTCTGTGCGGTTGCCTGCCAGATTTCCTTGAAGGCCTCACCTTTGCGGTCCGCCGTTCGAAGTCCCGGCCAGGAGCAGTGGGTGTCTACCTCCGCTCCTTGACCATTTTCGATCGACCCTTTCCCGCTCGGCTCGAACGTCGCGACTGCGGCGGTGAGGTGCTCGATCTATACGTCGGCGCGGCGCTGTCGACGGTCATGCCGATGGAGCCGATCGAGAAGGTGGCCGGCGGCGCCTCCGTCGTCATCGGCGTGCTCATGCTCGCCGACAAGCTCTGACGCACCGGCGGCGTGGCGCTCTGCTTCGGAGGGTGAGTCTGCTGTCGAATGTGCCCAGGTTAACGATCTCTGCGTGATTAACCCTTGCAGGTGGTCTATCGTCCACCCATGAGCCACCCCACGCCGCGACATCATTCCACCTTCGGCGACCGCAAAGCATGCGGGATCCATCTGCTACGGACGCGAGAAAAGCCGGAGGCTTGGTTGAGTTTTCCGGCCAATTTCTTGACGCATCGGCTGGCCCGCTCTACTTTCGATGGCGTTGCTCCATGAACACCACGCTTGAACAAGTTGAACAAGAAGCCATGGCCCTGTCGCCCGATGAGCGGGCCAGACTGGCGGACAAACTTTTGGCGAGCGTGGCAGCGAGCCCGGACTTCGAGGTGGTGATGACTCCTGAACTGGAGCGCCTGCTGGATGAAGGACTGCAAAACCTGGAACGGGCGCGGACCACGGACGAACTGCGCCGCGCATGAAACTGGCCCGGCTCAGTCCGCGCGCGGAGGAGGACCTCGAATCCATCCACGATTTTATTGCTTTGGAAAACCCCGAGGCTGCGGACCGGGTCCGTACAACTATTCTCGACAGGGCTGACTTTTTTGCCCGCAACCCTGAATTGGGCCGCCTCATCCGGAACGCCAGCCCACGGCATGCGCAAATTCGGTGGTCGGTGGTTCCCAGCTTTCGCAACTATCTCATCTTTTGCCAGCCTTTCGGCGACTCCATCATGGTGATCCGCATCCTCCATGCGGCGCAGGATTGGACGCGATTCTTTCCAGGCGGAGCATGACTAATGCTAGTCTGCCTCCGCCTGGCTTCGGCGGGTGTTTCGATCGTTTCCCGCGTTTCGCGTACGAAAGCCTCTGCAAGGCGTCTCGTCTGATGGCGCCGTTCATCCGGATCCTGCCCTGCCGCGATGAAAGCTCGCACCGCATCGGGATCGGAGCGCACGCGGACTCTGCCCGAAACGCCCGTACGTTGCAGTTCCACAGCATCACCGCGAGCCCGCAGACGCTCCATGATCACGGCGTTGGGAGCCAGAGCCTGCCCCGTGAGCGGAAACAGAACCGCAACCAGCGTCGCCAATCTCGTCACTCGCATGCGTGCCACCTACCTCGCGCTTGATCAAATCGGCGCCTTGCGTGGGGGACCTTGGACACCTTCTCACGGGGACTCTTCGAATTCCTCTGACAGACAGCAGTCTGTGCACTTCTCATTCTTCTGGCTCAGTATCCGACCGCTGATCCCGTCTATGAGAATGGGACGATCCAAGCCGCCGAGGTTTGTTCGCACGACGAGATGCGGTGCCTTGGTCCGCAGGATCTTCCGAAAAGGTGATTCGCCGCGTTGGAGTGCTGCGTGGCCCCATTTCGAGCCCATTTGAATGTCCCGCCAGCAGCCGGTTTGACGCGGGTCTTCGAGAAAGGGGCGGTTGAGGTCGTCGAGGATCTTGAGAATGTCCCGCTGCGTGATCTGACCCTTGTCGAGCGCGGCGGCGATCATCGCGGGCGTAATCTCAGTTGCGCTCACCGCGAGATCGACGACGTCGCCATCCTTGTTGAAATGGATGCTTAGGAAGGAACTCTCCACCACTGCGTCGCCTATCACGCGGTCGTAATGGCCCTGATCCGTGATCCGTAATCCCTGGTCACGCGGACTATGGTGGATACCAGTTTGCTTCCATCTGGCTTCCGCGGGTGTGTCTATGGTTTCACGGGTTTCGCGTACGAAGGCTTCGGCAAGCCGTCTGGTCTGATGGCGCCTCTCTTCCGGATCCTGTCCGGCCGCTACAAACGCCCGTACCGCATCGGGATCAGAGCGCACCCGCACTCTCCCCGAAACGCCCCCATGCCGCAGCTCTACCGCGTCACCGCGAGCCCGCAGACGCTCCATGATCACGGCGTTCGGTGCCAGAGCCTGAGCCGTGAGCGGAAAGAGAACCGCAACCAGCGTCGCCAATCTCGTCACTCGCATGCGTGCCCGCCTACCTCGCGCTCAATTGGCGCCTTGCGTGGGTGACCTTGGACACCTCTCTCGCTACGAAGCATTGGGAGCCGTCGGGGTGGGCTTATAACACGTCTGCCAAAACCGTGATGGACCCTGGGTGTCGAGTTTACGCCCCGTGGGATCGTCCCCACGGGTCCCGAAGTACGACTTGACTCAGAACGCTATCAGTCGCCGCCTTCGACAGATCCACCGACCTGACGGTGAATGCTGTTCCAGGCGTCCGGAAGAGGTGCGGCCCAGCTAAAATCGCCAATTTCATCGTTTACTGCTGTAAATGCCCCTTTGATTCCGTGCCGAGTCACCCTGCCCTCGACGGTGGCGACCTGCTTCGCGTCCTCGTCGACCACAGTGCCCGCAAAGTGCCCCCCTGGCGAAACCGTGACGTCAAAGCGACCGATGCTCATGAAACTGGCCCCGACCATAGCAAGGCGGCCAGAGACCTGGCGCCCGTCCTGCTTGACCTCGGTAACGAACCACTTCCGTTGCTCGTCACCTACTTGTGGCGCCGTCATAACCGCCTCACTTGTGCGGCCGGCGTTGGCCAGCCGCCAATGCCCACTGCTTCCAGCGATACCCAGCGGCGCTTCCGCTTGACCCGCCTGCGCAGCCGTGGCGAGACACACAAGTACGACAATCGTGAAAGGACGACAGCCGCCGCGCTCCCGGCGGCTGACCATCCTGATAACCAGGGGCACCAGGCCGATCATCAAGAGACTACGACTCAATGCATCCCACGTCGAACCCATCGGCCTGCCCACCTCACACCCCGGACCCGGTGTTGGTGTCGGTGCCGTATCTGACAGAACCTGGATTCCACCACTGATCGTGATCAAAGAACTCGGCCTCGCGCCGTATTGGTCTCCCACCGCATTACGGCTCGATGCAAACGGATAGATCCCAATCGGCGCATTCGAGAGAACTTGCGCTGTGCAGGTGGCGATGACCCCATCCGTAACGACCGGCGCCGGGAAATGGCTTGCATCGACGAACGACAACCTTCGCTTGTGGTCCGCCACAGTCGTCGTGATGAGTTCTTGCCCCCCGATCACCCGCGGATCGATGACGCACAACGGTTCCGTGATGACCGTACTTGGGTAATCGATGTCGAGATTTGCGCTCCCGAGCACCCCACCAGCCTTCTTCACCACGATTGGGAACGAAATCGCATCGCCCCTCTTTGCGGCAACGGGCCACACTTCGAACTCGGCGACCTGCGAAAACGAATGTGAGTTGACGCCGCACCGGAAATTAGATTGTGCGTCAGCCTCATCACACCCGTATGAGACACTCAGAACTCCAAGAGTGACCTCATTACCAAATACTTCAAGATCGTTGTCGGCGTCGGCTGAACGACACACGGCAAGCCCATAGTTGCCCGACACTTGCCCCACGACGACCGTGACCTCATTGCCAAATACCTCACAGTTTCGATTGCAGTCGGCAGGACAATCAAGATATCGAAGGTCAGCCGGGCTTCCACCGAGGGCGGTGAAGCGCTTTCTGACGTTGCATACCCATGCGCTCTCGCCACCGCATCCCGGGGGTGACGTTCCGCAGTGGGCGTCATCTGCAATTCCCCCACAGTACTTCACAGCCATCGACTCAATCGAATTGAACCCGAGCGCGAGGTACTGACTCGTCAGACCTTTCACTACCGTGTTCATACCCACGGCCCGGCTTGCAAATGTGCAGCACGCCGGTGGTCCTCCGCACCAATTCCAATCGTTGTTCCGACTCACGCACGTCGTGTTGTCGGTACCCAGATGTGTCTCTTGAAAAGCAATCGCTATGACCAATCGCGGATCAACCGCACCGAATCTGTTTCCGCCAAGATTAGTGCATTTCACGTCTTGGGCAGCATTCCAATAAGCCGCAACGGATGAAGCCTCTGGCGAAGGGCTAACACCATTGGTTGGATTTATCTACGATTGAAGGTACTGCTGCGCGGCGTAGATGTCGTAGCACACGCGCGCACCGGCCGAACGCGAGCCCACCATCATCAGGAGGGCCAACCATATGCCGAGACACGTGTAGTGCCAACGCGGCAGATGTCGCCCCCGCTCACATTCGAAAAACATGCCACTGATCGCCATCTCTTACCCCTCCTGTGCTCCATAGCATCCGCGCGTGGCCCAAAGCGCTTACTTGCGTTTCATCGTCGTCACGCTCGTGATGAGCGTTGTCAGCACTTTCTCTACCTCCGCCCGTTCCTTGTCTGAGGGTTGCGCATGCTCGTACTGCACCACAATTCGAATGAGCTTGTCGTCAGCCCGAAGAGTTATGGAAGTCGCGCGATATGGTGTCGCTCGCACCGGATACGGAGCCGGAACATCATAGTCGGCCCTCAGTACCGTGCGATCGGCGACCGACGTTGATGTCCGATTTACATGGACCGCGTCATGCTGAGGAATCAAGATCGCGTTCTCGTCCTCTCCTGCAGGAAACGACACCACCGTGATTTCGATTCCGCCTTCGGGTAACAAGCCGCCGCGGCGGTATTCAGGGAAATTTGTCAGGAGCATTGGGCCGTCCGACGGCATGCGAGTGTTCAGAGTCCAAGTATCCGGATATTCGACACGAAATCCCTGCGCCGGATGTTCGTAACGCCCTGCGGAGACGACTTGTGGCAACATCAGACTCAGGATGGCGGCGCCGTAACCCACACGATAAACAATTCGCACACAGCGACGAATGCGGTTCAAGTCGAGACGGGTTGTTACCATCAGCGTTGCCCCTTTCTTAGCTGGGAAGTTTAGCTAACGCCCCAATATCAGACGTTCGCGCCGGGTTACCCCCGGGGCCAATTCCAGTTGTTGGCATGACCGCTTTGCTTCCGATTCAAGCTCATACCACTTGAGACCCGTCTGCGCCCGTCCTTTGGGGGGGCGCTCCTGTGCGCATGCCAGCAACCACCATCATCGCAGACAAGAGGTTCTGCGCTGGCTGGGCTCATTGCGCTGCCGGCCGCCACGACGCCACCGTGCTGCTCATCGCCGCTTGCCATGCCCTGGAATGCGTAGGCGGCCGAGGGATTCAGGATTGGCCAGGCCGAGCAGCCGCCCTCGGGTAGAAGTGCAGGCAGGATTGCGCCCAACGGAACCAGCAGACAACAGCCGCGGACGAACGACCTGAGAGCCCGCTGTCGTCCCTTACGATTGCTTCGTTCATTGTGCCTCATGATTCACTCCTTTCGCTTCACAAGCCGAGTCGCACACTCCCCGCACCGGCGCATCTCGGAGGGTCCCGAGGTGCGGGAGTGCTGAAGTGATTCGGTTTAGGAAGGTGGCAGTGCCGGAACTCTTCCATGCAACGACGCGCTGACAGCACCGCCGCACCGAGGAACTCCAGGACAGCGGCACTTCGGAACTTCGGAACCTCGGCACCACAGCACTTCCGAACCCCAGAACCCATGATCCATTGCTACCCCCAGACTCCGGCGCCGCGGGCATACCCCAGCCTCCGGTCACGGCGCCAGTGAGCCTCCAACCGGAGAACCACCCGACGCGGCCAATCAGCAAGAAGATGTGTCGAGAGAGAGAGAGAGAGAGAGAGAGAGAAGAATTTGCCAAGTGAGATCCCCGACCACGCATAGTGGACCTCCTACTGCACTTGTGGATCGATCGTCAAGAGAAATCTTCGGCGCTTGTTGTAGTTCAGCGATTCTGCCCCCCCTGATGCGGCAGGGCTCCGTGGTGACATTGGCGGGATACTGGGCAGAACTATCTTGGCACGCCGATTCGAACACGAATCGAGATCAGTTTCGTCCTCGGCCTCGCAAGCCACAACCTCCTGCAATCGTGCCCTGCGAAAGCGAGGACGAGGAGGACGATGGAAGAACTCATGCAGATGATGCACCTAGGCGTGCGCCTTACGCTGGCCCTCGCCGGCGAGGCTCGGCAAACTGCTCGCGCCTCTTGCATCAGCTACCCTCTGCGGCCTAGTACTGCGACCCCTATGACCGAGCTCGACAAGGAATCGGTAGAGCTGCATGCGCAGCTTCACGGCAAGCTGGAAATCAAGAGCAAGGTTGGTCTTGCCAACCGCAAGGACCTCAGCCTTGCCTACACACCCGGTGTGGCTCAGGTTTGCCACGAAATCGCCAAGAACCCGCTGCGCGTCTTCGATCTCACGATCAAACGCAACACTGTCGCTGTGGTGTCCGACGGCTCGGCGATCCTCGGCATCGGCAATCTCGGCGCCGCGGCAGCCATCCCCGTAATGGAAGGTAAGGCGATTCTGTTCAAGGAGTTCGCCGATGTCGATGCGTTTCCGATTTGCGTGAACACGCAGGACACTGACGAGATTGTCTCCATCGTAAAGGCGATCGCGCCGGTGTTCGGCGGCATCAACCTCGAAGACATCTCGGCACCGCGCTGCTTCGATGTGGAAGACCGTTTGCAGGACATTGGCATTCCTGTCTTTCACGACGATCAGCACGGAACCGCCATTGTGGATCTGGCGGCGCTCCTCAACGCGCACAACGTGAACGGCAAAGACCTGAGCAAGTGCCGCGTCGTCTTAACCGGAAGCTTGGCCTCGG
>CAZGSN010000653.1:0-9286 GCA_964528465.1 uncultured Binatia bacterium (SeqCode)
CTGGCGCCGTCTTGAAGGCCGCCCACCGTTCTTTCGAAACGGAGCCGGGACCCTCTCAATGGTCGGCAAAGCCATCCCTGCGTGATGGCATCGTTGCCACAGCTCTGCTGGCTGCGGTCTTGGCTCTGCAGGCCTTGGATACTGCTTACCTCCTGCAGATAGTCCTCTGGCTTGCTGGCATCGCGGTGCTCCACGCCTCGCGCTTCTCCCTGAATCGGTTGCGTCGGCTGCCGGCGTTCGAGTTTGCTCTCTTGGGGATTCTCGTGGCGACGGCCCTTCTTCTTCGCGCCTACAACTTGGAATTCTATCCTACCGGCATGCACGGTGATGAAGGCAGCATGGGGCTGTGGGCCTTGCGTGTCGTGCATGGGGAACAGGTGCCGCCGTTTGCGGTTGGCTGGGACTTCCACCCAACGTTGTTTCACTATGGCCAGGCATTGGCGATGCAGTGGGCTGGCGAAGGCGCTGCCGGCAACCGTCTGTTTTCAGCCGTGCTCGGAAGCTTGGCGATACTCCCGCTCTACGCCTTCTTGTGGCGGCGATTCGGCAGGCGTGTAGCCCTTGCGGGTGCGGCTCTGCAGGTGGTGATGCCCTGGCATCTGTACTTCAGTCGCATGGCTTTGAACGACATCGGTGTCGGGCTCTGCGCTCTGGCTGCGATGGCGGCCTTGTACGAGTCGGCGCGCCATCGCCATGCCGCCACCGTGGCCGGCACGTGGTTGGGCCTCAGCCTCTACTTTGGCAACAAGGCAGTAATGGTGCCGGCAATGATGGCAGCCGGGCTGCTCGCCCTGCATGCCACCGGCGCAACCAACCTGTGGCGCGAGTGGCGGCGTTGGTGCCTCGTAGCCGTAGTGGCCATCGCCGTGGCGGCTCCGCAGCTTGCCTACTACGCGCGTAGCGATTGGTACGGGCCGCTGCTGCATCATCCGCTGACTCGCTTTGTAACTCAGGACACCAGACCCAATCGACCGAGCGATCCGGCACAGATTGCGCTGCATCAGGTAAAGGCATCGATTCTGGCCCTACAGGCGCGTGCGGATCAATCCATCTTCTTGAGCTTCACGCACGTTCCCTTGCTGCCACGAGGCTTGGCCGCCTTGTATTTTCTCGGACTCTCCTTGTGTTTGTGTCGTTGGCGGCAGCCTCTTGCCGCTTTCCTCCTGGCTTGGCTCTTGGTTGGCTTGCTTGCGTCGATGCTCACCATCAACCCGCCCCAGGCGCATCGGCTGGTACCCATGATCAGCGTGCCCATCGTGCTAGCGGCCTTGGCATTGGCAGAGCTGAAGGCAGTTGCTTCGAGTTGGCGCTGGAGACCCGTGCTTCTACTCGCCGTAGTAGGGCTTGCTAGTGCCGACGCCCTGGGTGAGGCGTGGCGCACCTACGCCGCACCAACACCGTGGATGGAGGTGACCGAGATTGCCCGCGCCGTGCAGCGGCTCGAGGAAACCCACGATGTCGTATTGGTCACTGCTCCCATGGCCGATAGCAACGGCACGCTACAGTTCTTCGCCGGCGACATGCGCCGCGTCCCCAAGCTGTACCAGCCACTGCAACAACCCTGGGCTGGCCATGGCTCCCGCAACCTCGCTTTCTTGGTGAGCTGGCGCCGCTACGAGGAATTGCCCAAGCTCAAAGAGTGGTATCCGAGCGGCCACGCCTACCCCTACTCCACTGCACCCGGAGCCAGCTTCCTCACCGTCTACGAAGTACCCCGGGTAAACTAGGTTCTCGGCGGCAGGAACTTGTCGCGTATCGCCAAGCCTTACGAGCACGCCGTCCAACTGTTGATGGCAGTGTCAGAGACACTTTGTCACCTACGAAGCGTCCTCCGACCAAACCAAAGGCAATATCGGATCAGTCTTGACCATTCTAAAGGCACGCTCATAATGGCCAGGTGCGGTATCTTTCGGAACGGCTACGGCAAGATCTCCAGCGGAAGATGATTCTCCTTTCCGGGGCTCGGCAGTGTGGAAAGACTACGCTCGCCAAGTCTCTGATGGATGCACGAGGGCAGTATCTCAACTGGGATATCCCCGTCGACCGAAGAATCATTCGCGAGACGGCCTGGCCCAAGGATGCGTCCCTTGTGGTGCTGGATGAATTGCACAAGGCGCCGAAGTGGAAGAACCTGCTTAAGGGCGTTGTCGACGCGTTCGGCAACACGCCGCCGTTGCTGGTTACTGGAAGCGCTCGCCTCGACGCTTTGCGGAAAACCGGGGATGCGCTGACCGGGCGTCAGTATGCCTATCGGCTCCACCCGATCGATGTCGCCGAAGCAAAAGCTTTCCTTCCGCAGCAAAGTGCGGACGAGCGTGCACGCCGGCTGCTCGAAACAGGAGGCTTCCCCGAAGCGTTTCTCAATCCCGGCGATGCGAGTCGCCTTCGCAACGACCGGATCGAGCTGATCACCCGCGAAGACGTTCGCGACCTCTCGCGCATTTCCTCCTGGCGCGGCGTCTCCGACATGGTGGAACTGCTGCGGGAACGTGTGGGCAAGCCAGTGAACTACGATGGTCTGGCTCGCGAGCTTGGCATCTCTCCGCCGACGGCGAGGAACTGGTTAGAGATGCTCGAAAAGCTCTACATCGTGTTCCTCATTCAACCGTACTCCAGCCGCCTCACTCGCAGTATTCGCAAGGAGCGACGCGTCTACTTTCTAGATTGCGGCGCCGCCTACGATACGACAGGGGGGGCTCAAATCGAAAACCTCGCTGCCTGTTCGTTGCTGAAATTCGTCCACTACCGCAGAGACGCCCACGGCGAGAACTGGGATCTCCATTACCTTAGAGACAAAGAGAATCGCGAGGTCGATTTCGTCGTTACGTTGAATCGCAGGGTGGAATGGCTAATCGAGGTCAAAGCCTCGGACGACGCAGTCAGCCCAGGCCTCCGCTACTACGCCCCCCGCCTCCAGCCCAAGCAAACGCTCCAACTGCTTCTCAACCTGCCCCGCCAGCAGGAGAAGTCCGGCGTCCGCCTTCTGCCCCTGGCCGCCTGGCTGGACGCTCTCCCCTTTGATTAGGTGGTTGCTACCGCCTCCGACGCCGCGTTGATTGGGCGGTGGTCGGCCGAAGAGGAGCAAGGGATGGAATTTAGTTTTAGCGAGATGTTGCGACACATGGGGTGGCCGGCGCTGGTGGTCGCGGTGGTGTTGCTGAGCATGGGGTTGGCGTCGCTCACGGTATTTGTGGAGCGGGTGTGGACATTGCGCGTTTCGCGCGGCGAGTCGCGGCGCTTTGCGGAGGCGAGTACGGCGGCGTTGGACGCGGGCCAGTTCGATGTCGTGATCGAAGCCGCGGCCGGCTACCCGAGAAGCCATTTGGCGAGAGTCGTCTGCTCGGGCTTATCGACCTACCAACATGCACAGCAGACACGCGACGTCAGCGGCCTGACCTCCATCGACCGCACCCAACGGCACATGGAGCGGTTCATGGAAGAAATCAGTGGCGACCTGCGCCGGGGGTTGAGTGTCCTGGCTTCGGTAGGCTCCACGGCCCCATTCGTCGGCTTACTCGGCACGGTGCTGGGAATCATCTCCGCATTCCAGGGCATCGCCGCCACCGGCTCCGGTGGTTTGTCCGCCGTCTCCGCCGGCATTAGCGAGGCCTTGGTGGAAACCGCCCTGGGCCTGGTCGTAGCCATCCCCGCCGTCCTCGCGTTCAACTACCTGTCCACCGAAATCGGCCGTGAAGAACAAACCCTCAACCACGCCGCCAGCCACATGCTCGACACTCTAGAAGACTGGGCCGAGCGCAACTGAGCCTGACAAGGCGTGCCAACGGCACTGCCAACTGCTTAGTCACTCCGTTGAGTAGCCAGTCCTTTGGGACACAGCAGCCCGTCGAAGCATGTTGACGAAAACAGTGTGTTCTTGGAACCACGAAGGCACGAAGGACACGAAGCAAGAGCAGGGCGAGGTCAAGCGGACTGGTCAACTGTGTAACAAAGGATCCAAATCTTGTCGGCACGCGCAAATTCTCGAGACGAGTTCCAGTATCCGCGCGATGTTCGGCAACGATTGGCATCCTGAAATCTGCCTCCGACCTACAGCCTCCGGTCTACAGCCTACAGCCTGCGCGGCCAGGCTCGGTCGATCCCTAACGACCGCACCCACTGTGGCCACGATCAATCTCCGGAGTTGGTTGCGGCCAAGGCCGCGCTGGGTATCCTGCAGAATTCCCTCTGGAGAGTCATTCTTCGTGACCTTCGTGCCTTCGTGGTTCCATAAGAAGGTCACGTTGATGTTTGCCGCCTCCGTGGCGAGCAGTCTCACGAATTATGCGGACAACCTCCGCTCTTGCCTTCGCTGGACGGATTATTGTGAAACCCGGACGGTTACTTGAGCTGGCGCGTCTGACTTCAGGAACCCTGCACCCCGCACCGGCAAGCCGTCGCACCGGGCACCTAGATTTCCATCTCACCGAGCTGATCGTAGAGAACGCGCCACTTGCGGTACGTGGCGTCGTAGATGCTGTGTGCTTCGGGATTGGGGGTCAGTTCGTAGTGGCGGACCATGCGGTCCATGGCGGGGTGGTAGTCGCCGCCGTCCTGGTGCGCGGCGATCAGGACAGCGCAGCCGAGGCACGCGCTCTCTGGTTCTGCGGAGGCGCGCACGCGCAAGCCGGTGACATCGGCGATGGCTTGTTTCAGAAGCCCGCTACGCGACATGCCGCCGCTGACGGTGAGTTCGTTTGGCGTGTGCCCGGCAACGGATGCTAGTTGCTCGACGTTGGCGCGCACGGCGTAGGCGACGCTTTCGAGAAAGGCACGCACCAAGGTGCCGCGCTCTGGGCGTAGATGCAAAGACGGGAAGGGAAAGAGCCAGCCGCCCGGGCGGTTGAGGCGCATGTCGTTGAGGTTGAAGACGGTAGGCCCGATGAACAGCATCGAGTCGGTCGCGGGACTGCCCCTGGCCAACGTTTCCCCAAGCGCAAACAACTGCTCGCGATCGGCTCCACCACCGATCAATTCGAGAAGCCAAAGGTAGGCATTGCCTGTGTCCCCAGCATTGCTCTCCAATACCCAACGCTCAGGTACCACGTGACAACCAGCCCACAGATTGCCGCTGGTGTCGAACGTGGCCTGGTCGCAGACGAGTTGCACCGGTGTGGTAGTTCCCAGCGTGGCGGCCATCTCTCCCGCTTGCACAACGGCAGAGCCGAGCAGGGAGCACTGCGTGTCGGCGCCGCCCAAGAACACAGGGGTGCCGGCTAGCAAACCGGTTGCTTGCGCGGCGGCAGCAGTGAGAGTGCCGACGCGCTCGCCGCATCGGCGCAGGGAGGGAAGGATCGATTCGGGGACAGCGAACGCCGACAGCAGCTCTTGCGACCAGGTGCGATGCTCGAGGTCGAAGAGCATGGATTCTGCAGCATTCGATGGCTCGGCGCATCGCTCGCCGCACAACCGCCAGGTCATCCAGTCGTTGATCATGAAGAGGTGCGCCACATCTCTGCCGCCCTGTTTGCGGTACCAAAGGTAGCGGGCGAGCGGGAAGATGAACGGTGCTGAATGCCCGGTGATCCTATACAGCCGCTCCGCTCCTAGAACGTTGAGGACCTCCAGGGCTTCACGGAAGCCACGCGCATCGACGTTGGGGCCGGCATAGACTTCGTGATCTCCCGCATCGAGAAAGACACAACCCTCACGCTGGCTGGTTGTGGCAATCCCGTCGATGTCCCCAGGAGCAAGGCGCGCCTTGTCCATCGCATTGCGTGTGCAGCGGCAAAGGATGTCCCAAAACCGCGGTGCATCGAAGGACAGCTTCTTGACGAAGGGGATCTCGGCATCGACTTCGTCGAGCTGGTAGGTCCAACCCTCAGAGCTCGCGCCCAATAGCCTGCCGCATTCATCGAAGACGACACACTTCCCCCCACCGGTGCCGAAATCGAGAATAACGTAGGCCGACATCTCTATGCTTCCTGGAGCAGACGGTCGCGTCGTCGTTGCAGGACTACCGGATTGGCGATGTGCTGCGGCTGCCCCCCGTCCAGGTACGCCTCGATATCGTCGACGATCATCCGGCTCTGATGGCGTACGACATCACGTGTCGCCCCGCCGAGATGCGGCGACACGAGCACATTGGGAAGCAGCACAAAGCGATTGTCCGGCTGCACGGGTTCATCGCGAAAGACGTCCAGCGCCGCTCCGGCCAAGTGGCCGCTGCGCAGAGCCTCGTACAGGGCATCGTCGTCGATGATCGACGCCCGGGCCAGATTGAGCACCAGCGCCCCGCGTTTGAGGGCAGCGATCTGTGCCGGCCCAATCAGTCCATAGGTTTCGGGAAGTTCCGGGCAGTGCACGGTAAGAATGTCGGCGCTGGCCACGAGATCGTCCAGGGGTACTGGCTCTACATGGTGGGCGCGGATCGCATCCGCCGGTAGATGTGGGTCGAATGCAAGCACGCGCGCTCCGAAGCCGTGCAAGCGCTTGGCAACGCCTTTGCCAATCGCGCCGAAGCCGACAATCCCAACGGTGGCGCCTCCGAGTTCAAAGCCGCCGTATTGCTCGTAGACGCTGAGATAATCCTTTGTGCTTTGAAAGCGCATGCTGCCGGTCTTGAGCTGAACGTTGACGGTAACGATGTGGCGCGCCAGGGCGAGCATGTAGCCAATGGTCAGATCGGCTACGGCGTCGGCGTTGCGTGCCGGGGTGAAGAAGACGGGAATGCCGAGGGCGGTGGCGCGTGCGATGCCGATGTTGATGGGATCGCCACGGCAGCAGCCGAGAATTTTTAGAGCGCAAGCGTTGAGGACATCGTCATGGGCCAGATCGGCCTCGACGATGAGCACGTCGGCACCCTCGCGCCGAATCCGTTCGCTGAGCTGAGCGGCGTCGAAATAGATGTGCTTGCTGATGCGCCAGTCGTCGTAAACGACCTCCATGCGGCGACGCAAGCGTGCCAGGCTGTCGGGATGAAACGACGCGGTGATCAAGGCCTTCATGTGTCTTCACCGTCGCAAGAGCACTGTGGTGGATGCCGAACCTGCCGGTGCTTCTACGAGACATCCGCTTGCCTTGTCAAACAGCAGGCGCGTGACCTCGCCCAAGGGGTGTTTTGCACGTCAAATCGCTTGGGCGGGCAATTCGGCTCATGCGCCGCGGGGGCGCGGCGTCTCCATTGCTTGTAAACATTGATGAATTTGAGTTGGAGACGGGCCGCCCTCGGGCCGCGTCTGGTGTAGGAACGAATTGGCGTGCAAAGCCCCCAAGGGGGGTGCCACAAGGCGAGCGCCGCATCCAAGTCGATGCCATGGCGTCGCACCTGTCATTTCTTGGGGGATGGTATCGAAGGGGAACGGATGAGAGAAGAATAGGAGAGGATCCGCCATGCATAGAATCTTGCTCACTGGGGCGACGGGTTACATCGGGGGGCGCTTACTGGGTCGGCTGCTCGAGTCAGGATATCGGGTGCGCTGCCTCGCCCGGCGCCCGGAGAACCTGCGCGACCGCGTTGGCAGTGATGTTGAAATCAAAGCCGGTGACGTACTCGACGCCCAGAGCCTGGACTTGGCTCTGCGCGACATCGACTGCGCCTATTATCTGGTGCACTCCATGGGGGCAGCCGGCTCATTCGAAGAGCAGGACCGAATCGGCGCGGGCCACTTCGCCACCGCAGCCCGCGCCAACGGTGTCAAACGCATCGTCTACGTCGGCGGCCTGGGCGACAGTCGCCTTCCGCTGTCCCCCCATCTGCGCAGCCGCCACGAAGTAGGGGAAATTTTGCGCGCCAGCGGTATCCCTACGTTCGAGCTCCGCGCCTCGATCGTCATCGGCTCCGGCAGCTTGTCGTTCGAGATGGTTCGCGCCTTGGTGGAACGATTGCCGGTCATGATCACGCCGCGCTGGGTGTCGAATCCGGCGCAGCCAATCGCCATTCAGGACATTCTCGGATACCTGCTGGAAGCGCTACGCCTGCCCGTGGAGAAGGCCGGCATCTACGAAATCGGCGGACCCGATGTCGTGTCCTACGGCGACATCATGCGTGAATACGCACGCCAAAGAGGATTGCGGCGGTGGACGATTCCCGTTCCTGTGTTGACCCCGCGCCTGTCCAGTTTGTGGCTGGGCTTGGTGACGCCGCTGTACGCGCGGGTCGGACGCAAGCTCATCGACAGCATCTACTACCCGACCGTGGTGCGCGACCCCAGCGCCGCGCAAGTGTTTCATCAGCACCCGTTAGGCCTTACCCAGGCGATCGCAGCCGCGCTGCACAACGAGGATGCAGAAGTTGCGCAGACACGCTGGTCGGATGCTCTATCGGCAGCAACCCAGCCCGTGGACTGGGGAGGTGTACGTTTCGGTAACCGCCTCGTCGATTCTCGCTCTCTGCCAGTGGCCGTCCCTGCTGCTCAGGCTTTCGCCCCGATCCGCCGGATTGGCGGTACGGCCGGCTGGTACTATGGCAACGCCCTGTGGCGCCTGCGCGGATTTCTCGATCTGCTGGTGGGTGGGGTTGGCATGCGGCGGGGCCGGCCACACCCCGACAGACTCCGCGAAGGCGACGTCCTCGACTGCTGGCGTGTCGAACGGATCGTCCCCGACCGGCTACTGTTGCTGCGTGCCGAGATGAAGCTTCCGGGCCGTGCCTGGCTTCAGTTCGAGGTCGACGACAGGAATTCTGGGTGCACCGTCCGCCAGAGCGCGATCTTCGACCCCATCGGCGTTTGGGGCTTGCTGTATTGGTACTCGATCTACCCCCTCCACGAATTCATCTTTCGGGGCATGCTCAACGCCATCGGACGGTTGGCCAAAGAAACTGCCACGGGACCGGCAGGCTGATCTGTCGCGGTCCGCCGATGAAGACCATCTTGCGAGAAAGCACGGCCGTAATGGCCGGTTTGAGGGGGGTCACGACAAATTTACGAGATGTCCGCTTGCGACAGGGAATCTTGAGGTGACGCAGAAAATCCACAGATCGCGCCGAGAGGCATCTGCGAATGTTTCGAACGATCAAGGTGCGCCCGGCTTACCTTGACTGGGAAAAGGCGACTCGAAGGCTCGCTGTTCTCCATGTTGATGGTTGATCTTGCGTCGGCTTCTTCAGCGCGAATGACCGCTAGCTCTGGCCTGGGAATCGTGACCCGCTGTCCAGAAACTGAGAAATCATCGTTTAGTCCAGAAAAATCAGTTGGAACCGCGGATGGACGCGGATTGCTTGCGCAATGGATCAAAACCAAGAAACACGAAATTGTGAGCCGACAAACCGAACATGTCGCTCCTTCTGCCCTTGCGGCTCTTGCCTATATCCGCGTTCATCCGTGTCCATCCGTGGTTCAATTGTTGT
>CAZGSN010000654.1:0-2452 GCA_964528465.1 uncultured Binatia bacterium (SeqCode)
GGGTAGTTGGAGGAAAGGTGAAATGGGCGATCGCGTCCGGACCTTCAAGGATCTTGTGGTATGGCAAAAGGCGTTTGCTCTGAGTCTCGAAGTCTACCGCGTCAGCCGCGATTTTCCGGCCGACGAGCGGTTTGGGCTCACGCAGCAGCTACGCAAGACAGTGCGCTCGGTGTCCTACAACATTGCCGAAGGCCACAAACGGCGCTCGACCGCCGACTACTTGCGCTTTCTCGGCATAGCTTCCGGTTCCGGCGGCGAGCTGGAGACCCAGCTACTGCTCGCTCGTGACCTCGGCTACCTCGACCGTACCGATTCGCAACGTGTGCTGGGCATGCACGCCGAGGTAGATCGTATGCTCGACGCCCTGATGCGCACCCTCAAAGCCAAGATCGCCGCAAGGTGAACCCCTCTTCCCTCTACCCCTCCGCCCCTGATCCCTATGCCCCTGATCCCTGTGCCCCTCTGCCCCTGACCCCTCTGCCCCTTTACCCCTTCGCCCCTGAACCCTAAGACCCAGCTCCTGTGCCCCTTTACCCCTTTGCCCCTGAACCCTAAGACCCAGCCCTCTGCCCCTAAGCGGACACGTCAAAGCGACCCGAGCGGTAGCCTGGAGCGGTGCGGATGGATTCCAACAAAGAGCGCGAGCTGCGCGAGAAGATTCTCGACCTCGTGGCAGAGTACTATCGAGCACGCCACCAGCCGGCTACGATCGTACCGGGGCAGTCGAAGGTTCCGTATGCCGGACGCGTCTTCGACGAGCGCGAGATGCAGGCCGCTACCGGTGCTGTCCTCGACTTTTTCCTGACCTACGGTACGCACGGCGAAGCTTTCGAGCGTCGCTTTGCCGAACGGCTGGGCCTGCGCTTCTGCGCCATCACCAACTCCGGGTCGTCTGCCAATCTGGTGGCTGTGGCTAGCCTGTGCAGCGACATGTACGGCCGTCCTGCGCTGGAGCCTGGGAGTGAGGTCATCACCCCGGCGGTTACCTTTCCGACAACGGTCAATGCCATCGTGCAGAACCGGCTGAAGCCGGTATTCGTGGATGTGGACCCGTTAACCTACAACGCCGACCTCAACGAAATTCGCCGGGCCATCGGTCCTGACACCAAGCTGCTGTTGCTGCCGCACACCTTGGGCAACGTGAGCGACATGGATGCGGTTACTGCTCTGTGCCGGGAGCACGGGCTTCTCTTGATCGAAGACTGCTGCGACGCCTTGGGCTCGCGATTCAACGGCCGCAGCGTTGGCACCTTTGGGGCCTTTGCCACGTTCAGTTTCTACCCCGCCCATCACATGACGATGGGGGAAGGCGGCGCTGTATGCACCAACGATCCGAAGAGAAAGCGAATCATGACCTCGCTTCGCGATTGGGGGCGCGATTGCTGGTGTGCCACGGGAGTCTCCGACACCTGCGGCAAGCGTTTCGGCTGGCAGCTTGGCGATTTGCCGGCTGGGTACGATCACAAGTACACCTACTCGACGCTCGGCTACAACCTGAAGCCGCTCGATGTCCAAGCGGCAATTGGGCTGCAACAACTCGACAAGCTTCCTGTCTTTGAAAACAAACGCCGCGAGAACTTCGAGCGGCTGCGGCGCGGCTTGCAAGCTTTCGATTCGTATCTGCAACTTCCGGAGGAGTTGCCTGGGGCCGAGGTGTGTTGGTTCGCGTTTCCCCTCACCGTGCGCGAAGAGGCCCCCTTCACCCGCAATCAGCTCACCGAGTTTCTCGAGAGGCGCAAGATCGAGACGCGCCTGCTGTTTGCCGGCAACCTGATCAAACAACCGGCCTACAAGAACGTGGATTACCGCATCGTCGGCGATCTCAGGAATAGTGACCGCGTCATGCAGCGATCGTTCTTTGTTGGCGTCTATCCAGGGCTGGACGCAGTCGCCATCGACTACATCCTCGAGAGCATCGGCGATTTCCTGCGAACCGTGCCCGGCTAAGCAGGTCGCCTCCGCTGCAAAGTCAGCTCACTTCTTCAAGCCACGAACGCGATACAACCCGACATCGGCCTGGAGAGGAAAGTGGGGTTCGAATGGGATGGCATGCTCGAAGCTGAAGACGCTGTGGACATCGACAGTGCGCTGCTCCACCAGTTCCAAGTCGAGAGACGATTCGACCTCGACGCATTTGGTTTTCACGCAATCGAAGTAGCCACCGGTCTTTGTCCTGCCGCTGGCAAAGCACTCGGGTGTAGTTGGTGGCCAGGAATGGAAGCAATTGATGCCGCGCATGTAGTAAAGGCAGCCGCCCGCTGCGGCTTCCGCGAGACAGTCCTGCCTGTCGCATCTAACCCCTTCGATTCCGGGTACGACCTGCTCGAAGTTGGACAGGTCGGTATCCATGTTTTGGCTGACCCACATTAGCTTGCATTCGGTCTTCACCACTCCCCCTGGTGCCAGATGATTGCGCAGCATCCAAAACTCATCGGTGATGCCGATCTGCTCA
>CAZGSN010000655.1:0-8478 GCA_964528465.1 uncultured Binatia bacterium (SeqCode)
AAGCATGGGGCGGGAAAAGGGGCAGAGGGCCAAAGGGGCGGAGGGGCAAAGGGGAATAGGAGAAGGCGGGAAGAATTCGGGCGCTTCGATGGGTTGAGGGATGGACTGGTGTTGCTCATTGGATGCCCCAATGTGTCGCTGGCTTGCAGCTCCCGACTTCGCGCCGACGATGGGTCACCAGATCTTCCCTCTTCCCCTTTGCCCCTGATCCCTTTGCCCCTCACTTCAACCTTTCCACTTGGCAAGCTCTCGTCGCGCGATGGTCATCTTGTGGACCTCGTCGGGTCCATCCGCCAAGCGCATCGAACGCCCATCGCGCCACATTCGGGCAATGGGCGTATCGTCGGATACTCCCATTGCCCCAAAGGTTTGAATGGCCCGATCCAACACGTTCATCATGATGTTTGCTGCGACGACCTTGATCATGGCGATTTCCTGGCGTGCTTCCTTCTTGCCGACGGTATCCATCTTCCAAGCAGCGTGTAGGGTGAGCAAACGAGCTTGCTCGATCTCCATACGCGACTCGGCAACCCAGTTCTGGATCACGCTCTTGTCCGCGAGGAGACTGCCATGGGTGAAGCGTGTATTGGCGCGCTTGCACATCAGTTCCAGGGCGCGCTCGGCGGCACCGATGCAGCGCATGCAGTGGTGGATGCGTCCCGGGCCTAGGCGTGCCTGCGCAATGGCGAATCCCTCGCCTTCGCCCCCGAGGACGTTGCTGACCGGAACGCGGCAGTTGTCATAGCGTATCTCGCAGTGTCCGCCGCCGCCGGTATGTCCCATGACAGGTACGGCCCGAATCAAATGAAAGCCCGGCGTGTCCGTGGGGACGAGGATTTGGCTGGCGCGGCGGTGCGGTGGAGCCTCGGGGTCGGTGACGACCATCACAATAGCGAAGGCAGCCCCGTAGGCTCCGGAGGTAAACCACTTGTGCCCGTTGATGACGTAATGATCGCCTTCACGGACGGCGCGGGTTTGCAGCAGCGTCGGATCGCTTCCCGCGGTTTCCGGCTCGGTCATCGAAAAGCAACTGCGCGTTTCCCCGTCGAGCAAAGGTTGCAGAAACCGTTGCTTTTGTTCGGCTGTACCATATTCGGCAAGGATCTCCATGTTGCCGGTATCGGGCGCGTTGCAGTTGAAGATGCGCGGCGCGATCGGGCTGCGGCCCATGATTTCGCAAAGCAGGCCGTATTCCCAATTCTTCAGGCCAGCTCCGATCTGGTCGTCGGGTAGGAAGAGATTCCACAGCCCCTGAGTGCGTGCCTTGCGCTTGAGTTCCTTGATGATCGGTGGCTCCAAATGCTCATCGCCGGAAGCATGCACTTGCTCTTCGGCAACCTTCTCGGCCGCGTACACGAGATCGTCCATGAACGCCGTAAGGCGAGTGCGGAGATCCTCAACTCTAGGGGACAACGAGAAATCCATGACACCTCCAAGGTAAATCGAAACTGGCGCACCCAGGCACTACGTCATGCTACGTGCGACCACGCGGCCGCAGCCGAGAGCCCGAGGCAGACAAAGCCTTGTGGCCCGAGCCATGGCTCGATTCAAGAGGCCCAGCTCCGGCGTGGTAACGGACAAGAAATACATCGTGGTGTAAAAGTAGGTTTGAAGACGGTCGGCTGACGTGTAAACCCGATGCTCAATGATGTCAGCATCGGCAGCAAACACGTCGGGGCCCGGGCTACCGGGGCGGCCGTTATCGGCAGAGGAGCAGACCTCTCGCCTCTTTCCACAAGCGATCAGCTTGACCATTGCGACGATCCTGCTCATCGCAGTGGCCGACCTGGTCGATGGGGGTTCGACGCGACCCAGCCTGGAGGTTGCCATCTACGTGGTCAGCGTCGGCCTACCAGCTTGCGGGCTGCTGCTGTTTTACAGCTCCGTTCTCTCCAGCCTGGCGATCGGCTTCCTCACCGACCTAGCGCTTACGGGCGTGCTCATGGCGCGGCTGCTTTCCGGACAAGCAACCGTTTCGGGAACGGCTGTCTTCTTGGTCATGAAGATTCTAGGAACCGCGCTGCTGTTCCCATGGGGCGGCCGCTTGCAGTTCCTGGCGGGTTCGTTGTCGACGCTGGCCTATTGGCTGGTTCTGTATACCCTCGTTGAGGCGATTGAGGCACGTAACTGGCTGCACCAAGTGGCCGCACCCTTGTTTGCGACGCTCTTGTCCACCGGCGGAGCCTCGATTTCCGCCCGCGTCCGGCGCGAGCATGCGTTGGCCGAGCTACGTTTGGCGGATTCCCTGGAGCAGACCCAGCGCGCTGAGGTTGAGAAGGCCGCTCTGCTTGAAATTGCGCATGACATCTCGGGTACCGTCGATCGCGCCGAGGTGGTGCGACGCGTGCAAGGCCACACCACGACACTACTGCAGTGCGACAGCGTGGCCACCGTTGTCTTTTCACCGCAGGGCGACTCCTTTGAGTTGATCGGTGCTGATGGTCCGCAGCCCCTGCTGCGCGAGGAAGCCATGTCTCGTTCGTTTCCTTCGGCAGGGCCGGTCATGGCTGAACTTACCGCCGGACGCACACTGGTGGTAGGTGCCGTGGCGGATCAGCCGTATTTCTCGAAAGCCATGCTGCGGCGATTCGGCGTGCAGCACTTGATGGTGGCGCCGCTGCGTGTTGGCGGCCGCTTCTTTGGTGGTCTGCTCGCCATTCGCACTGTCAGTGCGGAGCCTTTTGCCGAGCACCAGGTGGAGATTTTGGAAGGCATTGCGGGACAACTCGCCTTGGTGTTGGAGGTGATTGAGCTGTACCGAAAGGCCAAGGAGGATGCCGCTGCGTCTGCCTCGGTGGCACGCGTAGCTCGGTCGCTCATCGAAGCTGTCGGTACGGCGGAACTCATGCCGCGCTTGTGCGAGCTGACACGTGTGGCTTTGGACTGTTCCGCCAGCGTGGTCTACCAGCGAAGCGCGGATTGCATGGATTTCATCGCTACGGCATCAAGCGGGCTTTCCGCCGATGAGTGGGAGACGCTCGCCTCTCTGGTGATTCCGTTCGAAGAAGTGGATCGCGGCTACAGTGTGGACGATCCGGACATGCCGTGGCGGGGCACGGTGCTCGCGGCAGAACCATCGGATGTTGAGATGATCGCCGTGCGCTTTGGCTTCTCGGACGTGCTGCGTATCCCCTTGCGGCATGCAGGCGAGCTGGCGGGTGTGCTGGCTGCGGGCCTGCGCGGCAAGCATGAGACTTTTTCTGCTCTACAGGTTCAAACAGGGAAAGCGATCGGCCAACTGGCGTCTCTGGTATGGCAGAACACCCGCCTTATCGAGCAGCTCGAGCTAGCCAATCGCACGCAATCCGATTTCGTGGCGACGATGTCCCACGAGCTGCGCACGCCACTCAACATCATTACCGGTTATACCAATCTGCTGCTGGACGATGCTTTCGGCACTTTGAATGCGGACCAGGTGGAGACCCTACGGCGCGTTGCTCGTAGCTCGCAAGAACTCGTAGAATTGGTCAACACGACATTGCAGGTCGGTCGTCTCGACAGCGGCGGCGTGCCGTTGACGGTGAGTTCCTTTTCGATTCGCGAACTTTGCGACGAAGCGGTAGCCGAAACGCGGGAGCTATGGGAACGTAGCGGCCTGGAACTACGCACTCATGTCGAGGTTGATTTGCCGGTGCTGCGCAGCGACCGCGGCAAGCTGAAGGTCATCTTGAAAAATCTGATTGGCAACGCCGCAAAGTTCACGGAGGCAGGTAGCATCGAGCTACGGGCTCAGTCGGAGGATGGCGGTGTGCGCATCGACGTGCAGGATTCCGGCGTCGGTATCCCGAAGGAGGCCTTGCCGATTATCTTCCAGCGCTTCCGTCGGGCGGATAGTTCGATGACGCGACGTTTCGGTGGGGTGGGTCTCGGGCTTTATATTGTGAGCCGTTTACTCGAAGTCCTCGGCGGAACCATCAACGTAGCCAGCACTGTCGGGCAAGGCTCCACATTTTCTTTGTTCGTTCCCCAAATTCGCGAGGACGGCAAACCTCTATCCACATAACCAGGCAACCGTCGCGCTCTCGAAACGCCCGCGCGGTAGGAATCTGACCAGCATTGGGGTAGTCAGTCGTCGCCATCCCCGGTACCTCCATCGGCATCACCGCCATCGTCTCCGCCTTCGATTTCGTCGACCATTGCCTCGAAGTCCTCGCCGCCCATGTCGTCGCCCATTTCCTTGCCCATCTTCCGCATCCAGCGAGCGACGCTTTTGGGGTCGCTCTCGTCGATTCCTGCCATCGCGCTCGGATCGGCCAGGCGTTCCTGGCGAGCCGCTTCCGACTTGGGCATGGCGAACCGCGACAGCAAGCGCTCGGCGCGCCGGCTGCCACACTTGTCGCATTGTGGAACAGCCTCTTCGGAGACCCTCAGCGTGAGCACGCTGTAGCGCTTACGGCAATCGCGACAACGGTATTCGTAGATAGGCATAGCGCGAGCGCTTATCTCCGAATCAATCGGTGTTGTCTAGCGGCTCCTTGGGCCGTCTCAGAAGTACGCAGAGGCGAATGAGTCGCAACTCAGCACGAAGGCGTGAAGGCGCCAACAAGAGCTGGAATTTGGATGGTTCCAGTGCAACTGCTTAGCCCATGAAGAGCGAGACACGGTCTCGAATGAAGGGCCGAGGCAGGGGGGCATAAGGCGCGGCGAATCGCATTCGCGGCCAGCTCTAGGAGAGATGAAGCCAATGATGACGAGAACGGTGGAAAGAACAGGAGTCGGTTAGCCGGTCGGGCGATACAAGCGGCGAGATGCGCCGATACCTGGCCGGCGCTTGTAGCCACGGCGCTCGCTTTCGGTGTCGATGCGATGGGCCTGGCCGACCATCGTGAAGAAGCAACGCGAGTAGTTGCGCAGCGTATCGATGAAGCTCGAACTCTCTATCGCATAGTGTTCGAGTCGCCCGGAAATCTCGGTCGGCACGGGCAGCATTTGCTCAAGTTGCAGCGACCGAAACATCCACCCAAGAGGATACGAGGGGATCCACCCAAAGATCAGATGACCCCGAGGCGATGGCAGGTGGGTGTCCTGTGAGTCTGTGTGAGTCTGTGAGACTGTCAGACTACCGGCAGACGGCATCGCTGATTGGCAAACTGAGCAGTATTGGGGTTAGTGTTGGACTTACTGTGCTGGCTCTGCTCGATTGGGGGGCGGAGGTGTGTCAGGTGAGAAAACTCAGAGGCCCCAAATTGTTCTTTGCCGCCGCGGCGGTTCTGTGGATTGGCGCGGCGGGGCTGCCGGCTAACGCAATCGATAGCGCCGACGCGTTCTGTCGCTACAAGGTCACCAACGCCGCTCGGATGTACCTCAATCACCTGGCGCAGCGCATCAATACCTGCCACCAACGGCGCATGCGCGGCGACCTTCCGGCCGCGATTAATTGCAACGACCCGTCGTCCTGGGCGGCCAACGGATATGCGTCTGGGGCTGCCAAGATGCAAACCAGCATCGCCAAGATTCAGGACCTGGCCAGCTCCTGCAGGCCGGTTGGCGAGACTCCCGCCTCGGTCGGATACAGCGCCTGCCCAGCCCCCTGTGGCGGCCTGCCAGTTAGCAACTTTGCCGAAGTTGGTTTGTGCATGAAGTGTGTTGTCGATTCATGCCTGCTTCCTGCCGCTCAGCAAATCTACGGCACCGTGCCGCTGCCTGTGAGCTATTATGCGTTGCAGTGCCAGCAGGTCATGGGCCGCAAGATGGAGGAGTACACGACCAAGCGACTCTTCCTTGAAGGCATCTGCCGGGTCAATCAAGAACGCGGCAAGCCCTCCGTCCAAGGCTTGGATTGTATCGCCGCACTCGAGACTCCGACGACTGCTATCTCCGTTGCCCACGATCGCGCCATGAATGACTTCAATCAGCGGATCTTCAATCGTTGCGACCTGGTAGCCAACGTCGTTGCCGAGCTCGATAGCTGTGCCAGCGATGCCAGCACAGCGCTGTCTTGCGTCTTTGCCGCAACCTCAAGCTGTGCCGACACCGTGTACCAAGCCTCAATGCCGTGAGGGTCGGTGGGGGGGCTGTGCCCGGGGCTGTATCTGCTGCCGCGCCCAGCGACTTTGCCAGTCGCCGTTCCCGTTGGTTGCCGGACAGCGTGTTCGTAAGACTTGATCCAAGCGCAGCAAGTCCCTGCCACCAAGTGCAAGTGCCGGCAGAGTGCAAGCTACACGCCCTCTTCGTGTGGCTCTGCGCATGGTAGATGCGCGTCATGGCTGGACGCCGAGGTCGCCACGGAACGGCGCGTCCAGCGGTGGATTGTTCTTGTCGAAGTCAAAGACCCCGGCGACAAACTCCACGGCCTGGGCTTCGTCAAAGCCTCCGAGCTGGCGCAGCACGGTCACGAGATCCTGGATAACGATGCGGGCATTCATGGTGACCGGTGAAGTAATCGTGTTGTCGGTAATCTTTCCAGAGAAGCGTACGTCGGTCAGTCCGACGTACAACCCACTGGCCGTGGCGCGGGCACCGGATAGCTCAACCACCAGTGTCGTTGGATCGGTAACAAACTGGCCACCGCCTCCCATGGTGAGGGACGCCACACTTACTTGACTGAATTCGAACGCGGCCTTGGCGGTGGGATCGGAAGCAACCGCCCAACGGTCGCCAACACGAGCCCAATAGAAGGCCGGGATGACATTACGGATCACCCCCGAAGCTAAGGGATCGGATGGCTCGACCAGCGTGAAGCGACGCAGGGGGGAAGTTGCCAGCGTATGGCTGCGCACGACAAAGCCACGTGCAGTAGTTGTCGTGCCAGCGCTGGTGATCGAGGCACGCAACGCAAACACGTTTTCTTCGGGTGCGTACTCGTGAGTGGTCCTATCAGGACCGATGCCGCTGCCGTCCCCGAGGTCGAGGACCCCGCTAAAGCTATTCAGCATGGGCCAGGTGATATGCAGCGGCGTCGCCGGAGCCGCGAATACCGGTGCTACCACGACCTTCCTTGCCGACTCATTCCCAGGGGTCGGGGTCAATACCCGCGCCTCCGTTGGTGTGGCCGTTGGCTGTGGTGCCCCGGCGGCGCGTTCCACAAAACTCAGGGTCAACAGGTAGATCTGTGTTCCCCGCGGGCTGGTCTGCCCTTCAAACCAAGTCGCATTGGGTTGGTCGAGTGGCGAGGTGTAGTTGGCCAGAAGAAACGTGTGCGGTCCGGTTTGCACGACGGAAGGGAAAGCCGTGTCTCCCGCACCGGGGAGATCCTGGACATGCTCAACCCGGCGCGCCTCTTTGTTGAGCTTGTAGAGGGCAGTCCGCTTTGGTCGAAACGAGTAGTCGAGAAGGTTGCGCGAGCGCTGTTCGTCGAAGGTAAGATCGCCGGCACCCTGATCGTAGGGGCCACCGACATCGCGGCGTGCCAGGAGATAGATGTCGTTCTCGTGACGAAACATTTCCGGCGAGTCGTAGCGCTCCGGATCACTGCGCGTAGAGCATTGCCACTGCGCCAAAGCATCCGCCGGGGCAAAGCACACGTGGGACCCGAATCCTGTAGTATCGCCATCTTCGTTACGGGTAACCGCCCAAAGCGAGCCGTCGCTATCGAATTCGAACGCCGCTTCGGAAACGCCGCCGCGGTAGACAAAGGGGTTGCCATCGACGTTGCTCCAGGTGCGGCCATCGCTGGAGCTGCGCAAGAAGACACGAATGTCAGGCAAACCCACACCCGTGTAGTGCTCCCCCTGGTAGGAAGTCAGAAAAGCAAGCCCGCTACGGCTCTTGATGTCCCACGGCACCTCAGGCGCATCGGTCAGAACCTCGATCGGCGTCCACTGCTGCGCCGCAATGCGCTGGCTACGCCAAATCCGCTTGGGCTCGAAAGCCGCGGGGTTGCTGCCTGCCTCGAAGAACAGGAAATGCAGGACACCGCCGATTACGAATAGGCGCGGTTCGCGGACATCCGTTCCGAGAGCGACAGTATGCTCGAATTGCCAAGTGACGCCGAGGTCTGGCGACGACAGAATATGCATCTGCGTTTGCGTCGACGCGAAGTGGCTGGGTGCCGTGCGCCAAGCCAGGAATAGGCGTTCTTCATGAAGAACAATGTCGACGTTGTTGTTCGAGGCAAACGACCTCGCGGCCGTGGGGATGACTGCGCTCGGAATGATAAACCGCGGCTCGGAAGCGACGATGTCATATTCGGCGGCGACAAGATTAGAGGGGTCATCGTCGCCGCACCCGGACAAACCAAGCCCGATGGCGAGCGTGATCCCATAGCCAAGTGCCCTTATACTGAGATGCATCCGTCCTCCTCGTGCCCATCACGGAACGTGCGGAATGCTGGGCAGGGGATCGGCGTGTGTCAAGCGTCAATTGCCAAAGCCGGCGGCAATGGGTGGGCATCAAAGTATCGACAACCGAGACCTCTTGAGCCCGGAAAAAGCAGTTGGAACCACGGATGCACGCGGATAGACGCGGACTGCTTGCGAAACGGATCAAGGCCAAGAAGCACAGGGCTGTGGACGGGCGTAGCCCAAGCGTTTCTCCTTT
>CAZGSN010000656.1:0-6254 GCA_964528465.1 uncultured Binatia bacterium (SeqCode)
GGCTCATTCAAACCGAGAGCAAACGCGTCCTGGCCGATGAAATTCTCTTCGGGAAGCTACGCGACGGCGGTCGCGTCTTGATCGAACACGGCCCCGATGGCCTGCGCTTCGACATCCTGCCGCTCGAGGAAGACACTATTCAAGTAGCCGCCGAAGCCGCGGAGGAGCTGTCCGACGATTAGCCGCGGAGGTCGACACGAGAGGGCGCAGACACAAGAGCCACCGGCGCTCTCCTCGATGTCACAGGTGTTGTCGTTCCTTTGCGCTGGGCAGGCGTAGTACAGATCGCCGGCATCGCGCCGTTCACGGGGTGCGGCAGTCGGCAATGTGACCCACGCAGGACACGACATCTTCGATGGTGACCAGGCCATCATCGTTGGAGCTTGCTTGCGTACACGGCGGCAATGCTGGAGGCGTGAGGGCAGCCTCCACTGCCATGTCGATCTCGGCCAGGGTCACGATGCGGTTGCCGTCGCAGTCACACGCACAAGGGGGAGATGTCGGTGTTAGCGTCGGCGAGAGTGTCTGCGTTTGTGTTTGTGTCGATGTCGGCGTCAGCGTAACGCTAGGCGTCGCTGTCGTTGACACCGATGGCGACGGCGAATGCGTCGACGTCGGACTCGCGGTTAGGCTGGGGGTAATGGAAGCCGAGAATGTCGGGGAAGGTGTGTGGGTGGCAGTGCTGTTGAGGGTTGGGGTCAACGTCGCCGTCGTGCTTGGCGACGCTGTTGCTGTCGCACTGTGCGTATAGGTTGGAGAAGTTGTTGCCGAGCGCGTAGCGCTGGGCGTAGCACTGGGCGAGGCCGAAGCGGTGGCTGTCGGCTGCGTCGGTGTCATCGTCGGTGTCTCGGTGGGAATTTCGGTCTCGGTTTCAATCGCTGTCGGTGAGGGCTGGACCGCCACCACGATGCGATCCGATGTGGTGCTCAGCCCAGTAATGCCTTGAGAACTGCGCATCACCGACGACGATCGGCTGGAATCCTGCTGGTCCACCTGGCGTTCGAGGGCAAGGGCCACGACCGCAAAAGGGCCCACCGAGTGCACCCGCATATAGCCGGTCGCCGTGCCACCAACGACAGCACGGAAGATGCTACGTGTCGGGCTGAAGGTGTCGATCCGCGATAGGTCCCGCGTCAGCAGACCAGTGACGTTGATCGACGTCGCGAACGGTTGCTCAAACTCGTTGCGATAGGCGATCTGCACGGTGATGCTGGGGGGCGATATTGTTGTGTAGTCGACGGACAGGGGCAGCAAGATGAGCTTGGTCGAGGCGAATGTCGTCTCCGCAATCGGATCGGCGCCTCCATCGAGGAGGATGTTGAGGAACTGCGTCGAGCCACCGGCCGCGTATTCCTGGCCCTCCTCAAGGACGAGTTCTCCGTCCTGATTGAGCTGGCCGGCTTGTGCTTGCACACCGATCGCGTTGTAGGTTGCCATGTCGAAACGCGCGCCGCTGCCGTCCTTGCGCGTCTCGATCGTCGCCGTACCGGCGAGTTTGTTGACACCGAGCGGTACGCCGAACTCGTTGACGATCATACAACGCAGTGAGCCGGTGAACGGATCCTCCGGAACGCCCGGGATCAACCCTTTATTCTGCGGTGCTGGCAGACTGGCCAGGCCAGTGCTTGCGTACCAGCCGAGGGGTTGCCGCTGTGTCAGTTGAATCGTGAACTCGGTTACCGGCAAGCCCTCAGTGCATTCCTCACCAGGGGGACATCCGAAGGGAGAGGCTGTACAGCTCTGTGCGGTAGTCACGCTGCAGCGTAGATTAGGTTCTCCGAGGAAGCAGCGCACGGTCGCTGCACCTCCGGTGTTGGTAAGCTGAATGCGCGTGTCGATGCCGGCCGCGGCATCGACGACGACGTACGGGTAGATAACCAGCGCCGCGAGACGATCCGGGGCAACCTGTGCGAACACCGACGTTGCCGCGAGAGACAACAGGCTACAGACGCTCAGACAACAGCCGCCGAGACGCCTCCCGCTTGGCCCTCGCAACACAGGTATCACGTAACGCCAGGTAAATTCCGAAAGCTGGAACGGATGAGTCTGTTGTCCGTCCGTCTGTTGTCGGTTGTCTTTCCCATCTTGCGACAACCCCTGGCACGCACGCGTCATGGCTGCACTTCCTCGAGCAGTGGCAAGGTAATGGTGTCCGTGAGCCCGGCCGCGGTATCGACATGGTGGGCAGGGACAGCGCTCGACGCCGTGCGCGAATGCACGCCACCGGTGGTGCGCTGGTGGCGGGCGATCACCAAGATGCCGCCGTCGTTGGGGGAAGTCGAAATCTCTGTTTGCAGGTATACGCTCCCCAAGCCGGCACGATCGAAACCGACGTTGCCGAGAACGATGCTACCCCAGCCTTTGATCAACAGACCGCCCCCGAACTGCTGCTCGAATTCATTGCGAATCGTCAGGTTTACGAGCGCTGCGGGAATTGCGCGCGTAGCGAGGTCTTGCGTGCAGCGCACGACCGTGATTTCGGTCTCGTCGCTTGCCGGCATGCCCTCTGCCATTGGGATGCTTGCGTCGGAGACATGGTTGAGCGTCCAAAACCGTGGACAAGCATCGACCTGGCCGGCGCATCCAAGGCACAGAGAACTCTCCGGCGCCGCTGCGTCTGGATTGCCAGTGAAGCGAAGCGCAGAGTATTGCGCGACGTCGTCGTAAACCAAGTCGCGCAAAGTGGCTTGCCCACCAATGGAGTTGGCGAAGAGCGTGTCACCGCTTTTCGAGGTCTGCACGCAGATAAGCTCGCCGCGAAAGCTCGCTAGCGCCGGAATCGTTCCGGGATCGAACCCCGCACCGCTGCAACTCACGGTCGGCAGCGAGCACGGCGGATCGGAAGGATCGAGAGCGCGGCCCTTCGATACGACCCAGTGGGTTGGCTGCAGCGCCGTCAAGGTCACCCCGAAGTCCGTGCGCGTGCGCGGAGCCTCGCCAGCCAGATAGAAACAGCGCAGATCGACCTCGAAGTTACTGCTATTGATCAACTGGATCATCGTGTCGGTAGTGTCGGAGACGACGACTTTGGGGAAGATGACAAGCGAGCCGGACTGCTCAATGCCGACGATGCCCTGAGCCTGCAGTGAGCCTGCGCCGAGAGCAACGACTAGCGCGCAGACGACGGCCCACCTGCCAACCCAAGAGCGGCCTCTCTGTGTATGGCGATTCACAACGGCCATTCTTCTCGCTGGCTGTAGCAAGGAAGTAAAGCCTACCGCCGCCCTAGATCCGGCGCCTGCGGACACCCGAGCCCCTCGCCAAGAACCGGCGCTACTGCTTGGCACGAAATTTTGCCGTCGAGCTGGAAGACGCGATCCCGGTGTAGGTTGTCTGCCAGCACTGTGTCGCCATGCCGTCATCGATCAGCAACTGTACGGTTACCGGCATGGTGAGGGGCAGTGTCGGTAAGCCGACCGCGGCGCCCGTAGCCTTCACTTGTACTTTGGCCGCGCCGGTCACGCCGGCCTTCAGCTTCATGGCGGCAATGCCGTCGCTCGACCCGGCGCGGTTGCGGTACGCGAACCCCTTCGTCGACTGCGTTTTCCAACACGGCTTGCTGCCGCATGTACCTCCTGGATCAACAGAAAGGTCGAGCAGCGGCTGAGTGGTAATCGAACTGTCGTACACGCAGATATGGTACGCGGCCGATCCGGATACGGGATTGGCGAAGTCCGCCAAACTACTTGCCGCGCCCTTGTTCCATTTCCAGCTCAAACGATCTTTGGCCGAGGTAGTGCCGCGTTGCAGGGAGATAGAAGACTTGCCCAGGCCTGCCTGACGGCAGCTCAGTTCCGGAGTTGCCTGACACGGAGACGGCATCGCCGGCTCGAAGATATCGAGTGCCTCGATCAGCGCGGTAAGAATGTGTTGCGGATCGTCGCGCACGTCGGGGTCCTGCTCGATATGAATGAAGCGGCCACTGGCCAGCGTCGCTGCGGTGTTGCAAGCCATGCCTGGCGCCACACCATTCGTCACTCGGCCCTGCAGGTTGTTGGTGGCACCGAGATCGCTGGCGTCGTCGCCGAATACTGCAGCGGTCGTGAGATCGATGCCGCCGGCGAGATGGTTCTGAGCATCGATGCGCGTGCGCCAAACTTGCGTAAAGTCCTCAGCGTCTGGAGCCAACTCGACACCGTTGGAAACCACCGCGTCGTCCGTCAAGCTCGCGTACGGCGCCATCCCCGGACAGCAGAAGCCATGGAACTGGATAGTGAGCATGTTGGCCAGATTGCCGCTCAGCCAAACGTGAGCCGTGTGAAAAAAGTTGTCGGGATGATGCGACACATCGCTGATGCGGTAGGCTCCGCCGCCTTCAAAGGTTCCGTCGCAGGTGGTGGCCGTGGTGTGGTTATTGCGGTGCGTTCCGGCAATCATCAGCACGCGCGGTCGAACCTGCGGCAACGCCAGGGAGCCCTCGTCTATGGTGTTGCTGTCGTGGATCGGGTGCGGAATCTCGAGAACCAGATTCTCGCGCACTCCGCTGCCAGAGTAGAACACGAAGGTACCCATACCCGTAAAACCAACCTCCCCCGGCACGAAACGCTCACGCAGGATGTGGAATGTCTCGCTGCTCACCGTGTCGAGAAACTCGACAACTTCGTAGCCAATGGCGTTGGCAGCCGAGAATGCATCCTCCCACTGCTCGTTCAACGCCAACGCCAGCACACCCTCCCAGGCGCTGCGGCGCATGGCGTCTGCCGCAATGAAGTCGGCAGGCATTTGATCGGCAAGGGGCGCCAGCCGTCGCTCAGGAAACGTGGTCGATTTGCTCTGAGGCAGCCAGGTCGCGAGATCGTCCGTAATGCGAAGCGGCCGCAACCCACCGCCCGCAGGTGCATCGTCGCTGGGATTTCCGAGAGTCGCCTGATGACGCGGTACCACTTCCCATTGCGCGATACCGTCGGGGGAGCCAACCGCAAACGTGCCCCCGGTGCTCCGGCGCCGGATTGCGCCGCCTCCCCAAATTGAAACCGCAGAGAACGCGGTGAAGTCGACGGTGTCCGCGTAGTATTGCCCGTCATTGACAATAGTCTCGGCGCCCAACCATGCGGCTGAGCCAGGCGTGAGCCCGTAATCGAAAACACTCCCCGTCATGGCGGAAAGATCCGAGTAAGAGTCGGCAGGAACCGTTTGTGTCGTGTCGCACCAGGCAACGAAATCGACGGGAGTACTGCCTGCATCGAGCAACAGCAGCTCATCGCGATCCGAGCCGAGATAGCTCCCTACGCTGAGCGGAGCGACTATACGCAACCCGTAGTTGGTGCTCTGCCAAGCGGCCGTACCGGTGGAATCGACAAACTCGATGACGGCGAATGCACCCGCCGCCAGCGGTGGCAGCGCCAAGCTCATCGGCGCGAAGGTCGGGTCCTGCGGCACACCTGCCACCGGATCGTCGTCCAGATCGGTAAGAACCCAGCCGGTGAGGTCCACCGATCCAGGGCCGCTATTGAACAGCTCCACCGTGTCGCCACGCGCCGCCGTCGTGGTGACGTTAGGAATCACTTCGGTGATCAACACTTCTGCCTGGGCGCACAAAGGGCCACCAAACCCCGTGGCCGCAACAAGGAATACCAAGGGCCACGACAACTCAAACTTCGACGAGCGCAATGACTGCATACGTGGCCTTGTACCGGGATTGCCTGCGTCGAGCTACGCATCAAGTTTCGGAAGCCCCCGGATCAACAGATCAGCCACCCCGGGCGTAGTTGTCCACGAGTTCGATTCCGGCCCTGACACCAGGTTCCGCGTGCTCGACGTAAATGGGCACTTGCACGGCCCAGGAGATGCGAATCGCTTCAAAGAGCAGAGCGTGCAAGAAACTCTGCGTACACAGAGTCATGTTCAGGAAATCCAGGGCTACGGGCGCTCGTTGAAATAGACGCGTCTGGAGCTGCTCTCGCGAAAGACGTGCTGCCCCCTCTACATCCTCCCTAACCAGCGAGACCAGAAACGACGTCACTCCAGGGGGCGGTGTCTCGAATCTTACCCAAGGTGCCGCAACACGAGGCGGAGTACGGGCTGCGGCTTTGTCACGAATCACGGATATCAGACTTGCATGATCCGCTACCTCTTCGAGCGGAAGCTCAAAGGCTACTAGCGTCCCTGGGAAACCCAAGCCTCGTGGCTCAACAAATGCCTGGCGATGGTGTCCCAACCCCGCCAGATCGCCTTGGAGGATCAACGAAGCCCCCCTTGAAGCAAGCAACATCCGTCCCGCGGTAAGCTTTGTCATTTCGGAAATGAAGAACAGA
>CAZGSN010000657.1:0-6074 GCA_964528465.1 uncultured Binatia bacterium (SeqCode)
GCAACCAGTCGCGCTGCGATGTCGAGCGTTGGTTCCCGCCGGCAGGTGTCCCGCCGACATCCTTTGCCATTCCCGCCGGTAGCCTTCCCCTGCCCGACGGCTCGCCTGCGCCAGGCTTGTCGCTGCCGCTCGGGCATGGCGTCGACAACCGTGGCGAACCAGGCTGGAGTTTCAGCAACAGTGAAGTTGGCGTGCGCTACTCTGCTCTGGTCCGCGACATCGACATCGACCTCTACTATTTTCACGGCTTCGATCCGCAGCCGGCTTTCGATCTCACGGCGGTGGTCAAGGGAAACGCCGACGCCAACAGCCCGATCGGTGTCAGCCAGCTATCGGCGGAAACCGTTCTGACACCCAAGTTTGTGCACATCGATTCCTGGGGCGCGGCCTTTGCCTACGCCTTTGACTTGGTGAGCATGCGCGCCGAGGGTGCCTTCGTCAGTGGCCGCGCCTTCCCTCGCGATCTGCGCAATCTGATCAGCGATCCACGCCAGCTTGGGCCGGAGATCCAAAGGGCTATTGGCGAACTGGCGCGCGGTGCAGGCCAGACCCCGGTTGCACTTCCTAGTGCCGCAGCCGTGCGCTCGGCTTTCGAATGGGGTGTGGGCGCCGACTACATTTACAATGGCTACACGCTGCTGTTGCAATTGCAGCAGACGGATGTCCTGCACAACGATGTGGATCTCTTGATCCAAGACGTCGAAACGCGCGTCGTTGCCAATCTGCGCAAGAGCTTTATGGACGACCGTTTGCAGGCACAATTGGTCGCCGTGCACGCCATCGAGAGCGATTATACTATGGCAAGTCCGACCCTTTCCTATCTGGTGACCGACAACGCCAGCGCCCAGATTGGCTACCTCTTCATCGCCGGCCGATCGGCGTCGCTCGTGGGACAGTACAAACACAACGACCAAGGATTCGTGCGCCTCAAGTACAAGTTGTGACACGGGGAAAGAGGAGGAGAGTGAGAGATGAGAGGGATGACGATGGTGATTCCAGAACCCACGACCAGGGCGGGGACTTTGGCATCTCTTGCACTGCTGCTGTTCTGCCTGCCTGTGCCGGCCCAGGCGCTACCCGAGGCGCGCGCCTTGCTCGACCAAGCGCGCCAGTTGTCGCAGACATCCCGCAAATGGACGGACCGGCTGCAGCGTTTGCAGTTACGCATCGTCGACCGCCGCGGCGGTGAGCGTCAGCGCGACCTGGTGATGCGCTTCAAGAAGTATGCGGAGGATCGTACCCGCTCGACCGTGTTCTTCGAATCTCCACCCGACGTAAAAGGCGTGAGCTTCCTCCAGTGGGCGGATCCACACGGCAAAGACGTGCAGTGGCTCTATTTGCCGGAGCTGAAACGTGTTCGCCAAATCAGCTCGGGTGCCAAGCACGACAGCTTCATGGGTACGGATTTCAGCTACGACGACCTCGCCATCATCGATCAGATTCTCGATTGGAGTGACCGCGACACGCGTACGACGACTCTGCGCGAAGAACCGGTCGGCGAACGCGCTAGCCATGTCATTGAATTCGTTCCTACCGGCAAAGATCTCACCTACAGCAAGGTAATCCTATGGCTCACCAAGGACGATTCCGTGATGGTGCGCCTCGAGATGTACGACAAACGCGATCAGCTCGAAAAGCGTCTGAGCCTCACCGACATTCGCAGCGTTGGAGCCATCCCCACGGCATTCCAGATGGAGATGAGCAACGTGCAAAGCGGCAGCAAGACGGTCGTCCACTTTGCCGAGGTCAAATACGACAGCGGACTCAACGACGAGCTGTTCACCCAACGTGCCCTCGAGCAGACACCGTGATTCGGTTTCAATGCGGCAATGTGAACATGAGGAGCGGCTCTCCCCAGTTCCTGGGCCTAGGGCTAGGCGGCGCTGGTGCGTGAGCGGGCGGTAGTGTTGGGGGCGTGAGGTGTGGTTGGGAGACGCAGGCGAACCAGCGTACCGTGGCCGGGCTGCGGTTGGATGGTCAGTTGCGCGCCGATGGCTGCTGCGCGTTCGCGCATGCCCGGGAGGCCCGTGCCGAGGGTGGCGGTGGTATCGACAAAACCGCTGCCGTTATCCTCCACCTCCAAGATCGTCGCCCCGCCGCCGTCACGGCCCAGAAAGATGCGCAGCTTCGACGGCGTCGAATGGCGCACGGCATTGGTAACAGCTTCCTGAGCAATGCGATACACATCCCGTGTCGCCCACTCCGCTACCAGTGGGCGATTGTCGAGATTCAGATTTAGCGCAATGTCCTGACCGAGAGTCGCCATCTGGCTGTAAGTTGCGATCGCACGTGCCAGAGAGTCCTGTGCCAAATCGGGGGCTGCAATGTCGTCGATGACTCGGCGCAGGCCAACGATCACGCCGATGAGAGCGTCCACCACGGGGGCCAGATCCGCAGCCGCCGGGGTTCCTCGTTGCAGCGATTCGAGCGAAAGCTTGATGGCGCTGAGATCTTGCAACACACCGTCGTGGAGTTCGTGACCAAGTCGGCGGCGCTCTGCATCTCGAGCCGAAGCTGCCGCCAGGTGACGGGCTTCGCGTTCGCTCTCGACTCTGGCCTGGATGCTGGCGAGGGATTCCGCCATTGCGTTGATGGCATTGCCGAGTGCGGTAAACTCCTCCGACGAACTAACCGCGACTCGATGGCTCAGATCACCGGTAGCAATCACCGCCGTGGCGGTGGCCAACTGTGCCACCGGCTCCATGAGCCAGCGTCGCACCGCCAGCATGAACACCACCGCCTCCACGGTGCCGAGCAAGACGAGAAGCACAAAGAAGACTTCGTCCAACGAGCCCACGCCTTTCAGGCGTTGTGACAATATATGCTCCCTGTCTTCGTACAGATCGCGCAAGCTTGCCAAGGCGGTCGCCCGACCATCTTCGTTACCGCGATCCATCGCTCGGCGCAGGGCATCCAGCAGGACGGTTTCTTCGCTGGTTTGAGCCGCGGTCTCAATCGTTTCCGTCGCCGCGGCAGAAATCTCGGTGGTATTCCCGAGTTCCGCCACTAGGCGCCGCTGGCGAGAGTTCCATTGCAGCTCTGCCGTGAGCTGCTCCCAGGTGCTGCTCATCCAGAACACGCCGACGCCGGCAACGTAGGCAGTCTCCACGGCGCCCAAAAAGAGCAACGACAAGCGACGGCGTACGGATGTGGAGAAGGTGCGCGACGACAACGGCGCCAATCCACTCATGCCGACTGCGGTCAGCAGAGGGAAAAACAGTAGCGGCCCAACCAAGAGCAGCGGCGGGATGGTCCTATCCATTGCCGGGTAAAACACGAACAGGGCCAATGGAATGGAGGCCGACAGCACGATCCCCAAGAGCGATAGGCGAGTGCTCCTGCGCACGGCCTCTTCGCTGGTCCGCCAGGCGATGGCGACGCGCCCGAAATGAAGTAGCAACGTGTTCGCGAGAATGAGGTAGGTCGTATAGATGAGCGGCAACAGCCACGACGGGTCGTCCCAGGAGCGGTTGATCAGCCACGACCAGGCCACCATGGGCAAGTAGAAGGAGGTTACAGACGCGCGTCGTAACCAATCTGAAAGCAAGTTTTCTGGGTAGGTGAGGGTCAAGTGCCACAACGCGGCGGGCAGCAAGCAATGACACAGGAAGTAGAGGGCTGTGAACCAGTGCGGACCATACACATCGCAGCCGAAAAAGAGCACCAGCGCTACAACCTGACAGAACACAAAAAAGGGAACCGTCGCCGCCGGCCATGGGCGCGGGCGACGGGTTGGATACCAGCCGGCAAACGTAAAGCATAAGCCAACCACGAAGTAGGTGGCGTAAAGCCTGGAAAAATCGGAGAAGGAGAAATGGCGGACCTCGATCGGCAAGTTGAAGACTTCCGAACGCCTGTAGAAGCGGTAGGTGACGGGAGTGCCCGGCAGGTGGTGCGCAATCGCGGCATCGATCTGCGCCACGGAGGAGACAGGCTTCCCTTCGACGGCGACGACCTGCGCCCACAGGATGCGCTCCCAGTTGCCGCCGACCCAAGCGCTACGGCCAAGCGAAACTACAATGCGGCCTTCCGTGAGTAGGAAGCCAGGAAACGGTTTGCCGATGCGGCGCGACCCGTTGAAGACACAAATGCAGCCGATAGTGACGACCACCAGTAGAATGATCAGAAACCCGTGACGACCTACCCGCACCACGGCCCGTCCCCTTTGCCAAGTCGAATGCTCGAAGCGATTGTTTGCGGCGCCACCCCCGCCTTCCTACTTCTGACCGCGCAGCATGTCCATGCCGCCGCCGCATGGTGCGTGTGCGCTCCTCTGGGGTGGGGAAACCGTCGGGAAAAGCAAAGGTCAGCGCGCGTTTGCTGGTAGTCGTTGCGGCGATATCGGGAAAGCGGATTGCAGTGCCAAACAAAGAAGCAAAGGTAACACGAACTGGCATTGGGGTTAGTCGAGATCTTCGCGGATGCGAGTGGTCCACTCACGATGTGGGCCTGGCCAGCGTGTCTTCTTCAAATCAATCTTGCCGCCACGGCTGAAGCGTACGCCTTCGGCTTCGAGCAGCTCACGTTGCAGATCGGGACGATAGACATCACCGCGAATGCTGATGCCGCCGCTGGCATTGACCACACGTTGCCAGGGGACGACCTGCAACAAGCCGCGCGGCAACAACCGCAGGGCTTGGCCAATGGCGCGCGCGGCGCGTGGATGGCCGAGAATCGCCGCCACCTGCCCGTAGGTCACCACCTTGCCGCGTGGGATCTTGCGCACCAGGCGATAGACCTGGCGGTGCAGCTCGGGCACGGCTTCACTTCGCGGCCTTCGGATCGGCGTCGCAGCGATCTTCTTGTCTTTGGCGAGAGGGGCACGGGAAGCGGTGGCGATAACGCGTGGCAAAACTGGCCTCGGGGTTGCAGGGCACTGTGGCAGAGGAGACCTACTGTGTCGACACCTTGGGTGATACGGATCTTGTCCATGAACTTGGCTTTGCTGCTGCTGTCGTCTTGCAGTGATGTAGCGGCCCACTTGCGGCATCATACCTACCCGCCGGGGTTTCGTTACGTCACCCAGGAACAGCTCGACTCAAGCATGTGGAGACTAGCGCACGGTGTGCGCGGTCTGCGCGAAGCGTTGCGCGAGCAGCCCGTGGATGCCACGCGCCGCGCCGAGATTATTCAGTTTCTGCAGATGATGGACCTGGCCGCGAAGGACTTGGACGCGCAGGGCTGGCCCAGCAACCATCCGTTAGTGGATGCACATCTCGATGCTCTGCGCGCCGATATTGCCCAGGCTCGCCGCGCCGTGGAGTGGAATCCGCCCAACTACGTTCTTGCCGGCGCCGTATCTGGTGCCTGCATGTATTGTCACGACGGCCTCTGAGCCGCCGTGCTCCTGCTGCGCCTCCGCCCTCAGCTCTTGTGAGGAGGTTCACACTCTTGAGTCAGAAGCCTCCGCGGACGGGGGTTCCCAGGCGGGAGCCTGGGAACCAGAGAGCAGATTTTGTCGTTCCCCGGCTCAGCCTTTCTTATCTTCTCGTTCCCAGGCCCCCGCCTGGGAACCCACTAACGCGAGGCTCCCGCCTCGCCGCTACGGCTGCCCCGGCGGGCAATAACCGGCGTCATACGCCCCGCGATCCTTGTACGGCGCTCCGCCAGGAATCTGCTCGTGCATATCCCACAGCGGCTGCTCGTACGGCAGGCTCGGATGAATCATCTGCTCGCGGATGTACATCCGGTTCACAGGCTTCGGATAGCTCTGTGCCGGTTGCGACTTCACATGGATCTTCATCTTCTCGGTCGGGCCCGGAATGAACATCTTCGTGTGGTTCACCATCACGTGCTTTTGCAAACCGGCCGGCACGCCCAGCGGAATGTGCGGCGGGCCAGGCAGGCCAATCGGCGTTCCCACCATCGGCATGCCATACTGCGGAGCCGTCACGCCCGCGACATAGTTCGGCGGCAGGCTGGTCATCGCGCCAAAGGGCGGGCAGGGACCACCCATGTATCCGCCGCCAAAATCTTCCTCTCCGCCGGCCAGTTCCACGTCTTTATTGCCCAGACGAACGACCGCCATGATCGAGCCGCGGCGATCGGCCTCGGTGATCGGATCGACGCCCGGA
>CAZGSN010000658.1:0-3802 GCA_964528465.1 uncultured Binatia bacterium (SeqCode)
AGCCCTTGCCGTCGGCACGATAGACCGTGCGCTGGATCACCTTCGGCAGCTCGGCCCACTCGGCCCCCTCGGGCTTGCCGGGAATCTCGGCGTACGGCTTCTTCGCGTCCGGCACGAACATCGTGAAGGCGAGCTGCGTGCCGTCGGGCGACCACGCGAAGTCGGCCGGCTCGCTGGCGAGCTGCGTGAGCTTCGCCGTCTGCCCCGAGTCCATCCACCGGCACCACACCTCGGTGCGGCCGCTTTCGCTCGACGTGTAGGCGATGCGGTTGCCGTCGGGCGCCCAGCGGGGCGAGCCGTCGTTGCGGTTGCCGGTCGTCAACGGGCGATGGTCGGTCCCGTCGGCGCGGACGACCCACAGGTTCGACCGCCGCCGGTCCTTCATCACGTCCATGAAGTTCCGGACGTAAACGACCCGCGAGCCGTCGGCCGCGATCTGCGGATCGGACGCATACTCGAGCTGGAACACGTCCATGAGCTTCAGCGTGCGGGGCGGAGCGTCGTCGCCGCGCGCCGCCGGATGCAGGCCCGGCAGAATTCCGAACGCGAAGAACGCCAGGAACGCAATGAGGCGACGAAGCGCAGTCATGGGGCCGACTCCAGGTGGGCGAGAATCCGCGGCATCGCGGCGGATTCTACCCGAACACGGAGCGTTTGGCCTCGAAGTGAACTCGTTCCCAGGCTCCGCTTGGGAACCCGCCGCGCCTGAGGCGCGAGGCCGAGCCCTTCGGCGGGGCTCAGGACAGGCCTCGGAGGCCTTTCGTTCCCAGGCAGAGCCTGGGAACGAGGAAGGGGCTCTGCCTGAGAACGAGGAAAGGCAGAGCCTGGGAACGAGGAGATATTCTGGTTCCCAGGCTCCGCCTGGGAACCCACCCCAGAGAGGCTCTGCCTCGCGAAGAACATCAGAGCACCGCCTCGACTTCGATCTCGACTTCGACCTGTAGGTTGGTGAGATTGGCGACGCGTTCAGCCTCGGCCACGCGGATGCGCGCCTCGACGATGCGGGCATCGGCGTTGGCCACCGGATCGACATCGAAAACGCTCTGCTTGTGGACGCTGAGGCCTACACGCTCGACGCTACCAGCTAGTGCTTCGCTCAGAACCGCCGAAGAGATGCGCGCGCGCAGGCCTCGACGCAACAGCGGAACGTCGGTCTCGTAGATTTCGGCAACCACTTCCATGGTACGCGTGTCACCCATCTCGACGATGCCGTTGCTGTCGACGCGTTCCCCGGCATCGGCGTGCACGCGCAGGATGCGGCCGGCCTGTGGGGCACGCACGTAACAGGTGTCAACATCGGCAGCGGCGCGTGCCAGGTCGGCACGGGCCGTGTCGAGGCGCATACGTACGGCGTCGCATTCGATGGCCGAGGCAATGCCGTCGCGGCATAGCGCGACAAAACGCTGCGATTCACCCTGCGCGTGGCGCGCCAGAGCTTCGAGGCGTTGGACGGTGGCACGCAAGGCCGGCAGACCATCGAGCACGGCAATTGTTTGGCCGGCTTCAACCCAATCGCCCTCGCGGACCTTGAGTTCGGCGACGACCGCAGGTTGCCGCGCTGGTCCGGCGATATGAATCACTCCGCCGGCAGGTTCGAGTCGCCCGCGTCCAGCCACGCGACTGGCGCGCGGCTCGGCGACGGCTTTTATGCTGGCCAGGCTGGCGGGATCTGCCGCAGAGGAATTATCGGCGTCGAGAGCGGCCGCGTGCAGCCCAAGCCTGGTCAGCGTCGCCGTCGCCAAGGTGAGCACGGCAATGGCCAGCAAAGCCCAGCGCCGCCGTATCACCAACGCGCTCTTGCGAGTCGAGGGAATTGAGAAAGTGATGTCGCTTCGATCCATGACAGCCTCCCGTGGAAAGTTCTTGCGAGAGGCAAAGGGCAAGGCCCGTGCCAGAGTGCTGCCGGCGTTCTCCGTACGCAGGGCATGGCAGCAAACCCGCCGCAACTAGGAACAGGTCTTCCTACGGTAGGTACCGGGGTTCAGGGGTTCAGGGGTGCTGGGGTGCTGGAGTGCTGGGGTGCTGGGGTGGCCTGAGTGCTGGGGTGACTGGCTGTCGCGGTCCACAGGCTCGTCGGCGTGGTGGCTCAACCGAGTGGTTGGCTCCGCTGGCGTCCCGGCACTCGTACTCAGCGAAGCGGTACTCGTACTCGTACACGATCTGAAGGACCGCGCGCATGACGCGGGGGAGCAAAGCCGTGTACGAGTACGGGTACGAGTACGGGGAGCCTGAACAAGGCTATGGACTGGAGCCGCACGAAGACGCGCCAGTGATGGCAGGCGTTAGCGATGCCGCCTTAGCACCGGCACACCGGCACACCGCAGCACCGGTCCCCTGAAGTAGCGACTTTCCCGTCCAGGTAGCGACAGATTTGCGGCACCCTTTTGAATCGCGGGTGCAATCGTGACAGAAGGGGCACCGCGAGATTGGACACCTTGACCACCCTGGGGGCAAGATATGCAGCCGGCATTCGTAGGGCGTGAGCGAGAACTCGCCCTTCTGCACGAGACGCTATCGGCAGCGGCGGCGGGGAGCGGGCAACTACAGGTGCTCAGTGGCGACCCGGGCATCGGCAAGACGCGCCTCGCCAGCCACTTTGCTGCCGCAGCGGCGGAGCGTGGGGCTGTGGTTGCGTGGGGACATTGCGGTCGGCATACAGGCAGCGTTGCCTACGGGCCTTGGATCGAACTGCTGCAAGCGTTGCTGGCGAGCGGCGACGAGACGCGGCGGCGTTCTCAGCTAGGTCGCGGTGCCGCCGATATCGCCACCATCATGCCCGAGATTCGCAAGCGCTTCGGCGACGTTGGCCAAGCGCCACCCATCGATCCTGTTTCTTCGCGTTTGCGCTTGTTCGGCAGTGTCATCGACTTTCTCGGTGCTGTCGCCGACACACAGCCGCTAGTGCTGATCTTCGACGATATCCACGCTGCCGACGATGTCTCTCTACGTCTGCTGGTTGAATTCGCCAGGCACCTGCGCCCCCAGCGCGTGCTCTGTCTAGTTACCTTTCGGACCCTAGAGGCTGGCGCCAACCCCTTTCTCGCCCACGCCTTGGAGAGTCTCTCTGCCCTGGGTCAGAACTTGACCCTCGGGGCCCTGGCTCCGGGGCAAGTAGTCGCCTTGGTGGCGCAACTCTGGAACAGCGCCGCGACTCCGGCACCAGCAGCGGCAGTGGCCGCCCTGTGCGCCGGCAATCCTTTCTACGCCACCCAATGCGCGCAGTTGTTGCGCAACCCTGCCGACCGCCGCGCCGTCGCCCTCCCCGGGGCGCTACCGGGCATTGTCCACGATGTCCTTACCCGTCGTCTCACGGAGCTGTCACCAGCAGCGCGAGCCGCACTGAATATGGCCGCTGTCATTGGGCAGCGCCCACCGGTTCCGCTTCTGCGCGCGGCCTGGCAGGCACTGGACGCTGGCGGCGGTGAGAATCGTACAGATCTTGCCACTGCGCTTCGGGAAGCAATCCAAGCGGGTTTATTGCTTGCCGTGCCAGGTGGCGGCAACTATGCGTTTGCCCATGCCCTGATCCAGGAAGCGGTGTACAGCGGTCTTGCGGACGACCAGCGATTGCACCTGCACCGGCTGCTGGCCGAGGTGTTGCAGGGCGGCGACAGCGAAGATGTGGATGGCCTTGCCTACCACTTGCAGCGCGGTGAGCCGACCAGCACGCGCTGTTTGCAGGCACAGCTTGCAGCAGCACAGCGGGCGGCCGAGCAGCTTGCTTACGAGAGTGCCGCTGCCGGCTATGAGCGCATGCGATTGGCCGTGGAAAGTGGCGCGGATGGTGTCGCCTGCGCTGCCA
>CAZGSN010000659.1:0-10440 GCA_964528465.1 uncultured Binatia bacterium (SeqCode)
CGGGCCTTCACCTGCCGTGGAATCCGGCTCCGCAAGTGAAGCCCTCGAGGCCACCTTGGGTCGGGTGATCGATTACCTCGTCGCCCATCCGCACCTGCCACGCCTCATCCAGCGTGCTGGTCTCGACGACACCAAGTACATGCGCAGCAGCGTCACCCACGTTTTGCGGCCCTTGTATCAGCAAGGCCTCGAGATCATGGCGGCAACCAGCTCGTCTTTCGCGCGCGACGAGCTGCCTCAACTCGGAGCCGGTCTATACCACTTGATCTTCGGCTACTTCGCCAATGCCAAGTTGCTCGAAGCGGTGATGCAAGAAGACCCGCTGAGCCCCAGCTCGGTAGCCCGGCAGCGACGCTTCGTCCTTGCCGCCGTGGCCGCTTTGCTTGGCATTGGCCGATCGGCACGCGTTACCATCCTCGAACGGGTCAAACAGACCCGCTGAGCAGCACCTTTCCCCAGGAGAATGTCCATGCAGCTTTCCGAAATCGATTTGTGCGACCTCGATTCTTTTGCCAACGGCGTGCCCCATGAAGCCTTCAAGGTCTTACGCGCGGAAGCTCCGGTGCATTGGCATAGGGAACCGGCAGATGGACCGGGGTTCTGGACCATCACCAAGTATCAGGACCTGATCACCGTTTCTAAGGACAGTCGGACTTTCTCCTCCTACCTGGGCGGCACCAACATCTTCGACGTCACCGAGTCGGAGTTGGCCGAGATTCGAGCCATCATGCTCAACATGGACCCGCCCGCTCACAGCAAGTATCGCAAGCTAGTGAGCCCGGTGTTCGTGCCGCGCTTGATCAGTGCCCTGGAGCCGCATGTGCGGGAGCTCACGGGGCAGATCATCGACAAGGTTGTGGCCCGCGGAGGATGCGATTTTGTAGCCGACATTTCGGCAGAGCTGCCACTGCAAGTCATTGCCGAGTTCCTCGGCGTCCCCGAGGAGGATCGCAAGAAGATCTTCGACTGGAGCAATCGGCTCATTGGCTTTGACGATCCCGAATTCCAGACCTCGCTTACCGACGGCAAGCTCGCGGCAATGGAAATCTACATGTACGCCAACCAACTGGCGGAGCAGCGACTACAACGGCCGCAAGACGACATCGTGACCCGCCTACTGGAAGGCTCGGTGGATGGCGAGCGTTTGACCGAGCAGGAATTCGACTCGTTCTTCCTGTTGCTGGCAATTGCCGGCAACGAAACGACGCGCAATCTCATCTCCGGTGGTGTGCTGGCCCTGGTCGAACACCGCGATCAGTGGGACACCCTGCGCGCCAACCCTGCCCTGATGCCGACCGCAGTAGATGAAATGTTGCGTTGGGTTTCACCGGTCATGCACTTCCGGCGCACGGCCACACGCGACGTCGAGCTACGTGGCAAGCAGATCAAGGCCGGTCAAAAGGTCGTCATGTTTTATCCTTCCGCAAATCGCGACGAGGATGTCTTCCCGAATCCCGAAACCTTCAACGTGCGGCGCAGCCCCAATGAGCATGTCGCCTTCGGTATCGGCGAGCACTACTGCCTGGGCTCGAACCTGGCGCGTTTGGAGATTCGCGTCATCTTCGAGGAACTCGTGCGCCGTCTTCCCGACCTCGAGCTGGCTGGCCCGGTGCGCCGCCTGCGCTCCAACTTCATCAACGGCATCAAGTCGATGCCCATCCGCTTCACCCCACAGAAGCAAGCCGGCGCCAACGCCTAACCCTCGGGATCAGGGCCACGCAGACGCCCCGGGGTTGACCCTTTGCTAGGCGACGTGCAACTTGCACGCTCCGGAATTTAGGGCAGCGGCACGACACGAAAGGCAGCGAGCCGCGGCGGACGAGGAGAGGAGAGACATGAAGGTCATCATCGATATGGAATTGTGTGAAGGCAACGCCGTGTGCTCAAAGGTTGCGCCCGAGGTTTTCGCCGTCGGAGAAGACGACAAGGCTTCCCTCATCAACCCCAGCCCAAGCGAGGATTTGCGCGCCAAGATCGAAGCCGCCGTGCGACGCTGCCCGCGGCAGGCATTGTCGCTCAAGGATTAGGCGGAGATCTCGCGGCTGCCATGGAGAAGGTCCGTGCCATTGCCAAGAAGGTCTCCAACTGGGGCCGCTGGGGTGCTGACGATCAACGCGGCACCCTCAACCTGATCACCGCCGACGTCGTGCGCCGCGGTGCCGCCTGCGTCAAACGCGGCGAGGTCTTCAGCCTAGGCCTGAACTTCGGCGGTGAAGGTCCGCAGATCGGCCAGAGCGGGCGCGTCAACCCACTCCATTTAATGAGCGCCGTGGGTGGTGCCTACGGCCCGGATCCCGAGGGCTTTCACTACAACGACGACATCGTTGTGATGCCGCTCCAGTGTGCCACCCAATGGGACAGCCTGGCCCACGTGTACTACGGCGACCAGCTCTACAACGGCTACCCAGCCGGTTCCGTGACCTCAGCCGGTGCGAGCAAGAACTCCATCGATAAGATCGGCGCCGGGGTTGTGTCGCGAGGTGTTCTCTTGGATCTCGCCCGCGCTGCCGGCGTCGAGCGGTTAGCGGCTGGGCATGCGATTCAGCCTGCCGAACTCGAGTCCGCAGAAAAGCGCCAAGGCATCCGCGTGCAGTCAGGCGATGTCCTATTAGTTCGAACCGGTCACATTTCGGTTTTTACGCGCGACGGCGATCGTGTCGGCTATATGCGCCAGATGCCGGGACTCGGCGTCGATTGCGCCGAATGGCTGCACGCGCGTGAGGTTGCCGCCGTCGCCACCGACACCAACGCCGTAGAGGTGATTCCGTTCGAGGACCCGCGCACTCCCCTGCCCCTACACATGCTGTGCATTCGCGACATGGGCTTAACCCTCGGAGAGATGTTTTGTCTGGAAGATCTCGCCGCCGATTGCGCCGGCGACGGCGTGTGGGAGTTTTTTTTCACTGCCCCCCCTCTCAAAGTCAGCGGTGGGATTGGCTCGCCGCTCAACCCCTTGGCCATCAAGTAAAGGAGGATTTTCTCATGCGTAAACTGACTCTCGTAGCTCTATCATCGGCCCTCTTCCTCACCCCAGGATTGCTACACGCCCAGGGCATGCAGGGCCTCGGCAGGGCAATCGTCGAAGACAGTGCCGACGCCGCAGCCGGTGCCGCCAAGAAGAACGTGCAAGGCGCGGTGGACCAAGCAGCCGGCCAAGCTCAAGGCCAAGCCGAAGGCGCGGCCGCGCCGGCCATGAAGGCCAAGGCGCAAGCCGAGGACGTTCAGAAAAACGCCGCTGACACCAAGAACAGCATGGAAGGACTCGGCAACTCCCTAAAGAACATGGGTAAGTAGACTGTGATCTCCGAGGTCCGGCGGCAGGTCGGACCTCGGAGCGAACCCTCCTGCAACCATCGCCAAGCCGGATATGGCAGGCGTGTGCCGATGGTCCTCGAGCGCGCTGGCCTGGCTGCTTAGTGACCGAGTGAGACACGAGAGATCCCTTCGACCGCGTGCTTCGCTACTCAGGAAGCGACTGCTCAGGGCGGACATCGTGGAATTCGTCGGTGCTCGCTAGCGGCCGGTAGCCGGCGGCTCATACCAGCACATTCCTACACCGGCACGGACAGCAGCCGGCGCAGGGCAGCGATTACCGGCGCCGGCCTCTCCTCAGCGACATAGTGATCTGCTCCTTCGATGCGAGTCATCTCTGCGCGAGGCAGAAGGCGCGCAAGTTCCTCACCGATCGATATCGGCGAATAAGGATCGCGGTCTCCCCAAATCACCGCCACCGGAAGATCGAGGACGGCGCAGCCTTCGCGAAGTTGGCGGCGGCGCGTCGCCTGGAAGTGGCGATAGAACCGACCCAACCAGCGCCGCCCTGCGCGCGTGCGGAGAAATCCAATGTAACGCTCCAGCTCTGCCTCGGAGAATGACCCATTGCGGACGTAGCGCCGTAGGAACAGCCGATGCATGGCATAGAGCGGGCTCGCCTCGTAAAGCCGTTCCCCGAACGGCAGGCGCGCAGCAAGCACGAACGCGTTGAACAGAACATAAGGCCCCGGGGCGAACGTCCCTTGGGCCCGGGAATTGATGATAGCCAGACGCAACAATCGATCACGGTAGCCCTGCGCGAAGCCCAGTCCGAGGAAACCACCATAGTCGTGACATATAAGATTGACGCGAGCCAACCCGAGCGTGTCGAGCAGCAATCGTATGCGCTCGACCTCTACCTCGTAACGCGCAGTGTCGCTCAGCACCCGTTCAGACTCGCCGCAACCGAACCAATCGGGCGCGATGACCCGATGGTCACGGGTTAAGTCGGCGGCAACATGATGCCAACACCAGTGGTCCTGTGGATACCCATGCAACAGAAGACAGGCCTCGCCAGCACCGTCCTCAAAGACAGCCAGCCGCTGCCCGTCGACCGTCAAGACACGCCGGCTTCCGAAATGTGGCCGGGCCGCTTTAGCGGCTGCATCCGCCTCCTCCATGACGCCTCCAGGCCGATGAATGGAACTCACCCGAGCAAGCAACGAGGAATCCATTCTGCATCATCGCGGCGAGCCCCTTGGATTCCCGAGTCCTTTGTATATCCCGCGTTTGGGGAAACGCATCTACTGGAATCAAGACCAAAAGAGCCGCCGCAAGCGTCTGCTCGCGGCGGCTCTTCTCCTGCGTCACGGTCCTTTGGCTTTGAACTTCTCGTCTTCGTTGGCGCTGGCGGAGGTGAATTGAGTTTGCCAGCAGCGCGTATTGGAGCCGTCGAACGACATGAGCTGTACGGTGACGGGCAAGCTTAGAATCGGATTGGGTGGGTTGAGAGATGTGCCCTTGCCGGTCACTTTGACGGTCGACTTCCCGGCAATTCCGGACTTCAAAGTAATTCCTGTGATACCGTCGGCGCTGCCGGCCTTGTCCTTGTAGGTGTAGCCGCTACGCGTGGCTTTCCAGCACAGCCTGTCACCACAGAGTCCGCCCGACGGCACGGATGCGGACTGCAAGGGCTGCGGGCTGGCGGAGGCGTCGAACACACAGAACTGCGTCTTGGCCGAGCCAGCCAACGTTGGCAGTCCAAAGTCGGAGATCGATGTCGCCACACCCTTCCCCCATGTCCACTTGATCTTGTCGCGTGAGTTATCGGCGAGATCGCCGATGGCCACCGAGGCCTTACCCGGCTCATTCTGCAGAAAACAGTTCGCCGGCAGCTCTGGCGCACTGCCGCAGAGATCACAGGTACAGTCGCTGTCACACGCACCGGAACAGATTCCCGTGCTGCTGCCATCGCAGTGCTCGCCAACTTCGACGACGTTGTTTCCGCAAGTTGGAGCGGGACAGGTGCAGCTTCCCGTGCACAGCCCGGAACAGTACGCCGAATCCGTCCCGTCGCAGTCCTCACCCACTTCTTTGGTGTTATTGCCGCACACCGGGGCGGTGGCATCGACACATATGGGGGAATCGTAGCGCAGCCGCGTCACACGTGTCTGCCAATCGCCGAGCGTGGCGTACTCCGTCGTAAACCAGAACGTACAGTCGTTGATCGGATCGACGCTCATGGAAGCGTAGTCGCCCCAGCGATCCGCAGCCTGCGCATCGGTACCGCTAGCTGCGTTGATCTCGGTTTGCGTCATGACGCCCGTACCATCGGTCGCCAGGCGCCCGGTGTAACGAATCCCTGCATTCAACGTTTCGCTAGCCTTGCTGAAGCCCATTGCCATATTGCCGGAGCCGTCCATGGCAATGCTTCCCATCCAGCGATGGTGCGAGTCGGGAGCGTAGGTACCTTCCTGGTGCAGCGACCAGGCACCGAGGCCCATACGACGAAGTTCGAACCAGCGAATCCCCGCGTGGTCGGCAGACCCGCCATCCGCATCCGTAACGAAGTTACCGACCAGGCTCTGATGGGTGCCGAAATTGCGATACTGCGCCCGCCACATGACGACTTCACGCACGGGATCAAGGAGAGGACCCGACATCGGCTGTGGGATACACTCGGTTCCGCTGGTGCCGCACAGCTCCGACTCAAATTCCGTCACCGCGATCGACGAGGCCAGCGACAAAGCCGAATTCGCCGGCACAGACCAATCCACATGCAGCTCCCAAACCTCGATACGGTCGCTGCCACCAACTGCAGGCGGGTGTACCTCGTCGTCCTTATGACGCACGAAAAAAGCATTGGAAGTTGCCGGCGGCGGCGTACTGCCATCCGCATCGACAGGGGTCAGCGCTTGGAAACCGAAACCATCCAAGCTGGTTGCCTCGAAGCGCTGCGACGTAGCCGGCTGTCCAGCCAGCATCTTGGCGCGATCGAGAGCATAGACCGCCGCGCCGCCGGGCTCGTTGGTCGTAATGTAGTAGGCATCCGGCCACACCGCATACTTTGGGTAGTCGGGGAAGTTAGGAGCTTCGATCGCATAGGTAGACCAGCCGCCCGTAACCGGATCGTTATTGCGCGAAACATAGATGCACAGCTCATTCCCACTCTGGGTAAACTCGGTGAGCAACCAACGGCTAGCGAGTTGATCGTACAGAACCACTGGATCGCCACCGCCGTCGGCGCAGTTTCCACCTGCCGTCCACAGAGAGTCTAGAGCAAACGGACCCGCGGCAATGGCACCCGTGGTCTTGTTGAACACGGTTACGCGTGTGCCATCCCCACCGTGATTGATCGTTTGAATGAAGTAGTTGGAACCAATGTCGCCGTTGGTGTCGGGCGGATAGACGCCGCTGTACCCTGCGGCATCGAAGTTCAATTCCGGCGGATTGTAGACACGCATGAAACCACTGCGCCGGGCAGCGCGTTGCCACTCGACTAGAGCGTCGGCTTGATCCTGCGGCTGCGGCACCAGCAGCAGAGCTTCCGGATGCGTGATCCGGCGCTCCGGTCCCTCTTCCCTTTCGGCGACAGTATTACTGTCGTCGACAACCGGCAGCGAACGCAGATCGCCCGAAAACCTTCCCGGCGCCATCGCCGAATGTGGTGCGGCTGCCACGGGGGTGAGTCCACTCCCCAACGCCATCGTCACCGCAAAGAAAACCATCGCAAGCTTGCGCATTCCGTCTCCCTTCGAATCAGCAAGAATCTTGTGTCGGTAAGATAATCGCCTCAGAGAAGCAAGCATTTTTGCCACGACAGGGGCTTTGCGCGCCAAATCGCTTGGGCGGGCATCCGGCTCATGCGCCGCGGGGGCGCGGCGTCTCCATTGCTTGTAAACATTGATGAATCTGAGTTGGAGACGGGCCGCCCTCGGCCCGCGTCTGGTGTAGGAACGATTTGGCGTGCAAAGCCCATTCTCGCGGGAGAGGGGGGAGGACTTCATTCCACCGATTCACAAAAGTCGTTGATAAATAGGAGGAGTTGGTGGACCCCTCACCTTAATCCTCTCCCCGCAAGAAATGCGGGGAGAGGAGACGGCTTGCCTCCATCCTTCTTCCGATCCTGACCAAACTTAACGACGTTGGGGCCGCCCTCGGCCCGCATCGGATGGAGCCCATGGTCAGGCCCTGTCGACAACTTTGCCGTGGCCCTGGCCGACGCAGCCTTAGCTCTTGCGCTGCTTGCCCAGATTATCGAGGGCGCTGGAGAACCCGGTCAGCGAGATGCGCACTTTGTTGCCCTTGCCGGCAATGTTGAAGAAGGTGATCTGTGCTTCCTTCCCCTTGCGGAAGGCTTCGACGAGCTGCTCCTTCATGGGGAGGAGGGCCAGACAACCGTTGGCGTCGCAGCGTTGCAGAGGCAGCTTCAATTGATCGTAACCCTCCGCTTCGAGCACGAGACCCGGCTGCAACAGCACGCCGAGGGGAACGATGACCGACAACACCGGCTGCTTTTCGTCACCGATGTAGCCGACGGCAGTCAACATGACGCGCTGCGTGTGCGGCTCCCCTCCTTCCTTGTTGGGTACGGTGAGTAACGCCGTCTGCACTAAGCGACATTCGTTCGCTGCATCCTTGGCCGCCTTCTTTGCGTCGTCTTTCGCCGCGTCCTTGCCAGCATCCTTCGCAGCATCCTTGGCACTCTTGCCGGCTTCCTTGTCGTCCTCCTTAGGACACACCAGGGCCCAGTCGCCGAACTTCTTGGTGCCGTCAGCGGTGGTCTCTCCCTTATGCTCCGCCGTCTTCGCCGCGGGTTTCGCCGCCGGCTCCGCTGCCCCGCCAGCGTTGGGAGGCACAGCCGCAGCCGCCTCTCCCTCAACCGCGAGGACCGGAGTCGTCATAGCGCCGATCAGCTTGTACCCAGCCGCAACGAAGGCGATCACAACAATCGCAGGCCAGTACGCACGCCTGCGCACACGCTTCTCTCGCGACCCAGCTTCTGCTTGCTGCACCATGGTTCATCCTCCTGTTTCACTCTTTGCCCGGGAACGAGGTGTTCCCTGCAAACCCTTCGGATTCGGCCGGGCATTTCGAACCGCGGCATATCGTCGCTAGCTGCTCGCGAATTCCGCGGATCTGTACCCAGCGCGGCCACAGCCGCAGCCAAACTCCGGAGCTTGATCGTGGGCACGGTCGGTGCTGTCGTTCGGACTCGATCGAGCCTGGCCGCGCGGGCTGTAGGCTATAGGTCGGGGGAACAAGAGATTGGAGAAACTGCTCCTCCACGACGCATCGCGTTGAGAATCTGTACGCCACGCAGCGAAATCAGGAGATAGTAGATCCCTCTTTTCCCCAGACTTCGCTGGCGAAAAGAGGGACTGCCTTGGAGTCCAGCCGATGCGCTCCAAAGAGCCGCTGCAACGGCCCCGTTTTCTGACAACATGTTGGTACGAACGGAGAACTAAGGGCTCAGGCAGCGCCTTTCTCTCGATAGTACGAGATCAAGATGTCGGCGATTTCCGGACGTAGTATGCGCGCGTCGGGGCGTTCGCCGTCTCCCAGCAGTGTGCGAATCTTCGATCCCGAGATGCTGACCGGTTGCTCGCCGGGGTGGAGTTCGGTGAGGTCCACGCGGCCTGTGCTTTCGAAGTAGGCAGCGAAGCCGATGTTGCATGGCTTGATGTACAGACTACCGCGCAGGTTCTTGAAGATTTCCTGGGCATCGAAGTCACCCCAGATGGGCGTGCCGTCTTTATAGGGTGCGTCGGCGTGCTTGCGGCCAATGACGATGTCCGTGAACCCAAGGTTCTGCCGATACACGGCGTGCATGACCGCTTCTTTGGGTCCGCCATAGAGCATCTTGATGTCGAGCCCCACGAGTTCGAAGACTTCGGTAATGTCGTAGCCACGCGCTTTCCACATGGCTTCGTCCTTGTCGCCAAGGCCAAGCAGCTTGTTGTCGTGCAGCGCGCGGTAGCAGTGCATGCGCACGCGTGCCGGCACGTCGTCGCCCTTGAGTTCACCGATCAAGGGATTGAGCACGGCTCCTGCAAAATGCCCCTCGCGGGTCAGGCGCTCCACACCGGCCACCAAGGCATACTCATGCGCGCGGTGCAGGGGGTTGCGCGTCTGAAACGCCAAGGCACGTTCCCATTTGCGCTCGGCAATCAAGGTACGCACCTGACGCGGTGACAGCACGAACTCGCCGTACTCGGGATCAACGGCCTGTGGCAACGACCACAGGTCTCCGCCAATCAGCTTCGTGCGTGGATCGCCCATGATCATCTCGCCACCGGGATGATCGGTGCGCTTGGTACCGTAGAATTTCTCGACGTGCTTGGCCTTGTCCCAATCGAACATGCTGGTGACGCGAATCACGGCAATCACGTTGCCTTCGTGAACCAGCGCCGCCGCATGGCCGATACGCAACTTCTTCATCTCGTCATCGGTCACCGGGCAGGAGATAGGCGCCGTCCACGCGTAGCGGCGAAAGCCGTGCTCCAGCGTGTCGGTGTCGAGCACCGCATGCCAAACATCTTCTTCCATGAAGCCGCTCAGCGGCGACAAGGTGCCGTCGGCAATACGATAGACCGTCGATAAATCCGCACGCGTCAACTCAACGCGCGGCAGATCCGCCGCCTCAGCTAGAAACTGCTTGCGGTGCGACAACGGCACGGTCCGCGACACCGGAACTTCCAAGCCTCCATGAACGGGAATTAGATCAGGCATGACAATACTTCTCTCCTCTCAAGACTTCGGCTCTTCAACAGTATCTGTAGCAAGAGCGAGCGTCCGAGTAGCCTGTGCTTGGGCCAGCCTCAAGGACCTTCTTCCAACCAGCACATCACCAAGTCGTTCCAGCCGCTGCGAGTCCCAGGAACGCCTTCGCTCTTCATTGTTCTCTGCCGCTTGGCGTCCTGCGCGAAAAAATCGACCCAGACGGCCGACGGATTGGCCGGTCAGACGCGGGCCAGGCCTCTCTTTGAGCCCGAAAACCTCAGTTAGGGTGGAAGTCACCTGGACGCGCGCTTCGAGACGCCGCCGAAATCCTTCGATACGCTTCGCTACTCAGGAGGCGGCTCCTCAGCGCGAACGGTTATTGGGATCGGCAAACAAACTTTCCGTTCGGCCTGAGGAGCGGCCATCTGTTCAGGCCGCGTCTCGAAGGCCATCTCAAGTGCCGTT
>CAZGSN010000660.1:0-9544 GCA_964528465.1 uncultured Binatia bacterium (SeqCode)
GCCTACCTCCCGGCGAGGACAGCGCTCCCGCCGGTCCTGGCGACGACGACATTCCGTTCTGACCGGGCTCTCTCGGCGCACGGTGGTGCAGGCTCGCTTCTGTGTCCCAGAACTCCCGTGCTAACGCCTGCTAGGATCGACCACCGTCGGGCAGCTAGACGAAAATTGTCTGATCTCCCTGTAAAACAAACGTTTCGATTCTTGTCGGCTCGCGCAAAGTTGCGGTGGTGGGGTCCGGTAGCCGATCGATGGTTGGTAACAATTTGGTACCTTGGAAGTCTGCCTCCGACCTACAGCCTCCGGTCTACAGCCTACAGTCTGCGCGGCCAGGCTCGATCGAGTCCGAACGACCGCACCGACTGTGTTCACGATCAAGCTCCGGAGTTTGGTTGCGGCTGTGGCCGCGCTGGGACGTAGCAAAGACAATTCACCACCAAGGCACCAAGAATTGCGGCGCTTCCTGGTATTCCATCCAGAGACCGTCGGAAACCGGTGAGCTGGCACACAGCAGAACCGCGGAGAAGGAAAACATGGCTTGCACCTCTTGCTTGCAAGCCGTATCGTGCTGGCCTTCGCTCTATGAGGATCCGAGCAACATTCCTTGCTTTCGTTTTGGTAGCCAGCACCTTGATGTGTTCGGCCGGGGTGGAAGCGTCTGAGTTTCGTGAATACGTGCTCGCGCCCGGCAGCTCGATTTCGCAAGCGTGCCGGTCGTGTGCCACCCCTCCGGCGGTGCCGGAGCCTCTGAGTGGAAGCTTTAGTGTGACCCTTTTACCGTTGCCCGGGATGTACGAAGCCGCGGCGGTTACAGGCTTGAGCCTGAGTAGCCCCGGTTATCAGATACGCGGCAACGGGTTCCTCCAGCGCCTTGGTGCAGACCGGCAAGCAATGGCTTTGCAGGCGGAGATTAACGGTGAGCCGGTGACGCTGCGTAGTGGACGTCGCCAGTTCAGCGACCCGGGTGAAATCCGAATCGTTCTCTCTAGCGGGTCGAACGCGGATAAGATCTTCATTCTAGTGCTGGTGGCACAGCCGGTTAGCGACCTTCGTCCGGATGCGGATCGTGATGGGATCGATGATGGCTCGGACAACTGCCCGGCAACCAGCAACGCAACCCAGGGCGATAGCGACGGCGACCGCATTGGTGATGCCTGTGACTCTTGCTCTGACACCGCGCCGGGAGAGCCTATCCTGCACACGGGCTGCAGCATCGAGCAGGTTTGTCCGTGCACAGGCCCCGTCGAGGGCGGCGAGTGGCAGAGTCAGCGGCAATATTTGCGTTGCGTGGCGGCGGCGACCCGGCGGCTACGCAAACAGGGACAAGTGTCGCGGCAAGAAAGCATGAGCTTGTTGCGACGCGCCATGCACTCCGGTTGCGGTCGCATCGTAGTCGCCTCGCTGTAAGACGTTTGCCTAAGAGTTCTGAGCGCGCTTCCGAGGCGGCCTGTGAGTTTGTGCGCGCTATTGCAGCTCCTAGCCGCCCGATGTGTCGGTGAACTGACGAACGGACGCACCGAGAACCGCTCACCTAATTGACATTGCGACAACTTTCAGTGAGATAGCCCGCGGCTGTTGTGGGTGCCTCTCCGACAGCCTCCCGAAGCAAGTAAATCCAGTTCATGTAGGAGGAAGTAATGGCACGTTTACTCGAAGGAAAGGTTGCGGTCATCACCGGCTCGGGTCGCGGTATTGGCCGCGAAGAAGCCCTGTTGATGGCGAAGCACGGTTGCAAGGTTGTGGTGAACGATCTTGGAGCCCATTTCGACGGCTCCGGTCAAGCCACCAACTCGCCGGCGCAAGAAGTAGTGGCGGAGATCAAGAAGGCGGGCGGCGACGCGGTTGCCAATGGCGAAAGCGTAAGCGACTTCAAGGGCGCCAAGCGTATCATCGAATGCGCACTCGACAACTTCGGCAAGCTCAACATCATCGTCAACAACGCTGGCATTCTGCGCGACCGGATGATCTTCAACATGGCGGAGGAGGACTGGGATTCCGTCATCGCCGTGCACATGAAGGGCTCTTTCAACATGGCGCGCCATGCCTGTGAGTACTGGCGCGAGGAGCACAAGAAGGGGAACATTCTCAACGGCCGCATCATCAACACCTCGTCGGATGCCGGCCTGCTCGGCAACGTTGGCCAAGGCAATTACGGCTCCGCCAAGGCCGCTTTGGCTACCATGGCGATCATCATCGACAAGGAAATGGCGAAGTACGGGGTGACGGCAAATGCCATCGCACCGATCGCACGCACGCGTCTGACCGTCGATGCCACGCCCTCGACCGCGGCGATCATGGGTCGCGAAGTTCAAGAAGGCGAGTTCGATATCTTCGGCCCCCAAAACATCTCTCCGCTGGTAGCCTGGCTGGCGAGCGATGACGCCAAGGACGTGCATGGCGAGATCTTCCGCGTCGGCGGCGGCACGGTTTGGCTCATGCAAGGCTGGCATACCGTCGGCAAGGTGTCGAAGCGCGCGACCTGGGAGCCTGACGATCTCGGCAGTCAGTTGAAGGCCGAGTTGGCGAAGGGCCTTACCGAAAAAGAAGACATGACCAAGATCCTGATGGCCGCCCTTCAGGGCTAGTTGTTGCACTCCGGCTGGACGCGTCTCTTGGCGCGTCCAGCCTTTGTTTCATCGTGATCCCCTACCGAAATATCCTGATTATTTGTCACGCGAACACCAGTCGTAGCGTGATTGCCGAATCGTTACTTCGGCGCATGCTGGATGAGCGTGGTCTCGCCCACGTGATCAATGTGCAGTCCGGCGGGATTGCGGCCTATGCCAGGGATGGTGCCTTGGTCTCACTCGATGCACGTTTGGTGCTGCGCGACGAAGGAATCGATATCCCGGCCGACTCTGTTGCCACCGACCTCAAACGCAATCGCAACCTAATTGAAGAGTCGGATTTGATCCTTGCCATGACGGATCAGCAAACCAAGATGCTGGCGGACAACTTTCCGGAAGCGGCCGGCAAGGAGGTGTACACCTTGCGCACCTTCGCCGGGCTCAGTGGCGATATCGATGACCCGGCCGGACAGAGCGAAGAGGTGTTCGCGGCACGTCGCGACGAGATCAAGGATTGCCTCGCGCTTGCCATCGGACGCCTGTTGCCGCAACAGGCGTCTACCGCAGATTAGTCGGATTGGGCTTACGCGGACAGCAAGACGGGACGGAATCGCTGGCGCCGTAACGCTGGCCGGCGCTGCTGGCACTTCCACTGCGACAGTGCGGCCCGAATCCCCGGGGCGCTAAAACCGAAAATCTGGCAGAGATTCACGAACGAAAAGGGCCAGTCCCAGTCGGTGCTGAAAACCCAGTGCTCCGCTTCCATGAACTCGAGTTTACGCTCGGGCGTACGCGCCGCGACGTTGCGGCGGTAACTCTGAATGCCATCGGCAAATACCGCCCACATCAGGCCGCGCTCGCCGGAAGTGTAGATCGTGCCGTGCTCCGGTCGGAAGAATTGCTCGGGCAACACCGAGTCAGCGGCCATCATCGTTTCAACCTCAACGCCAGAAGAAACTCGTGCTCCAAATAACATGCGATCTCCTCATTTCAGCCAAGCTGTGGCTGATCCCAAGCAACCGCTTTGCCAAGGACAGCACAGTGCCCACGCAAGAGACCTGGGTGCTCCGGACGAGGAGGAACGTTCAAAAAGCGTCGATTTGCGTCACGGAATTGTCGCGCCGACGTCTCGCTAGCCCCGACGCCAAGGTCTTTCTGTTGGAACCAAGCCGTCGGAAGAAGAGGATCGCACGCTTATGTGGCGCGATCAGCGGGGTGGAAGAATTCCTCTGGCCGCAATCTCGCCCTTGCCCCGATCGCGGACTATGAGATGCACGTGGTTGCTGGTGACCGTGTAGTCGAAGACGCACAGCCCGTAGCGGCAGTGAGCTTCATAGAGCCAGCGCACCCAGGCCAGCCGATCGCGATTTTGCCATCGTTGAACTCAAGACCAAGCCGACCAGTACATTCGGGAAGGTTCAACTGGCGTCGGACAAGGAGGCTCTGGCGGTTGGCGACGACGTTTTCTTCTCCGGGTATCCGCTCGCGACGCCAGGCATGGTCACCCATCGTGGCATGGTCTCAGGGTTCAACAGTGCTTCGTCTCTGATCTTTATTCAGGCGTCCATAAACAAGGGGAACTCTGGAGGCCACAAAGAGCGTCATCGAAACGCTTGACCAGTACATCAGTACGGGAATCGGATACGCGCGCTCAATTAGGTTCGCGCGCGAGTACATTCAGAAGCATCCAGAGCTCCTGAAATGACAACGCGAGGCCTAACTCTTCGCGTTTTGGAAAGGCCGAGCCGCACGAGAACCGGGATCGAAGACGTAAGGGTTGACGGCGAGCGCCTTTCCGAGACGCGGTTGAACTAAGCCGCAGAGCGAACCGGGAGGGTGCGTGAGGAGGCGCGGGGCTTGAGCAGGGCGTATGGGGGAAATTGGCCGTAGGGTGAGATCCCTTGCGTTGGTGAGCATACCGGGAGGGCGGCAAGCAGCAGGTGATCCTGTGTCGCGAGGATGACTTTGGCGCGCATGGGCGGCGCTTCGGGGAGCGGTCGACGCGATTCGTCGCCGGCAGACACGAGGTGAGCGTAGGAGAGGACCATGACGGGGTTTCACCAGCGCAACAAAATGGAATGCTGACGCTTTCATTCAAAATCAGGCCTCAATATCGCGTTAGCCGCACATTTTCAGGGCGGAAAGAGGCCCTGCAGGCAATTGTCAGCCAAGGGCCGAACCAGCGGCTGCTCGCGACGGCGATTTCTTGGCCTTTCAGTCGGTTGGTCTTCGGTCGCAGCAGCGGTGCTGGGCGCACCGCGTGTGAGCCAGGGCGTTCGGCTTGAATTGCAGTGTGTGCTAGAGAGCGACGATGGCTCACTTGAGAGATCGGATCACGGTCAATCCGCGGCAATGCGGAGGGCGTCCATGCATTCGCGGTATGCGCATCCGAGTATCGGATGTCTTGGAGCTTCTCGCTTCCGGCATGACGGCGAAGCAAATCATCAGGGAGCATCCGGATCTTGAGCTTGAGGACGTCTATGCGTGCCTGCGATTTGCGAGCAGCCGCGTAAGCCATGCCGTGGTCCTCCCGTGATCCTGTGGGTGGATGCCCATATTTCTCCAAGTATTTGTCGCTGGATTCGCCGGCAGTTTGCGGTGGACGCCGTGCACATTCGCGACCTTGGCCTGCGAGAGGCGGAGGACCCGGACATTTTTGGCAAGGCACGCAAGGCGCACGTCGTAGTGTTCACGAAGGACGAGGATTTCGTCGATCTTGTAGGTCGACTTGGCACGCCGCCTCAGGTACTGTGGCTGCGCTGTGGACACATGGCAAATGCCCGCCTTTGGACGATCCTTTCGCGCGTACTTCCAGAGGCGATTGACCTCCTTCAACAAGGTGAAGCCGTCGTGGAGATCACGCTTCCGGAAGGCGAGCAATCAGGCCGAACAAGGCGCTCCACCCGACCGCGGCCACGACGCCGTTCGGAAAAACGCGAGAGGACACGGCGTGGTGTTTTGCTTGGGGTAGAACCGCCCGAGGCGGCCGATTTTCTTGCCGCGACCCTACCTCAACTGTCGACGTGCTGAGAGAACGTGCAAATGGGGCTTGTGGAAGGTCAAACCAACCATCCTTTCGTGCTTGCCCCCTTGTTAAAAGCCGAGCACAGCCTGAAAGGTGAAGGCAGGTCCAACGGGCGAGGTGACATCCCCAGCGCCAGGGAACGGCTCCGGTAGCGCCGAAGCAACGGCGCCGAAACCGGCGTAGTTGGGTTGTATAAAGTATAAGGCCCGGACCGCGACAAAGCCGTCGGCGGGCGGGGAGCGGAGAGAGCGGAGAGAGTTGACCACCCGCGCGCTAGGCGGCGTGGCTGACCTCCCAGCCCTTGCACGCGAGGAGGATGGCTTTGGGCACCGGCTTCTCCCCGTTCGAATAGTAGGCAATCATGCGGCGCGACAAACCAAGCGCCTCGGCGCTCTTGGTTAGGGACAAACCGTGCTGCAGCCGCCACTCGAGAAACGCACGAGTATCGGCGTGCCCGGTAGCCGACAGGGTTGCGAGCCATAGTCCTTCGGCGCTCAGCTCGGCACCGGACGGCCAGGTGACGCTATGTCCCCATTCCCCCACGCTCACCTTGGCGAACTCCCTGGCATCACGCAGCCGACGAAAGGCACGATCGCGCAGTGTCGCTTCCAGCCCGATCTCGGCGCAGGTGCCGTCGGACCATTTGACGCTGAGCGTAGCGGGAGCTTTTCCTTTCACCGCCACAATCGTGCGCATCTTCTCCATCGTGCTCATCGGTTCAGCTCCTTCCACTTGGCCAACAGGTCAACCTCGTTCTCACGTGCCCAAAGCCGGGCTGCGTTTAGCACGCCGGGCGGGGCACTCCCGATGATCAGCTCACCGGTCGCAATCGTGAGAGAGCAGCGATAGCCCGCTCCTTCGACGTGAAAGTGCGGAACCCCGTGTTCGCGGCGGTAGACAGTGATCTTCCATCCCGAGTTACGATGGACCGTGGCCATGCGGGTCCATCGCTAGTGAATCTATTGCACCATTTCAAGGAATTGTCATTGTGCGCGACGCTCACTCCTCAGCTTCTCGACGTAGCGGACATGTACTTGAATCGTCTCCGGTTCGTTCCTCTGCGGTTGCCTGTTCTCGGCCTCAGCTGGACCAGACAGTCCGCTCTGCGGGAATCCCGCTGTCTCGCTACCTAAACAGCGAAGGTCTCTTCCGTCATGCCGCGATAGGCAACTTGCAGAGCACGAGTGATCGTACCGGGCTTGCCGCTGCCGATGCGATGGCTGCCGACACGGAGAATCGGCACGATCTCGGCGAGGGAGGAGGAGAGAAACGCCTCGTCAGCGGTCAAGAGGGCTTGCACCCGCAGGTTTCGTTCCGCCACGCCAAGGTGGGGATGCCCGCTCGCCAGGTCGAGTACCTTACTGCGTGTAACCCCTGGCAGAATGCCTCGTGTGGGCGGGGTTAGCAGCATCTGTCCTCGGACTACGAAGAGATTGCTGGTTGCGCCTTCGGAGAGATAGCCGCGCGCGTCGACATACAGACCCTCGTAGGCTCCGTGCCGGTGCGCCAGTTGCTTTGCCAGCATTGCCGGGAGGTAATGCAGCGTCTTGTGCCCCGCCAGCGGGCCTTCCGTGGCGAAAGGAAGCAGTTCGACGCGAACCCCGACCCGAGCCCGCCTGGCCAAGCTTGGGTCGAGTTCCCCGGCAAGTAGGAGCAAGGTCGGCTGCGGCTTGCGGGGTGGTAGGAGTCCGGGAGCTGCACTCCCCCTGGTGAGTACGATGCGAACCCACGCGTCACCGGATAGCCGGTTGCCCTTGAGCAACTCGTTGAGAGATCGCGACCAGGCAATGCGCGGCACTGGTATGCCGAGGAAGCGCGCCGACGCCCGCAGCCGCGCCAGATGTTCCTGCAAGGCGAACACCTGGCCGCGGTACACCCGCAGAGTTTCGAAGAGACCATCTCCATATTGAAGGCCTCGATCCAAGACGTTCACGCCAGCACTTGCAGTGGAAACGATCTTGCCGTTCAGCCACACGAAACGTGGCGCTTCGTTACTCATCGAAGGGCGCTCCTATGGCCGAGAAGAAGGATGCGGCCTTGAGCAAGGTCTCAGCATATTCCGCTTCCGGATTCGAGTCGGCAACCACGCCCCCGCCGGCGTGGTAATAGATGCGGCCGCCGGCAACTGTGGCTGTGCGGATGGCGATGTTGAAGCGAGCATCACCGGTTGCGTCGATGATGCCGATAGCACCCGTGTAGAAACCACGGGACACCGGCTCGAGTTCATTGATGATTTCCATGGCCCTAAGTTTTGGTGCCCCGGTGATCGAGCCCCCGGGAAAGATGGCGCGTAAGATTGCGGCTAGCGAAATGTCGGCGCTTACTTCTCCGCCGATGCGCGAAACCATGTGGTGCAACTTGGGGAACGTCGCAATCCTAGCGAACTCCTCCACGGCAACTGTCCCGGCGCGACAGATCTTGCCTATGTCGTTACGTTCCAGATCGACAATCATCACATGCTCTGCCTGCTCCTTTTCATCTTCGAGCAGGTTGCGGCGGAGAGCTTCCTCTTCCCTGTCGGTAGAACCGCGACGGCGCGTGCCCTTGATCGGAAAGGTGGTGATGCGACTTGCTTGCTTGGTGAGTAGGCACTCGGGAGAGTTTGAGACCAAGGCGAAATCACCGCACGCAAGGTAAGCGGCGTAGGGCATGGGATCGTCGGCCGCAAAGACACTGCGCAACGCCAGCGCGGCATCCGGCCATGCGGCTGTCACAAAGCGCTGGGCCAGATTGACTTGGTACACATCCCCAGCCTCGATGTATTCGAGGATTCGCCGCAAGGCGTGGAGGTACTCCTGCTTGCGGAAGCTCGATTCGACCACGCCGCGAGCCGGCGCGCAGGCAGGCACCAAAGGCTGGGGGCATAACCGGCGCAGCTTCGCGGTAACGGCGTCGATGTCGACTGTGGATTCGGCTCGGCAGCGAAGTTGGTAGGCCTGCTTCGCGTAAGAGTACGCGAGTACCCAATCATACGCGCCAGCATATAACACGGGTAGATTCAGGCTGTCGGCGCGGTGTGGTAGGCGTTCGATCCAGTGACGCAGCTCATAACTCAAGGCGGTAACGGTTGCGGCCGGCGCAAGCTCCACGTGGAATCGCTCGAGCAAGTGGAACGGATCTCCAGCCCAAGTCTGTGTGCTACCCTGAGTGGTGATGACGGCTTCTCCAGCAGGGGAGATTCGCAGCAATGCTCGCGGCGAGAAGCCGAGTAAGGCCTCACCGCTCCCCCAAGAGGCGGCACTGCCTCCGTCCAGCAGAAAGGCGTACGGCTCACGCACACAGGCGGCGAGCAGCGCCGTCGGTGGGAACGGCAACTCAACTTCTTGCGTGACCATGGTGTTCCTGCTTTGAGGCCCGCGACCCTTAACCGCATGACGGAGTGGTTGCAACGAAGCAACCGCCGCAGCGCGTTCGTCACGATTCCAATGAACACTTCTCTTGAGCCACTCGCCTTGGATGTTTCTTTGTCGGGTACGAACGCCAAGCTGGAACTTGCGCTGCACCTTCGGGTAGTTCCTAGGGTGCGGCGGCTTTGCCCGCCAATTCTGAAGAGCCGGATCCCCGCCCTTCGAGACGGCCCCAAGAGAAGGGGCCTCCTCAGGGCGAACGGAAAAAGGCCTTTGAAATCAATAACCCTACCGTTCGCCCTGAGGAGCCGCCTCCTGAGTAGCGAAGCGTATCGAAGGGTTCTGGCGGCGTCTCGAAGGGCGTCGCCTCGAATTGGCGGGCAAAGCCAGCGCCGCCTGGGAACCCATCCCGGTGAGGCTCTGCCTCGCAAAGCAATTGATTCGCAGCCTCTGGGCGAAGGGGGGGTACGTAGACAGAGCCCGCACTGGCGGACCGGGCACTGCCGGATGGCAAGTCGTATTGACTCAGGCCTGACAACCCCGCACTCAGGAATGGCATGAGCTTACGCGGAAGAGGCGCCCTTGTTGGCCTGGGCATCACCAAGCAA
>CAZGSN010000661.1:0-2423 GCA_964528465.1 uncultured Binatia bacterium (SeqCode)
CTTGCGAACGGGCGCGGGGATGAAGAGACCGCACAGTTTTTTCTTCTCGTTCCCGACATTGCCGAGCTTTTAGCGCAGCGCCTCAGCAGCCAGGAACTCGCCAATCGTGCGACCATTCTCGTAAACGGCACGAAGAGGACACTTGCACTGGAGCCAACTCCAGAGCCAAAGCGACTCCAACCCCCGAGCGAGCTTTGACGTCTGGATTTGGTGGAGGTAGTTTTGAAATATGAGTTTGTTCCGCGTCAACGTCGTGGCCCGTAATCCGAAGCAGGAAGATCTAGCCACGCCACCGCTCGAGGCCCTCGTGGGTACGGGCTCCGAGCTAACGTGGCTACCCAGCGATATGTTGGCGTCGATCGGCATTGCGCCGCGCCGGCAGCGGAGCTTTGCAACGGCAACCCAGCAGGTGGTCACCCGCCACGTCGGTTACGCGATTCTCAGCTCCGAAGGTTTTGAGACTACCGACGAGGTCGTCTTCGCCCAACCAGGGGACATGATCTTGTTGGGAGTGCGAACTCTCGAAGGCTTTGGTGTTGCGGTGGACAACGTTGGTCACCGCTTTGTGGCACAAACCACCTTGGTTGTCTGAGCTTGTCGCAAAACAAGCTGCGGGGCTCGGGGCTGGTGGCTCGGGCCTTGGGGCTTGCTTGGGTTTCACCAGTCCCTGGCCTCCGGCCCCAAGCCCCAGGCAGGGTCAGGTTGAGTCTTGCGCAATAGGCGCTAGCTCTGCGGCTACGATGCTTTCCATTTCCGATGTCGTGCAGCGCTATTGGGGGTTCAGCGAGCTGCGGCCTTTACAGGAGCAGGCGATTCGCGCTGGCATTGATCAACGGGACACGCTGGTCGTGCTGCCCACCGGTGGCGGCAAATCGCTTTGCTACCAGGTGCCGCCCGCGGTTGCACAGCGCACCGACATCGTTGTCTCGCCGCTGATTTCGCTGATGAAGGATCAGGTCGATGGACTGCGGGAGTCGGGATATCCGGCCGCCGCAATACACAGCGGCATGCCGTTCGAGGAGGTACGCGACATCGAGCGACGTCTGCTTGCGCATGAGCTACGGCTGCTGTTCGTCGCCCCGGAGCGCCTGCTGACCTCGCGCTTCCTGCAACTGCTCGAGCGCGCCGACGTGCATGCCTTTGCTATCGATGAAGCCCATTGCATCAGTCATTGGGGTCATGATTTTCGGCCTGAGTATCGTCAGCTCGCGCAGCTCAAGACACGCTTTCCGAAGGCGAGCCTGCATGCCTACACCGCTACGGCGACCGAACGCGTGCGCCGCGACATCGTGGAGCAGCTCGGGCTGCGCGACCCGCTCGAGCTGGTGGGCGTGTTCGATCGCCCCAATCTCGCCTACCGCGTGATCCCGCGCGTCGACGCTACACGCCAAGTCTTGGACATTCTCCGTCGCCACGCCAAGCAAGCGGTGATCGTGTACTGCATCACGCGCAAGGAAACCGAGAGCATGGCCGAGTCGCTGCGGGCAAGCGGCATCCACGCCGCGCACTACCACGCCGGCATGGAGACCAACCTGCGCCGGCGCACGCAAGAAGCCTTCGCCAATGAAGAGCTCGATGTCGTTACTGCCACGGTTGCTTTCGGCATGGGCATTGATCGCAGCGACGTGCGTTGCGTCGTGCACGCAGCCATGCCCAAGTCGATAGAGCACTACCAGCAAGAGACAGGGCGCGCCGGGCGTGACGGACTGCCGGCTGAGTGTGTGCTTCTCTATTCCGCAGCCGACGTCATCCGCTGGGAAAGCTTGTTGCAGCGCGGCGACGGCGACGACGAAGCTCCCGCCGAAGTGCTGGCTGCAGGGCGTGCCTTGTTGGGTCACATGCGGCAATTCGCCAGCACCCTGCGCTGCCGCCACCGCATGCTCTCGGAGTACTTCGGACAAGCCTACCCAGCAGCGTCGTGCGAGGCCTGCGACGTGTGCCTCGACGAGGTCGAAGGAGTTACCGACAGCACCTTGACGGCACAGAAGATCCTTTCTTGCGTTGCGCGTGCCGAGCAGCGCTTCGGAGCCGAGCACATTGCCGATGTTCTTCTCGGTGCCGACACCGAGCGCGTGCGCCGCTGGCGCCACACCAACCTCAGCACCTACGGCTTGCTCAAAGGCATGCCCCGCAAGCAGCTCGTCAACCTGATCTATCAATTGGTCGATGCCGGGCTGCTGCAGCGAACCGAGGCGGAATACCCGGTGCTGCAACTTACCGATGCCTCTTGGGAGGTAATGCGGGGCCAACGCGTCGTGCGCCTGCAGCAAGCAGCTAAGGCCCCGGTCAAGGCAGCCAAGGGCACGAAGGAATCCATGGAAGGTGTCGACACGGGACTCTTCGAGAGTCTGCGACAGTTGCGCCGACGCATGGCCGACGAACGCCACGTGCCGCCGTACGTGTTGTTTAGTGACGCAACCCTG
>CAZGSN010000662.1:0-1586 GCA_964528465.1 uncultured Binatia bacterium (SeqCode)
GCCTCGGCCTCGGCGGCAGCAATGGCGAGCTGTACTCCGGCGTCTGTTTCGTCGCGCTGCGCCTGGCGCAAGCTATCCACGGCGGCGTCGCCTCCCACCTGCCCAAGAGCCCAGGCGGCGTGTACACGCACGATGGGCGCGCTGTCCCTGTGCAGAGCCGCGCCAAGGGGTGAGACAGCGGCCGGGTTGCCGGTGTTCCCTAAGGCAATGACGACATTGCGGACGAAGCCATCCCGCTTGACGCGCCAGATCGCCGTACGCCGGTAACGCCGATAAAACTCCTCTTCGTTCAAATGCACGAGGTCTGGCAGATACGGCTGCAAGGTCTCGGCCTGTGCCGCTTGCCGATCGCGCCCGACCTTGTCGTTCCACGGGCATACCTCCTGGCAGATGTCACAGCCAAAGATCCAAGCACCGAGTTGCTGGCGCAGCGCTACTGGAATCAGGCCGCGGTGCTCGATGGTCCAGTAGGAAATGCACAGCCGCGCATCGAGTTCGTATTCCGGCTTCAGCGCCCCGGTTGGGCACAGGTCGAGACAGCGCGTGCACGTTCCACAGTGATCCGCCACCACGCCATCGCTGACCAGGTCAAGATTGGTAATCAGCTCACCGAGGAAGAAGTACGAACCCTCGGCTGTGTGCAGGATGTTGGTGTTTTTGCCGAACCAACCAACACCGGAAAGCGACGCCCATTCGCGTTCCATTACGGCGCCAACGTCGACGGATCGCTTCACCTCGATCCCCGGCTCCAGGCGGCGTACGAGCGAGGCCAGGGAATCGAGCTTGTTCTCGAGGACACGGTGGTAGTCGTCTCCGAAGGCATACGCCGCAATTCTTCCCCGTAGCTCAGCTCGCCAGTCGATGCTGGCAAGAGGCGGAGGCTGATAGCGATAGCCGAGGCTGACGATGCAGCGTGCACCCGGCAAGATGAGGCCCGGGTCGAGCCGCTTCGCCAAGCCCTTCTCCAAGTAGGCCATGGCAGCATGATTACCGGAGGCAAGCCAAGCACGCAGAAACTCTTCGTGCGGCGGTGCTTGCACACTCGTAAAGCCGCACAGATCAAAGCCCAGGTCGCGCGCTGCCGCACGGATGGTTTCCTTCCAGCGCTCGTGTCTTGCCACCGCTTACCTCTACTTGCCTGGCATTTTCGCCTCAACTAGTTTGCCGCGACTTCGCAACTTTCTCGGAGGCTACATGACAACACCGCTGCGCAATCTGAAGTGCCTGGATCTCTCGCGACAACTTCCCGGGCCCTTCTGCTCTATGATTCTTGCCGATTTGGGCGTCGAGGTGCTGGTCGTCGCCGCCCCCAACGATGCCATGGGCATCGGCATTCCCTTGGTGCAGCGCAACAAGCGCAGCATGACGCTGAACCTCAAGGATCCCAAAGGCAAGGAGATTTTCACCAAGCTGGCTGCGGACGCCGACATCGTGCTCGAAGGATTCCGCCCTGGCGTCGCTGAGCGCCTGGGCATCGATTACGCCTCGCTCGCCAAGCTCAACCCCAGAGTCGTCTACTGTTCGATCTCCGGGTACGGACAGGATGGACCGTACAGAGACAAGGTCGGTCACGACATCAACTACCT
>CAZGSN010000663.1:0-2317 GCA_964528465.1 uncultured Binatia bacterium (SeqCode)
CATCTGTCCAGGCCGCGTCTCGAAGGCCCTCCCCAGTGCTCTTGTGAGAACGTGAGCAATTGAACTGATTCTTTCGGGCTGAGCCCTGGCGGCCCTAGTTGTCGGGGTAGGGCCTTTCCCCGGCGTTACCGCCGGATCCCGCAAGCCCAACGACGATCACCGCTCACTTCGGAGGGCGGCAGACGATGTGCAGTTCGGCACCAAGCATGGAGGCTTCCTCCGTGCGGCCTTGGGCGCAAATGGCGGCGACGAGGCCGCGCAAGGCACGCTCGCGTGTCGCCTTGGCGAGCGGCTGGATCGACAGCGCACGGCGGAAGTATGCCTCCGCATCGGCGTGATGGGCGCGTCCACGTTCGAGATCGCCGCGCGTACACAGTAGCCGCGCAAAGTGCTCGCTCTCGGAAAGTTTCTGCTTCTCGAAGATCTGCATAGCCTGGTCGAGAAACGGCGCGGCATCCTCCCAACGCTGTCTATCGATGTACAACACGGCAATAGCGTTTAGGCTGACCGCCATGGCGATTCCTGGAGGATCCTCGTGTGCGGCAATGGCTAGCGCCGCCGTCAGTTCGCGCTCGGCCTCATCGCGTTCGCCGCGTGCGTGCGCTGCCCGTCCAGCCTCGAAGTGAAGCTTCCACTGTGCGTTCGGGTCGCTCGGGTCGACAGATGGCGTCGCTGCCGGCTGCAACGGCGTCATCGGCGATGGCACCGCTTGCGATGGTGTCGCTTGCGATGGCGACGGCGAGAGTGCGGCCGCCGGTGCGCCGCGAAGAAGCATCGTCAAGACGAACACGATGAGGAGCATGCAATCCCAATACCTTGTCCCGGGAGCGGAGCCAATCATGGGGTTGGGTGCTGAGGTACTGAGGTACTGGGGTGCCGAGGTGCTGGAGTGCTGAGGTGTTGGGTGGTGGGTGGTGGGATGTCTTGGTGCGTGCACCGGGCAAGCTATTTCGTTGCTGGGCGGCTGGCGATGCGGACGGCACCGGCGAAGGTTGCGATGCAGAAGACTACGGTTACCAGCAGGGACAATCCTAGGGGTGCGACTTCCCCGGCCGCGGTGGCATTGCCCAGGTAGAGGCAACGACGCAAGGCAGCCATTCCGTAGGTGAGGGGATTGAGAGCCATGATCCACTGCAAAGGTGCTGGAGCTCCGGTCATGGGAAAGAAGGCTCCGGACAGCATCCAAATCGGGAGCAGGATCAGGTTCATGATGGCGTGGAAACCCTGTGTCGAGTCCATTCGCCAGGCGATAATTAGGCCGAGGCTGGTTAACGCCATGGCTATCAGTACCATAAACAACGTGGTAATCAGGATCGAAGCTTCCGACAGTTGTATGCCAACCACCGGCGCGAGCAGCAGAAACAGTATGCCTTGCACGACTGCCAGTGTGGTACCGCCGAGCGCCTGGCCAAGCACGACACTCCATCTTGGTACCGGTGCCACCAGTACGCCCTGGAGAAAGCCCGCCTTGCGATCCTCGACCGTCGAGATGGTGGCGAAGATAGCGGTGAACAGCAGTACGAGAGCGATGGTTCCCGGGTAGAAATAAGCTACGTAGCTGGTGCCGGCTCCGGCGCCGGCGGGTTGGAAAGAGGCGTTGAGACCGCCGCCCAGAAGTAACCAGAACACGAGAGGCTGGGCGAAAGCACCTACCAGGCGACTACGTTGACGCACAAAGCGCACAATCTCGCGCCGCCACAAGGCAACGGCCGGTAGCCAGACGCTCATTGGACTTCCTCCTCGGCGCCGGCCGTAGCGTCCCAAAAACGCTGGCCGGTAAGATGGATGAACACGTCCTCTAGCGTAGGCTTGCCGAATGTGACGTGGGTGATGTCGTCGGGAAAGGCGTCGACGAGATCGCGCAGCAGCTCGTGGCCATGCGCGTGCTCTAAACGCAAAGTCCCGTCGACGATCTGTGCGTCGCATCCGAAGCGTTCTTTTATCTTCCGCCGCAACCCGCCGCCGTCGGCGGCTTGTAGAACCAAGATGTCTCCCCCGACTTCGCTCTTGAGCGCGCTGGGGGTGTCGACGCGCACCAGGCGCCCGCGATGCAAGAGCGCAACGCGATCGCAGCGTTCGGCTTCTTCCATGTAGTGGGTGGTCAGCACGATGGTCGTGCCGGCATCGTTCCGCAACTGATGCAAGTGCTGCATGAAGTCGCGGCGTGCTCCCGGGTCGAGCCCCGTGCTTGGCTCATCCAGCAGTAGCAGGGCAGGTTGGTGCAGCAGCGCCTTGGCCAGCTCAACCCGGCGTTGCAGGCCGCCCGACAGGCTTTCGACACGATCAGCGGTGCGCTCAGCCAAACCCAACTGCTGCA
>CAZGSN010000664.1:0-1959 GCA_964528465.1 uncultured Binatia bacterium (SeqCode)
ACGCTCGCGGTGAGCAGTTGGGGTGGGTACATGGAATCTCCTGTGGTTGGGAAAGAGACGCCAGTATGGGCGGCGGTTGTGTATCATTGGACGCATTTAGTCCACATAACATTGCTTATCGTCCATGCCGCCACTTCCGGACACACCCGCAACCGTCGATCGCCTGTCCGCGCTACTCGATCGCTTTCGCGTGCGCGCCCATCTGTTCCACGCCGGGCCGCTGTGTGGGGTCACGCACTTCGATGCAAAGCCGGGGCGTGCATTTCTTCACGTGCTGCGGCACGGCGACATGGTGGTCACGCATCAGTCCCGCAGCGGCGCGCCACGCAAGCTCAAATTGTCCGAGCCGACGCTGCTGTTCTATCCGCGGCCGCTCGAGCACAACTTCCACAACGCACCAGCGGAGGGCTGCGACTTCGTGTGCGCCACCCTTGACTTCGACGGAGGCACCCGACACCCGCTCGTGCAGGCCTTGCCGCCGATCCTTGCGCTGAGAATCGGTGATGTCGAGGGCATCGACCGGACGCTGAATCTGCTCTTTGCCGAGACCGAGCGCGTGCGGTGCGGGCAACGCCTGCTCGCCGACCGGCTGTTCGAAGTCCTGCTGCTGCAGATGTTGCGGTGGCTGGTGGATCACCCTGCGCAGGGTGGTATTCGGGCAGGACTGCTGCAGGGGCTGGCGCAACCAAAGTTGGCTCGCGCACTGACCTGCCTGCATGAGCGACCGGGCGAGGCGTGGTCACTGAGCGCCATGGCCGAGGCAGCCGGAATGTCCCGCAGCGCCTTCGCCGCTGAGTTCAAGGCAGCAATCGGGATGCCGCCCGGCGTATACCTGCTGCGTTGGCGTGTATCGATCGCACAGACAATGCTGCGCAACGGGGCGTCAGTAAAGAGGATCAGCGACGAGTTGGGCTATGCCAGCCCGGCGGCGTTCTCCCGGGCCTTTTCTCAGGTCGAGGGCGCGTCTCCCAGAGAATGGCTGAAAGACCAACACCAATAGGCCGGAATTCCGGACGTCTGAAGCATTCGCCGCAATGGGTGGACTCAGACTACGGTTCGAACCGGGAGCGCCAAGATATCTTCAACATACGTGCGCAGCTTCCGGTGCGGGCGACCAGAGAAAATTTACCGTCAAAAAACTCCGCATTCCACCGATACATAGCGATAGATATCGAAAGAAAATTCCTGCATGAACGAGATACGCGAGCAAAACCGGCCCGCGAATCGATAGTCTTCGATAGGCTCTGAAAGACTTTTCGCCTACTCCCACGGCCTTATCCACGGTCGCGCGGAGGGCGCCTCTCACGCACCGGAGCGCGGCGGTGGGTAAGCTGCCCAGCATGCACGCGCTCAAGTGTTTGCAGTGCAAACAGCGAGCCAGTGAAGCCCCGTTATGGTGGACGAAACTTTCGACGCCACCTATAATCCAAACTGAGTTAGCGAAGCCGGGCAAATCTCCTGAGAACCGGCGACCGCAAGGTCCGGAGGTAATCGTCAGGTCGTAACCGCGTCGCGGCTGGCAACGCCAGCAGAGCGCGGCACATGTCCCAATGGGTGGACTCCCGCCCCAAGCAGTATGCCGCGCATGCTTCATGCGGGCGCCTCAGAAGCGAAACACCTGTCAGTCCTCGCCTGCCCCAATCGAGGCAGGATCAGCGCATCGCGTCGTTCGCCAGCGGTAAGGTACGTCATCGCGCTGGCTCAAGCATCTGAATCAACCGTTGTTCCCTGCGCCAGCTCACCCTGCGCCAACACGCATCGTCACTACGGCACCCGTAGTGACGATGCGCAGAATGCCCCAGCCGACCGGGAGTTATGAGCGGCTGGCGCAGTGATGACCCGTAGTGACGGGCTCACTGGCGCATCGAATCTGAGGGCCGCTGCGCGGCCCCATCCAACGAACTCGCCCGCACTCGCGGGTGCACTTCCAAAGCGCGTCGATACGACGCCCTTCGAGCC
>CAZGSN010000665.1:0-7659 GCA_964528465.1 uncultured Binatia bacterium (SeqCode)
CCGAAAACCTCAGTTGGGGTGGAAGTCAACTGGACGCGCGCTTCGAGACGCCGCCAAAATCCTTCGATACGCTTCGCTACTCAGGAGGCGGCTCCTCAGCGCGAACGGTTATTGGGATCAGCAAACAAACTTTTCGTTCGGCCTGAGGAGCGGCCATCTGTTCAGGCCGCGTCTCGAAGGCCATCTCAAGTGCCGTTGTGAGAACGTGGGTAATTGAACTGAGGTTTTCGGGATAACTTTGCCGTGGCCCTGTCGATCCGCCCAGATCCGCCACAGATCCCTATCCTTACTGCTCCTTGCGTGGTACGCGACGAATCTATGGAACGTGTGATTGTTTCTAAGCAGGATGGTGTGGCCGATGTTCGCATGAACCGGCCGGAGAAGCTCAACGCTCTCGATTCGGAAATGTTCGAGGCTCTGGTGAGCACGGGAAGAGCATTGGCGAGCGACAGCAGTGTGCGTGCGGTCGTCCTCTCTGGTGCTGGGCGCGCCTTCTGTGCCGGTCTCGACTTCGCCAGCTTCATGGGCATGACGAGTGGCGACCGGCCGCGTCGCAATCTCTTGGATCGCGACGAAGACAGTGTTGCCAACTATGCCCAGCTTGCGGCGTGGGTGTGGACGACGTTGCCGGTGCCGGTGATTGCTGCGGTGCACGGTGTTGCCTTTGGCGGGGGCTTGCAGATTGCCGCGGCTGCCGACATTCGCATTGCGCATCCCGACGCCCAGCTCTCGATCATGGAGATCAAGTGGGGCTTGATTCCGGATATGAGCGGCACGCAGACGCTACGCCATTTGCTACGGCTGGATATCGCCAAGGAGCTGACCTTTAGCGGTCGCATCGTTTCCGGAAGCGAGGCGGTGGACCTGGGCTTGGCGACACGTGTCAGTCACGACCCGCACGCCGATGCCCTAGCCCTGGCACGCGAGATTGCCGGCAAGTCGCCGCACGCAATTCGTGCCGGCAAGCGCCTGCTCAACAATGCCTACGTGTCGGATACGGCTGCCGGGCTGCGCCTCGAAGAGCAACTCCAAGTGTCGTTGATTGGTACTCCGAATCAGGTGGAAGCCGTGCAGGCCAATATGCAGAAGCGTCCCCCTCAGTTTTCCGACCCGTCGTAAGGTCAGCAGTCTACGCTCTGGAAGTGGTTTCACCACCGGAAGAAGCTGAGGTGTTCTCCTGCGAAGGCTTCGCAGGTGTAGCAAGGGAGAGCTTGCGCATGGTCACGGCGGCGAGGACGTTGAGATGGCCTTGCGGATCGAGAAAGCGCACCTCGGCGAAGAACGTACGCCCGCGCTCTTTGAGCAAGCGACCCTCCAGGATGAAGTGGGGGCCGACCACCGGATCGAAGTAGTCGATGCGCATCGACGTGGTGGCCAGGCGATAGCTCCAGTCGCGGGTGCGGTCGCCGCCGGCGCGGACGGTGTGCAGGGCTACAAAGTCGACATAGGTGCCGGTGAAGCCGCCGAAGAGTTGCCCCCACAGGTTGCGCACCTGCTTGGGCAGTGGCGCGTGCACACGGATGTACCCCTTGTGCTCCTCCAGGACCTGCCACTCATGTGCCTCGAGAAAATCACCGATGGGATGACCGCGGCCAATGAAGTACCCGGGTTTGGCGCTGGCCCAAGCGCTGCGCACCCGGTTCATCGTCTCGCTCATGGCATTCCCGGTGTAGGTTCTGTCGTCACTACACCCGGGACATCCTGGAACACACAGGGGCCAGGGCAAAAGGATCGGATCTGGCCATCGGGACGTAGGAAGGCATCGATTTGCATCTGCGCCGCGGGCAAGCGTCGCACTGCCTCGTGGACGCCGTTCTCGATGGTTGGAGGTTTGTTGATCAGCGGCGGAGCAATGCCACCTACGTCGTACGGTACGTAAGCCGAGCCATCGAAGGGAGCTTCCATCTCGACGATACCGAAGGCGGGCAGTGCCGACGGGGCCACGGCGGGGATCCCAAGGCTCCTGGCCTGAATCTCACTAGCAACGTGGGACACCTGGGAATCGTTAATGCCAATCTGCATGAGGATCTTCTTGGCTGGGGTGTTCGGCAACGGATCGCGCACGAGATGCGAGATGTAGCCGTTAGGTTCGCCACGGTCCCACAGTTGTTGCAGTAGCGGGTACAGCAAGGCGCGATCCAGCTCGTCCTTGTACCATTGGTTGAGCAGGAACTGGAACGGACCGAAGTCGATGCTGCGTTGCAACAAGGTGCTGTAGTTGGAGGCCCCGACACCGAGCACGGCGCGCGAGGTATCCGGCGATAAAGCGAGGTAGATGCCGCCCTCGATACCGCCTTGGCTGATGCCGTAATAGTAGAGTTCCGTGCGGTCGATGAGCGGCACTCCCTCCAGTTGGAAGGCCGGGTGACTGACGAAGCCATCGTCGGAGACGAACAAGCGCCCGAGCAGGATGAAGTTGAGCATGGCTTGCTGGAGGCGATCGGGGATGCGTGGGAAGAAGGAGAGGTTGTTGATCCACCGCGTTACGATCTCGCGATCCGGGTCGCTCATGCCGATCCAATCGGTCGCCCCAAACATGATGTTCACTTGATTCGAGAAGGCCTGCAGGTGGCCGGCGTTGGCCTCGTCGCGCGAGCCAAACAAGCCGTGACCGTATACCGACGGCCGCGACGGATGGGCTATACCCCCGGCAACAGCGCTGCGCGGAATGTTGACCAAGAAGTCGGCCGTGGCGAATCCGTTCTGCTGTGGCATTCCGTCTGGGCCGAGATTGAAAGTGGTTGGTGGCGTCGCGCTCTTCATGAACAAAGGCACGGTGAACTTGCCGCGTACGCGTCGAGCAATGTTGTCGTTGATGTTCTCTTCTACCGAAACGACCTCGAATGGCGGTGCTCCCGGGCCGTTGACGGCTAGCCCTTGGTCCCGTGCCGACAGGGCGCGACCGGTCAAGCTCTCCGTGCTGGCGACGGTGAAGTCCCAGGCCAGGATCAGCTCTTGCCGTGCCACACCCGCCGCCGTGAGAGTCGTGAAGATCTCTTCCATCTTTTGACGTCTAGCGCGAATAGCCTTCACCGGCGTATCGAGCTGATCGCGAAGGATCTGGAAGGCACGCCCTGCGGGAATGGCCTGCCCTTGCAAGTCCACGAGACCGCGAATGGCCACCATGTAGCGATGCTTCTCTGTCAATCGGATGGCGGGGCGGATGAGGAAGGTACGCGTCGCCACATTGCTGGCTTGCAAATCGAGCTCGGCGAAGTGCGGCACACGCTCGCCGCTCGTGGCATCGTAAAGAACTGTCGGGCTATCGGCTTCCAAAGATCGAGCATAGTTGGTGTGCGGGGGCACCTTGGAAGCGACCAGATCTACGCCTTGCGGGAACAGCGTGACCAGAACCGGGCCAGGGCTGAAGCCGTCCAGGGTGTTGAATTCGGCGGGGTCAATCGGATCGTTACGCAGATTGGCCGGCATCGCCCCGGGCTCGTAGTGGATGCGCAGGCCCGTGGGCGTGCTTGGGTCGGGAATTAGGAAGGTCGACGACGGGTACGGTAGCAAGCAGTGCTCAGGAACCAAGAAATCGCAATTCACCGTTGCTTCATCGAGAGCGCACAAAGGCTCAACCGCATCGATATTGGGATCCTGGCACGATCCCGGCTCGAATGTCGCGGTAGGACTCGGAGAAGCCGTAGGCTCAGCAGTAAGGCTGAACGTAGGTGAGACAGTAGAGGTCGCCGTCGGCAGATTCGTGGACGTCGGCGTTGTCGAAGGGGACGAAGTTGCGGTTGGCGTTGCCGAGGCAGTCGACGTGGCCGTTGCTGTAGGTACGGCAGTATTGGTGGAGGTAGGCGTCGCCGCCGTCGTCGTCGTCGCCGTCGGCGAACTCGTATGCGTCTGTGTGGCGGATGGCGTCTGTGTGGGCGTGACTGGAGACCGCGGACTTCCATCGCCGGCACATCCGCTATTCACCAGGAGAACTGCCACGGATAGAGACGTGAGGAGCCCCCGCACGCCTCCCCACTCTCGACGTATAGGGGCTTTGCCCGTCAGTTCGATTAGGCAGGCTATCCAGTTGATGTGCCGCGAGGGCGCGGCGTCTCCAGTGCTTGCAGACATTGGGGATTCGTCTTTGGAGACGGGCCGCCCTCGGCCCGCGTCCAACGGAACCGCCAATTGACGGGCAAAGCCACGTATAGGGTTCATGTTCGAAGTCCTTCCCTCTTGCTTGGCATGCATGTGCTTGTCCTTGCTCCCCGGTTCGGCTCTGAGCCTTGTCTACAAACCCGCCGACTGGAACCCGCTGGCCGGCACAGATGCTCCTTCGACGAAGCACCACGGAATCGTCAAGGCGCCACGTGCAATCCGACGGCGACGGCGAGTTTGCATTGGCGCCGATCGAAGGAAAGGAACGTTTTGGCGCCGAGCAGCAGGGCAGCGGTCACGTGCAAGACATCCAGGGTCCGCGTCCCCAACCGAGCACTATGGGCGTCTACCAGGCCGGCCGCCCGTTCATAGAGCTGTGGGCCAGAAACCGTGGCGCGTTCGTAGACTCCGCCTGCGATATCGCGCTCGAGCTGCTCCCAGCACTGCGCCCGTTGGTGCTCGCTGATGTAGCGCCGGAACACCGCGAGGCGAAATCCATTGCGCAGTTCGAGGAGAGTCAGGGCAATGAGTGGTAACGGCGCGGTGGTGTTGCGCATCGTGGCGGCCGCCGCTGCGGTAGTCGTCTCGGGTAGGTAGAGGGACAACAGGAAACCGGTGTCGGCATATTCCATCAGCGCTCGCCCCGCAGCGCTTGGCGCAGGTGGGTGGACTGCTTCCTGGTCAGCTTACGCTTAGCGAAAAGCGTGCGAACACGTCCGGCGAAATCAGGAAGCTCGACCGGCAGCGGTTCGCGGCGTGGCGGCGGCACAAGGGTTGCGACCACCTTGCGTCGCTTGGTGATCTGCACCTCTTCGCCATCGGCCACCCAGCGCTCGACCTTAGGGAAGTTGGTACGCAGCTCGCGCACCGTCGTTGTCCTCATGTGAACCTCGTATGATTCACACGCGCTCTCCTGTCAATCGCTAGCGCCGGATTCGGAGGTGCCCGGTACGGGGGTTCCCCAATGCGGGTTGCAGCGTTCCCGAAATCACGTGCGCCGGCTCCGTGGGAACCGTGAGGGTTTTCGGGACAATCCGTCCAGAGCGGGCGTTAGCGTCGGATCTGGGCCGATTCGAGTACGCGCAAGCTCCAAAGGAAATGGGGGGAAGTTCGGCCACGAGCGACTCGACGTTTGTGCTCCCGGCGCGTCGCGAATGTTCGGCAGCGTTGTACGGGGCCAGAACCGCATGACAAACGTCAGGAAAATGATATAGGCCGCCGACCGCTGACTGACTGGAGGATCGACAGATGGATGAAGACGGAGTGATGGTAGGTTCCACACGACGCGTAGGGCGGCTGAGTCTTGTTGCCTTCCTCGGCGTTGCGTCGATCGTGGGCCGGGCCGCCGCGGTCACGGTAACGACAACCGCCGATACCGGCGCAGGGTCGCTGCGCGACGCTGTCACGGCCGCGGGGAGCGGCGACACCATCAACTTTGCGGTCGCGGGGACCATCACACTGACGAGTGGGCAGATCCTCTTGCCAGCTAACCTGTCCATCGTTGGGCCGGGTGCCAACAACCTCACGATCGAAAGCACTGCGAGCCGTGTATTCGAGATCAGCTCAGGGGCGACGGTTGCAATTGCCGGACTCACGCTCAACGGCACGGAGACGGCCGCGGACGGAACGCAGGGATCGAACGGGTCGGGTGCTGGTGATAACGGCATTGGCGGTAGCGACGGAGGCGACGCCCGCGGCGGCACGATCCTGAATGCTGGGAGCCTAACTCTCACGGAATGCTCTCTCCGAGGGTCGGCTCGTGCTGGCAAAGGGGGCACCGGTGGCAGTGGTGCGATAGGTTCGCCCGGCGGCTCCGGCGGCTTTGGGGGGGCTGGCGGGAGGGCGCGAGGGGGGATTGTCTTCAACTCGGGCACGCTCAGCATTGTCGACAGCACGGTTTCTGCTGGCTCGGCCTCTGCCGGGCACGGGGGAAGCGGCGGAAGCGGCGGCGACGGCGACATCGGCGGCGCTGGCGGCAACGGCGCTAACGGTGGGGTGGGCGCCCTGGCGCGTGGCGGGTGCATCTACAACGCCGGCCAGATGCAGATTTTACATACCGTTATTTCAGCCTGCTCGAGCTTTGCCGGCCACGGTGCTCCAGGCGGTTTTGGGGGGGCTGGCGGCAACGACGATCCAGGCGGCGCCGGTGGAGCCGGCGGCGCCGGCGGGTCGGGTGGAGCCGCACAAGGAGGTATGATCTTCAACGAAGCCGGCGCCACCGCGACGATTCGCGATTCTCTCATGGTGGCGGCCGCTTCTTTCGGCGGTTTGGGCTCGGTGGGTGGTGCGGGCGGCGCAGGCGGGGCAGCGACGGCAGCCGACGAAGATGGCGGTGCTGGAGGAAACGGGGGGCCGGCTGGTTCGGGTGGAATCGCGCAAGGGGGAATGATCTTCAGCGACGTCGGCGCCACGATCACGGTGCGCAATTGCTCTATGCAGGCAGCCTCCGCCTTCGGCGGTTTGGGCGCTCCTGGCGGAAGCGGTGCTTCCGGTGGTCTTGGAGATGGTACCGGTAGCGGTGGCGATGGCGGCAATGGCGGCGCGGGCGGTAGCGGTGCCGCGGCCAACGGTGGTGCAATTTATGCCGCGGCCAACGCCACCATCGTCAACACGACGATTTCCGCAACCTCCATTTTCGGTGGCTTGGGTGCTGGCGGTGGTTCGGGCGGAGCTGGTGGCGACACCCCATCTGGCATGGGTGGCGATGGTGGCAATGGTGGCGACGGAGGGGCGGGTGCGGGCAGCTCAGGCGCCGGAATATATGTTGTGGGGACGGGATCAACCGTAATGTACGTGACGCAAACGAACGGCTCGACTTCAGCCGCGGGCGCTCCCAGCGGTGCTACGGGTGGTGCCGGTGGTACCGGATCAGCCCCCGGCCTTGCTGGTGCCCCTGGAAACGGGGGATCGCCCGGTGTAGCGGATGCCGCGGGCATTTTTGGAACAGCCACGATCAGTCGAACGATCTTGAGTGAAAACCTAGGAGCCAACTGCGGGGGCACCCTGATTTCCGGTGGGTTCAATTTGAGTTCTGACGCCAGTTGCGTGCCGTTTTTCACCCAGCCGAGCGATCTCCCACCCAATACCGACCCCTTGCTCGATGTTTCTCAGATCAACCCACCCGGCATCACGGCGACGCGTGCGATCTCACCGGCGAGCCCGGCATGGAACCGCATTCTCCCCTTGCTGTGCGTGGAGAGCGAGGACCAGCGCGGCATCGGCCGCCCGCAAAGCGCGGGGTGTGACATCGGCGCCTACGAACTCATCGCCCCTCGCAGCGAAACCCCAGTGCCGGCGCTCGGCAGCCTGGCCTTGGCCCTGCTTGTCTGCGTGCTGGCGGCCGCTGCGGCCCTCCTCCTGCGACGCGAGGATCGCAGGCCTGAGGCAACAAGCTGAACCCGAAAACCTCAGTTCAATTACCCACGTTCTCGCAACGGCACACTGAGACGGCCTTCGAGACGCGGGGCTTTGCACGCCAAATCGTTCCTACACCAGACGCGGGCCGAGGGCGGCCCGTCTCCAACTCAGATTCATCAATGTTTACAAGCAATGGAGACGCCC
>CAZGSN010000666.1:0-7467 GCA_964528465.1 uncultured Binatia bacterium (SeqCode)
TGTATTTCCGTTGGTTCCCGCACAACAAGGTACGACTGTTCGTTTTTCTTTTTCCTTTTTTGATGGACGTCTTCATCATCCCCGCCCGCATCGTACTCGGCTTCTACTTGTTCGCCGATAATCTGCTGCCCTTGCTCTTCCATAGCGGCAGCGGCAGTGGCATTGCCTACGGTGCCCACGTCGGCGGCTTTCTTGGTGGCATGCTCACGGCATGGCTCATGGATCAACGCACGCTACGGCAGCGACCAGCAGAGTTCACAGCCGCGGACTCCATGCGCGAGGAGGCTCTCTCGCTTCAGCAGCAGGTCGACTCTGGCGATTATGCGGATGCAGCACGCGCCTATTTCGCACTACCGGCACGTTCGACCACAGGATTGCTATCCGCGGCACAGGGCCTAGCTCTGGCAGCGTGGCTGCGCGACAACAACCACGCACAAGCGGCGCTGACACTCTATCGTCGATTGCTACGCGACCTTCGCAGCGGGCCTGGCGCTGCCGAGGCGAATCTGGGCGCCGGCTTGGTCCTACTGGAGGCTCTCGGCCAACCCACCCCGGCCTACCAGTACTTGCTCGACGTGTTCGATTGCGATCCCTCGCCAGCCGTAGCGGAGCGTGCACGCACTGCCCTGCGCGCCATCGTCGAACAGGACAAGTTCAAGCTGGGCAAGCACCCGACGAGCCCCTGGTAGAGAGCGGATTGTCGCACGCCGCAAGGGAGGCCCAGGCTCGGCCCTCACGGCGCGACCTTGTTCCGGCTGGCGCCGCGCGGCTAAGCTGCCGCGCCCATGAGCGCCAATGACACCGCCAAGGGCATCGCATGGGACCTAGCCGACCTCTACGCAGGCGCTGACGATCCGCGTATCGCCGCCGATCTCGAAGCAGCACAGACACGAGCCCGCACTTTCGCAACCCACTACCGCGGGCGCATCGCCTCCGCAGATCTAACTCCGGAGTTCCTGCAGCAAGCGGTTGCGGAATTGGAGAGCATTCTCGAGATGGTGGGCAAAGCCAGCGTCTACGCCGGACTCGTGCACGCGGCCGATTCGACGAGCGCAAGCCACGGTGCTTTGCTGGCCATGACGCAAGAGAAGGCATCCACCATTCGCCAAGAGCTAATCTTTTTCGACCTCGAGTGGCTCTCGGTGAGCGAGGAGGCTGCGGCGCGGCTCTGCGGGGCGCCGGCCTGTGCTCATTACCGCAATTACCTGGAAGGGGCGCGGCGTTACCGGCCGCACGTTCTGTCGGAAGCGGAGGAAAGGATTCTCGAAGAGAAGTCCAATACTGGTAGTCGCGCCTTTTCGCGGCTCTTCGATGAACTCCTCTCTGCCATGACCTTTCCCGTTGAAATCGACGGTGTCGTGGAAGAGCTTAGCGAGAGTAGTGTCCTCGCTCTGCTTTCCGATGCGCGCCGGCCGGTGCGCCGTAATGCAGCGGCGGCCCTGACCCAAGGCCTGCAAGCGAACCAGCTCACGCTGGGCTTCATCTACAACACCCTGGCCCACGACCACGCCTCCGACGACAGCCTGCGCGCCTACCGCGATCCGATGCAAAGCCGGCACTTGGCCAACGAAATCGACGCCGACACCGTGGAGGCGCTGATCACTGCTACAGAGGCACGGCATGACGCGGTGCAGCGCTACTACCGACTGAAGGCCAAGATCCTCGGCCTCGACGAGCTATTCGACTACGACCGCTATGCGCCGTTGGAACGGGACAGCACCTTGGTGGCGTGGGAGGAGTGCCGGCAGACGGTGCTCGCGGCTTATCGCGCCTTCTCGCCGCGAATGGCAGAGGTGGCGTCGCTGTTTTTCGAAAAGCGCTGGATTGACGCGGAGATCCGCCCCGGCAAGCGCGGCGGGGCCTTCAGTTCCTCCACGACTCCAAGCGCCCATCCGTATGTGTTGGTCAATTACACAGGTCGCGTCCACGACGTCATGACCGTTGCCCACGAACTCGGACACGGCGTCCACCAATACTTGTCGCGGCAACAAGGATATCTGCAAGCCGACACGCCACTGACCACGGCCGAGACGGCGAGCATCTTCGGTGAAATGCTGGTCTTCGATGATCTGCTGCACAAGGTCGACAGCCCGCGCCGGCGCTTGTCTCTCCTTTGCCATCGTATCGAGGACACCATCGGCACGGTCTTCAGGCAAATCGCCCTGACCCGCTTCGAGCAAAAGGTGCATCACGCCCGCCGACAGGAGGGGGAACTCTCTCGCCCACGACTGTGCGACTTCTGGGAGGAGGTCAATCGCAATCTTTACGGCGACTCGGTCACCTTGAGCGAAGGCTACCGTTGGTGGTGGGCATACATTCCTCATTTCATCCACACGCCCTTCTATTGCTACGCCTACGGTTTCGGCGATCTTCTGGTAATGGCTCTGTACCAGAAATACCAACACGACGGCGCGCCGTTCGTACAGCAGTATCTAGACCTGCTCGCCGCCGGCGGATCTCGGCCGCCGGCCGATCTTCTCAAGCGGATTGGCGTCGACATCAAAGACCCTGGATTTTGGGAGCTGGGTCTGCAGCCATTCGCCCGCATGGTTACCGAGGTCGAGGATCTGGTCACCGCGGGAGCCGCACGAAAGTGATTTCAGCACCTGCACCCAACAACGGAGAACAGCGCATGCACATCACCATGGTGAAGAAGCGAATGAAGGACGGTACCGACTGTCGTAAGTGTGCCGAGGTCACCGATCATCTCAAGACACGAGGACTTTGGGATCGTGTCGACGAAGTGATTTGGGCTGTGGAAGACGATCCCCACAGCCCCGGTATGATGTTGGGGCAGCGTCTCGGTGTCCCTCGCGCCCCGTTCTTTGTAGTCCGCGACGACGGCGGCGAGACGGTCTACAACAGTGTCTTGCAGCTCGTGCGCGAACGCTTTGGTCAAACGGTCACGACCCTGGACCAAGCCAAGGATGTAGACCCCGACGACATTGGGGGCATCTGAGCGACTGCTTCCCACTGCAGGCTGGGAAGCGGACTGGTCAACCAAGAGCCCGAGCATCTCAATTTGCTTTATTGCAAGTCTCCGCAGTCCTTCGTATTGTGCGGCGGTTCATGAGGAAGGGAGTGATGGCATGAAGGAATGGAAAAGGTGGTCCTGGCGTACGCTCGTGGGCGGCTTGCTGGCGATCGGTTTGTTGTCGATGGCAGCTTGCGGCGGAGAAACTACCCTCGACGCGAGTCGTGGGTACGATCCAACGCCAACCCCGTCACCAGTCGGATAGACGAACCCTCCGTGATCCGTCCGCGGCAGGCCTTGCGCCTGCCGCTTGTTCTTCAGTTGCGAGAGCGGCGCACGGGCGGACAAAGCAATCGCTCTGTTCGGCGCAACCCTTCTTGTTTCCTTAGCCGCACCAGCCGGATCAGCGAAGATAGAGGCTAATCCTACTGGCCTCCTCCCCGCACCCCCGAACGGTCATCTCTCCCCGCACCTGCAGCATCTCCTTGCGCGGTCTGGCTGCCATCCGGGGATCCCAAGAATGGGGTGCGGCCGTGTCGCCCTCCAAGTCGTTCCTCCACCAGACGCGGGCCGAGGGCGGCCCGTCTCCAACTCAGATTCATCGATTCATCAATGTTTACAAGCAATGGAGACGCCCCCTCGACTGAGCTCGGGACAGGCGCGCCCCCGCGGCGCATGAGCCGAATTGCCCGCCCAAGCGATTTGGCGTGCAAAGCCGCTTGCGTGTGCACGGGAACGCCGCACCCCGCACCGGCGAACTGGCGCACCCGGCACCTCCGGATCCGGCGCTAGCGCCGGATCCGGGTCGCCCCATCTCTCTGAGACTATTTGCAGCGGACGCTGCTGGCACCACTGGCAACGGTGCATCGCGGGGAATCGGCGGTGGCAGCGTTGAAATGGATCTCGCCGCATTCGCCCTCGTCGGCACCGAACTTCACAGTAAGCCTTAGTGGGGCGGCTGACTCCTCGACCTGGAAGCTGAGTTCTGCCTTTACCGATACGGAGAACAGTCCGGGCTGCCGGTTGGAGCGATCGGTAACCATGACATTGGTGATGCCGCCGTAAGTGCCGAGCTTGTCGCGGAAGGTCCACTTGGTGCCTTGGCGATTGACGATCCAGCCGGGGGTGCTCACGCCCGCTTCTCCCGGAGGGATGTTGCGCACCAGCAGGGTGGCTCCGGAGGCATCATCGATGCGAATTTGCGCGCCATCGGCGATGAGGTCGATGTTACCGGCGACATAGCCGGTGACAACGGTCTCGCCGCGAATCTTCACTTTCTCGTCGCCGGGCAGGCCCGCGTTGTTCGTTATTTGCAGTCTTGCCTTCTGCAGCACGTTGCCATTGCAGGAAGGCATGGGATCTTGCGGATCGGTGCCGAGGGCTAACTCGTCACGGTTGAAGATTCCATCGCCATCGCGGTCGACGCCTACACGCACGCCGGACCCTGGCGGTGTGCAGGTATAGGTCAGCTCTTGCCCAGGAGTACTCGCAAGAGCCCGCAAGGCTGCATCGTTGAGCGCTGCTTCGCTGGATAGATCCGCATGAAACGAGGAGCCGTCGAAGTACCAGCCCTTGGCAACGCCACCAACGTTGCCGTGCGCCACCAGGTCACACTCACCGGTCAAAGCGCGGCCGATCAGCAAGTCGATGCGGCTACCAACAGTCCCCGCATTGGTGTCGCTAAGCGTCGTTTGCTGGCCAACGATGGGTGCCACATTGCTGTCCATGGCAAGGACAAAGGCTTCTACATCCCGCCGTTGCGCGTCACCCGTGGCACCGTCGGCAAAGCCACCTGGGTTGAGGTTGGGGCCAAGAAACATTTCAAGTTGCGGCTGACTCTCGTTGAACACGGTGGCGTTCAGGAACCGGAAGACCGTATCGGTACTGCCATCATGCAAAAAGCCGAAGCCACGGATCTGATCACCCTTCGCACCGTTGTCCCCAGGATTGAAGAAGCCCACGGCCGGCATGCCGAACATCCCGACCTTCTGGTACATGTTGCGCAGGTGCGCAATCTTCATGAATTGCGGCTCCGCTTCGAAGCTGGAGAAGCCGTCGCTGCCAAAGAATCCCTGACTTGGGTCGTGCTTGTGGCAGCCGTTGCAATTCTGGAAGACATCAGAAGGCTGCCCGTGAAAGCGTGCGTTGCCGGCTGCCTGCTGCGCGGTCATCGAATTATCGAGATTGCGGATTGGGTTCGGAGGATAGGTCACCTGGAGAATGAAGTCGGTGAACGACTGCATCTCATCTGCCGTCAGCGGACCACTACGGCCGATCAATCCCGCAAAGGCTCCGTTGAAACGCTTGAACGCCGCCTGCTCGTCGAGCGGGTCGCCACCCGGATCATTGCCGCCACTGCGATCGCCGCGCCAGTGCATGGGGCCATGGTTGGCCATGCCACGCAAGCTCTGCGTAGTCATAGGCCCCTTCATCGGGTGGAAGTCCTTGCTCGAAACAAAGAACCCGGGGAAGAACATGTTGATCACGTTGTCGACACGGATCGGGTTGAGATTAGTCAGCACCTCATCATCGGGGTTGCCCAGGTCCCACGCCAAGCTGTCGAAATCACCAAACACGTGGCAGCTCGAGCACGACGCCTCGCCGTTGCTCGACGTAAAATCGGCGTCGTAAAGGAACTTGCGGCCCTGCACGATTGCCGGAGGCTCGGGATTGTAGAGCGCCAAGTGATCGACCTCGGTGTTGCTGTTGGTGTCGATCACCGACACGGAGTTGTCGAAGCGCGTTAGCACGTACAGCTTGTCGTTGGTTTCATCGAGCACCAAGCCGGCCGGCCCCCCGCCGCTAACGACGATATGGTTGGCCGCGTCCGGCGTAAACGTGTTGTTCTCCAAGGTAGCCGTAGGGAAGACGCCGACCTTGCTGGAGCCGAAAGCAGCCAAATACAGCGTGGCACCATCTGCCGATACCGCCATCTCGGTCGGCGTGGCCAAGGAATCTTCCTTCACCCCACCAGCCGCCGGGTACTCTGCGTAATTGATGTGCTTGTTCAAGTGGCGCGGGGTTACCGTCATGCCGTTGATGACGGTGACGCGCGCTTCGTGCTGATGACCGCGCACCGTAGTACCGCCGCCGCCGGGGCCTTCGAAGCGGACCTCGTTGCGAGCCTCGGTGTTGGAGACGTACACCTTCCCGCTCATCGGGTTCACCGCCATGTTGTAGAGAATCGTGCCTACGCCGCTAACGAAGGCGCTCTGCACGGGCGGGTTGGCATTGGCATTGATGGTGAACACATCCTTGTCGGGAAGGTTGAATTTGACCGCATTGTTCCAGTTGCGATTGAGCTGATCGCGCCATTGTCCGGAACCGGAATCGAAGCGCACAATCAAGCCGACTTCCGGGCGCACAACGTTGTCGGAGCTGCGGTGTGGTAACGGCATCCCGCCGGGCATGGTCACGCCAAAGACGGGGCAGGAAGGTTGCACCGTATTGTTGTCGAGGCGGGTTTGGTTGGTGTTACACACCGCACCCTCACTGATCGTGGTGGTGCGATTGCCCGAGTGGAACACCGCGGCATACACCGTGCTGCCATCTGGTGTGACCGCCAAGGCGCGCGGCGTGTCACCAAACAAGGCGATCACCGTTAACGGCACGCCCTCGAGGGTTGCACCCAAGTTACTGGCATCGAACACAAACACGTCGGCACGGCCCACCCCGGGCGTCGTCAACTGCGGATCAAAGCCCGGCCGGTTCTGCCCACGATGAGCCGTCGTAATAAATGCACGATCCTTAAGGGTACCGGCAAAGACAATGTCGCGCGGCTCGTCGCCGACCAGCAGGGTACGGAGTACGCGCGGCGGGCTCGAAGCTACGTTGACGATGCTGACGCTATCGGAGAGGTGATTGACGACCCAAACCTCCGAATTACTGCGAGCCGCCACGGCTACCGGTTCAAGGCCTACCGGCACCGAGCCCACGTGCGTCAGACCCATGCCGCCAACGTTGAAGATCTCCAGACGGTTGTCCGGAGTATTGGCAACAAACAGCTTCGAGCCGTCCGGAGACATGGCCAGAGGCCTCACCGGCCCTGACTCGAACGCCGTAAACTGGCCCGCCTGCGCACTGGCGCCAAGCAAACCGCACAGCAAGCCCAGACTCAGGCCCAGGGCTATTGCTCCTCGATTTTGCATGATGTTCCTTCTCCTTTTTATTCCCTATCCAAGTAATGAGCCCTGCTGCTAACGGCAGGTCAGCGTCTCGCCACTGCTCGACATCTCACAATACGGGTGCACCGTGGTGCTTTCGTTGAACGTACCATCGGCGCAGATACCGGCTGCTAGCTCGATCACCAGGGAAGGCGGCGCCTCTCCTGCGGCAACTTGGAAGTCGGCGTTCTTCCCAGTAATCCTGAGTACATGCAGGCCAGGCGTTCGTGCCGAGCGGTTCGAGACGGACACCTTGCGGATGCCTCCGGCGGCGCTGCCATTGGAGTCCTTATACACCCAACGGCTACCGCTGGCTGCGGCCTTCCAACC
>CAZGSN010000667.1:0-43581 GCA_964528465.1 uncultured Binatia bacterium (SeqCode)
CCCAGCCGCGCCAACAAGGCGCGCCTACAAAGCCGCGGCGACCCCACCATGGCAAGATCGGCTCACCCCAGCCGAGGGCTACCCAGCCGATCGGCGCCACGCCGACGCGGAATCCGAGACGACCGGTATAGAAGCCGACGACGGCTGGAGCGTAGAAGGGGCGGGTGACGATAGGCCCCGGAGCCCATGCCCAGCGGGGGCCGACGCGCACCCAGCGGCCATAGTGAAAGGGAGCCCAACCCCAGGGGCTGTCGTCGATCCAGGTCCAACCGAAGGTGGGGTCCCACACCCAGTTGCCGACGCTGTAGGGCACCCAATCCACGGCGACGGCGCGTGGATACCAGATGCGCCCATAGGTCGCCTCTTCCTCCCAACTCCCGTGCGCATCGAGTGTTTCGCCACCGTAAACGCCGCGCGGCAGGTAGTCTCTGCTTTGTGTCGCCAGGACGCTCTGTGTGCGTTGTACGTTCCATTCGTCCCAGGCGTCGGCAGGTGCCGCACGCTGTATCGCCACGGGCGTAGTCGAAGCCGGGTCGACGAAGGCCTGCTCGCCCGAGCGCACTGGCCAACGCTCTCCCGAGGACAAGACGACCTCGGCCTGGCCTCCCTTGAGAGCGGTAATCTCGATCGTCTGTTCCCCCACCTCGATGCGGTAGTAGCCGGGTTGGTCCATCGTGAAGGCTGCTCCCGGTGTGTCGATCTCCACGGTAAGGCCATCCTCCAGGGAGCGAGCGTCGACCGCGATACGGCCGCGCGTCACGCGCGCTTGCACGAAGCTGGGATCGACCGTTTCCACGACCAACTCCGTCTCGTGGCTAGCGCGGATAAAAGCTTCGCTGTCGAGCTGTACCTCGAAGCGGCCATCGCTTGAGGCATAGAGGTGATCCCCCGGTGCAAGCGGAGTGTTCAGGCGAGCCCGAACCCAATCCTCAGCCCCACTGCGCCAGAAGGAAACCGTGGATTCCAGGAAGCTGAGACGTAATGGCCGAGTCTCATGTTCCTCCGGAGTAGCGTTGGCTGATAGAGGTTTGAGGCCGGCAATCGTTGCAAAGGATAGAACGCACGCAAGACGACGAGATAGGATCATGTCACCTACAACGCACGCCGGCGCAAACAGTTGCTGCGCGAGCGCGGTGAGCTTTGCGGCTGTCTGCTCGTGAGAGGGCGATGTCTCTTATCGTAAATGGGGGGGGTGAAACGCCGGTAGGGGCCGGCCCTTCCAGTCGCAGTAGCGGCGCACACCCGCCTCGCCGAGCTGGAACGCCATGGCCATGACGGCCGCGTCGTCGAGACGGCCAATATGGGGCAGGAAGTCGGGAATGACGTCGACGGAGCGATCGTAGTAGCTGACCGCAGCACCGAGGACGGCGATGGTCGACAGCGGGATCTGCGGGCACTCTCCCTCGACGTGATCGCGGAGAATGTCGAGCGCGAGCGGGAGCTGCTCGCGCAGTAAGGCATATTGCGGTTCCACGAGTGCCTTTGCCTGCGCGCGCAAATCCTTCTCGCCCATCAGCAATTGTTCTACGTCGCGTGGGGCCACGCGCCAACCCAGGTCGCGCACGATCTCCTGAATGTCGGCGGTGCGCAGGATGGGTGTGCGGCGAGATGCGGACTTGCGTTTGCCCGCAGTCTTGGTGGCTGGTTTACGGCGAGCTTTCGCTACAGGTGGCTTGGTCTTGGTCGGCATGGCGGCGAACCTACGTTAGGAAGGGTAGGCGATGCAAGCATGCTGCGGAAACCAGATCTGGCGCTTGCGCCGGTTCTGGCCGTGCCCGGTGCGTCGGTACCCGGTTTGCCGGGGCCGCGTCGACGAGCCGTATAGTCCTTTGGGGCGACAATAAATGCTTTCTTGCTCATCCCAGATATCTCCCCCTCAATGCCTCCCCGCGTGGGCGCTACTCGGCGCCAACGGCCGTGACACAGGGCGAAGCGTTGCCAATCTTGGCCTCGCCCAAGTTGCCGACGACGACGAGCAGAAGCTGCTCCGGATGCAGGTACTGTTGTGCCACGCGCAGAATTTCTTCCTTGGTTATGGCATTGATGCGCTCGGCGTAGCGCTCGGCATAGTCGCTTCCAAGATGGAACAGCTCCACCTGCCCGAGGAAACCAGCCACCTTGGCGTTGCTGTCGAAGCGTAACGGAAAGCTGCCGGTGAGATACAGCTTGGCGCCTTGAAGTTCTTCGTCGCTTACCGGCTCGGTCCGTATGCGTGAGAGTTCGGAGCACGCACGCTGAATCGCATCTGCAGCGGATGCATTCTTGGTTTGCAGAACCACTTGAAAGCTGCCCGGAAGCAGGTTGGCGGAGAAGCTACTACCGACGGAGTACGCCAGACCCGCCTTGGTGCGGATGTTGTCGAGCAGGCGCGAGGTGAAACCACCGCCACCGAGAATGAAGTTCATGACGTTGAGTGCGTAATAGTCGGGGTTGTCCCGGGCGACGCCTCTATGGCCCAAAATGATGTTGGTTTGTGTCAGAGGCTTGTCGATGAGCACCGGGGCCGGATTGGTGACAGGCTGCTGCTGCCCGTACTCCCCCGCGGTTGCGCCGGAGCGCCAATTCGCCAAAGCCTGATTCAAACGTGCTTCGATGTCGTTGGCGTCGACGTCGCCGACGACGGTGATAATCGACGTGTTGGCCCGGTAGTGCTGCTCGAAGAAGGATACCACGTCCCCGCGCTTGAAGCTGCGCACCGCAGCGATGCTCCCCACGGCAGGGTGGCCATAGGCTTCGCCGCGAAACAGCGTCTGTGCGAAGGCGCGTGCGGCAACGCGTCCGGGTTGATCCTCCTCCGCCGTCAACGCCGCCAGTGTGGCTTCACGCCGTCGGGTTACCTCGGCCTCCGGGAAGCTCGGCCGCAGAAGCACGTCGGTGAGGAGGTCTAGCCCAGTGTCGAGGTCCTTGCGCAGCACAGTGACACTCGCCGAGGCATAGTCGAGATCCGCAGAAGTACTGAGCGAGGCACCGATGAAATCCGTCACCTCGCTGATCTGAGCGGCGCTGCGCTGGCGTGTGCCTTCGGTAAGAAGATCGGCGGTGAAGCTAGCCAGTCCTTCTTTGCCGGCCGGATCGCGACGGCTGCCGGCATCGAGGAATATTTGCACGATCACCATCGGCAAGTTGTGCTGCTCTGAAACCACCAGACGCGCCCCGTTGGCGAGTTGCCGGCGGTCGGCACGCGGACCCACCGCGTTTGCCGCGAGGGGCAGGAGTAGGAGCGACAACAACAGCAGCCAAGTTGTGAGCTTGTCGTAAGAGCGGAATGAGGTGCCGTCACCCCGGCGAGAGCCTCGGTCCAGGTGCAATTTGGATAGGAAAATGCTGGCTTTCCAGCACTGGATGCCGGCTTTCGCCGGCATGACGCGCAAGTGGGCACGTTGTCTTGGAGAAAATCGACAGTCTCGTTCGCCGGAATTGCCAATGAACACAGAACCCCATTTCAGAGAGAATCGACAGTCTCCTTTCAAGGCGGCTGACGTACGTCGGGCGGGTGCAAGACGGTTCTGCGACATCAGTGCACCCCTCCCTGCGGCATGCCCACTTTGGGTGGGCGCTTGCTTGGATCGACGGGTAAGGGATCGAGAATGCCAACGGTGCGATTGTCGGCACGCAGATAGGCTCTGGCGACGCGCTGCACGTCGTCGGCGCTGACGTTACGAATCTTGGGCAGGTACTCGTCGATTTGCTTCCAGTCGCCGGCGATCTCGAACTGGCCGAGCATCATGCCCTGATAGAAATTGGAGTCCTGCGCCAGCACCGCCTCTGCCTCGATGCCGTTCTTGGCCTTCTGCAGTTCCTGTTCGGACACGGGATACTCTTGCAGTTGTTGCAGCTCGCGCAGCAACTCCTTCTCCAACGTGGCGACACTCTTGCCGGGTAACGGCTGGCCGTAGACCACGAGTTGTCCAGGATCGAGAGAGGTGAAGTCGTAACTAGCGCCGACGTCGAGGGCGATGCGCTTCTCGTAGACGAGGTGTTTATGCAGGCGTGCACTCTTGCCGCCGCTCAGTACCGAAGCCAGTACTTCGAGCGCCGGTGCGTCTTGGCTCTTTAGGTTCGGCGTATGGTGGGCCAGAGCCAAGAACGGAAGTTGTGCCGGGCGCCGCAGGGTAACGCGACGTTCGCCTTGCTGCACGGGCTCGCTGGCCCGCACCTGTGGCGGCAACGGTCCGTTCTCGATGGCGCCGAAACGGGTCTCGATATCGGCGAGCAACGCGTCGCTGGAGAAATCACCAACCACAATCAGAAAGGCATTGGCTGGGGTGTAGTGACGGCGGTAGTACTCCAGGGCATCGTCGCGCGTTGCTTGGCGCAGGTCGCTCATCCAACCGACGATGGGCCAGCCATACGGATGCGCCGTGTAGGCCGCGGCGCTGATGGTCTCGAAGAGTTCGGAGACAGGATTGTCTTCGGTCCGCAAGCGCCGCTCCTCGATTACCACGTGATGCTCCGGGGCAAACTGCTCTTCCGCGAAGCTCAGGTTGCGCATGCGGTCGGCCTCCAGCGTCAGCACGACGCCGACGCGATCACTGGCGATTTGCGCGAAGTAGGTAGTGTTGTCGTTGTTGGTGAAGGCGTTGTCGTTGCCGCCGTTGCGCTGGATGATCTTGGAGTACTCTTCCGGTCCGGTCGTAGGGGTTCCCTTGAACATCAAATGCTCGAGGAGATGCGAGAGGCCGGTCTTGCCCAGCTCTTCGTTGCGCGAGCCCACCCGGTACCAAACCTGCACCACCGCAACGGGAGCCTTGTGGTCTTCGAGCAGCAGCACCTTCATGCCGTTGGCCAGGGTCTTTTCTACGACCCGCTCCTGGTAGGACAAGGCAGCGTCGGCGCTGGAAGCAAGCAGTGAATTAACGAGAACAAGGACGGTCACGACAAGCAAACGAGACAACATGGCGGCGCTGGTTAACAGCGGGCCGGAGGGAGCACAACGCAAGCGCGGAGCCGTGCCGCGGTGTCGGCAGTTGCCGTGCGCCTTTGATCTCTTGTGAAAAGTTAGCTTTGGCGATGAGATCGCTGACTGACTTAGCGTCATCCACGTGAATGCGCGTGGTGAAGAACTTCTCTAGGTGGCCCATTACGAGGAGTGGAATCAGCATGAGCAAGACGGTGGTCGCGCCACTGGTCACATAGTGCCGGATGCCGAGAGTTGCGTGAGGAGGCAGGCCGATAGCGATGAAATACGACACCTCGTACGCATAGCCCCATATACCCATCGGGATTGCGAGCAAAAGAAGAGAGAGTGGTAGGCGCTTCATGTGGCGGAATGACACGCATCGCCGGGGCCGCGCCGGTGACGCTGGCATCCGAATCCCAAGGGATCGCGGCCCCCGGTGCATGCTGGCACCACCTTCAAGTTCTACGCGAATGGAGTGTGACGTATTCGCGGAGGACACCATCCATGCGCGACTGCCAGCCCTCGCCCGTGGACTTGAAGTAATCCAAGACCTCGGGGCTATAGCGAACCGACACAAGCTGTTTTGCCCTCGCCGACTTCGGACGCCCGCGTAGCGCTCGCATTGGGGCCATTGCTGCCAACTGCTTGGACGTGAGAGGCTGGGCATCCGGATCGGCCTTTGCCGCGGCAGTGATGGCCCGATCTTCGGCTGCACTTGGCATCACGATGGACGGCCGCCTAGAGACTTTGGACATAGCGTTTCACCTCACGACGATTGGCTCGGCGAAGGCTGATCGGCCTGCGCACTTTACCGCGTTGCACAAAGGCCACGTAGTACAGGATCGAGTTCTTCGGCGCGAGCGCGATCATGCGTCGCCTGGAGCGGCGGGTTCGGCATCGTTCATGGTGCGAAGATCTCGCCCAACACCGCAAGCAGAGAATCACCCGTGCGCTTGTCAATCTGTCCCAGTCTGCGAATCAGGCGGGCTTTGTCGACGGCGCGTAACTGGTCAAGGACGACCTGACCTTCCTTGCCACGGAATCGGCAGTGGATACGCGAGGGGTATGCACTGCCCTTCGTCGTCATCGGTGCCACAATGACGGTGCCGATATTTCGGTTCATTTCATCCGGTGAGACGACGACCGATGGGCGGGTCTTGCGAATCTCGCGCCCGACGGTCGGATCAAGGCTGACCATATAGACCTCAAACCGCTTCACCATTGCCACTCGCTCTCGTCCCACCGCGAGGTAGAGGTGAGATCGCCATCGAGCAAGCGATCATCCCCCGCCAATGCCATTTTACGGAAGGCGACGTCCCAGCCCTCGCGCGGCCGCGATGCCGGGCGAATGACCAGACGGTTTCCCTCAGCCTCAATCGTGACTTCCTCGCCAAGACCCGTCTGCTGCAGAAGCAACTTCGGAATCCGGACACCACGAGAGTTTCCGATGCGAACGATGCGCGTCTTCATAGTGACTACATCGTAGCCACATTCGAATGTCGGACGCAATCGCCCCGCCGCCGGACGACGGCTATCAGCGGCGCGCGGCCGCCGCATGGCGTATCCACTTGTGAAGCGACTCATGCCGGTGGGTGACCTGTGCTTGTGCAGAGGCTCCCCAGCGGACGACGCAGTTGGCTTCCTACCACCCGGTGCCCTAGCCGGCACGGATTCCGGCGATGGCGTAGGCGATGTTGCCGACGGCGCGGCATTCGGCGACGTGGTCGGTGGTGGCGGTGATGAGTACGCGCACGTCTTCTACCGTACGCAGGGCGGCAACCTCGTCGCGCCGGTGCAAGAAACGCAGGTAGTGGTCGCCCCAGCGTTGGTTGAGCACCAGTGTGTTGAGGTAGAGGCGGCCGCGCGGCAGCAACAGGCTACGCACGGCTCGTAGCATTGCTCCACCATCCTCGAACAAGTGCAGCATGCCCATCGACAGCACCGTCGCGAAGCTTGCGGCTTGGAAGGGGAGATCGTGCAAGTCGGCCTGAATCAGAACCACGTTGGCAGGAATGCTTCCGTTGCCTTGCTGAAGTCGTGCCCGCGCGCGGCGCAGCATCTCGAGGGAGTGATCCATCGCAATCACCGGCCGCTGCGCTTGCCGATACACCTCCGCGGTAAACAGCATCGAGCCGCAACCGGCGTCGAGATACGGGCCGCTTGTAGCCGATCGCAAGGCCGCGTCGGCGAAGGCCGTGTAGTCGCGAAGATCGGACCCCCACATCCAGCGGTTGTAAAGTCGACTGCCGATGAGGCGATCGTAAATTCCCGCCAGGCGGTCGTAGTGCTGCGCCTCCTCGGTCTCAGGCAATGCCGAATACAGCCCGGGCTCTACCTCGCGCAGCTCTCTCCCCTTCAGGAGCCTCTGTGTGGCAATCTCGTAAGCCGAAGTGCTGTGCTCGCTTGCCAACTACTTCTCCGTGGGAATGCGCACGAGCTTGTTTTCGAGTTCGGCGACAATCACCTCGTGTCGCTGCGCGTCGAAGGCAATGCCCATCGGTGTGCGGAACTTCCCTTGCTCTGCGGTGATGGTGCGCTTGAGCTTGCCGTCCACCGTGTAGGCGCGGACTTCCTTCGCAAGCGGAACGGTGACCCAGATCGTACCGTCGGGAGCAATAGTGAGATGAGGCTCCGACCACGCGCCGCCCTGCCAGCCTTCCACCGCAAACTGCTTGAGAGGCTTGCCGTCGGGGGTAAACACTTGCACACGGCCGTTGCCGTTGTCGCAGACGTAAACATTCCCCTTACCATCCACAGCAATGCCGACGGGCTCCAGGAAGGTGCCGACGGTGCCGCCTTTGCTGCCCCAGTCTGCCTGCCGTGCCCCTTGCGGTGAGAAACGCAGGACGCGGTTGTTCCCGGTGTCGGTGACGTAAACAGTTCCATCGCTTGCCACCGCCACACCACGCGGGCCAAAGAGGCCGCCGCCGAATTGGCGCAGGAACTTGCCGTCTTCGTTGAATACCTGAATGCGTTGGTTCCAGGTGTCGGCAACATGGATGGAGCCGTCTGGTCCAACGGCGACGTCACAAGGTTCCTTGAAGAATCCGACTTGGTCTCCTTGCGTTCCCCACTGTGCCAGCGGACGGAGGTCGGGCGAAAATTGCTGGATGCGATGATTGCCAAAGTCTGCAACGAGAATGTTCCCCTTGCCGTCGATGGAGATGCCACGCGGTTGGTGCAGCATGCCCAACGGCTCGCTGGCAGTGGGCATCTGATCGGGGGCACTAGCTCCCGGCGCCCGTCCCAGAGACTGTACGTCGGTTTGCGAATTGACCGGCAGCGTCGGCCACGACGGCTCTCTAGGCACCGCTCTCACATCCACTTCCTCGACGCGCAAGAGCTTGGCGATCAAAACACCGTCGTCATTTTCGGGATAGCGCACGTCTTCGAGCTTGTGATTCGGAAAGCGCTGCAGCAAGGCGTTCAGGGCCGATGGGCCACGGTCGGTGAGCGGGATGATGAAAGCGGCGCCTTTGCCCTCGGGAGGTGCAATGTTGGCGCGGTTGACGAGGCTGATGTTTTCTACCCAGGTGTAGTTGCGACGCTCGGGATGCCCGACGCCCTGGTACGAAAGATAGGTGATGGTGTCGCGCGGCCAATTCGCACCGCCGACCCAAATGGCGTAGTCGGGCACCAAGCTCTTCACTAGGCGGCCGACCCTTGCGGTCTCCGGGTAGTATCCCCATACCGGACGCCGGTTGGGTCCGAGGAACTGCTGGTAGCTGTCGACGATGGCCGTGCCACACGTGAGCACCGCCAACGCTACTCCCAACCACACGCCGGCGCCCGGCAGCAAACGCCGCAGTTGCTGGCGAAAGAACTCCACGCCGAGACCGGACATGAAAAACACAAACGGCATGGTGCCGATGCAGCGGTTCATGTTGGGGCGACTGATCCAGCCGGGAACCAACCCAAGCCCAAAGCCCAACAGCAGGAACTGCGCCCGCTCGTCGCGAATCTTGAGCACGCACCACAGCAGGCCGAAGACGAAGAACACCGAGGCGGCGAGTTCCAAGCCGGGCTCACGCACGAAAAAGTCATCGCCGTTACCAGCCAAATTGAAGAGCAAGAAACTCTGGCGCACGGCCTGCCACATCTCGGCTTGCCCGCGTAGGGCGACAGCTCGGCTGTTGAAGATGCTCCAGTGCTTCACGGCAAACCAAGCCAGCGGCGCAATGGCAATTGCGAAGGCGACCGCACCGGCAAGCATGGCCCAGCCATAGCGGCGCAGAAAGCCGCGCAGCTTCCAGGATTGCAGGATCACCAGCGGTAGCCATGCCAAGAACAAGCCGGGCAAGACGCGGGAGGCGTTGTACGTATTGAGCGTGGCCGCGAGAAAGATGCCGGCGAGAGCAAAGTCCAAGGCCTTGGCGCGACGCATGCCGCGCACGAAGAAGCAGCAGGTGAGCACGGTGAAGAACGGCTGAAAATCCGAACGCCAGCCGGTACGGCTGAAGATCAAATGCCATCCGGAGCTGGCCAACAGCGTGGTGGCAATCAGCGCTAGGCCCGAGCCGAAGCTGTTACGCGCCCACCAGTAGAAGAAGGGTAGGGTGAGGAACCCAGCCACCATGGACGGCGCTTCGATCGCCAACTGTGTGGGGCCGAGAAAATATTGCCCGACGGCTTTGAAGTAGAAGGTAAAGGTCTCACGCCCCCAGGCTTCATTGGCGTAAGCGATGTACGGCTCGCCGTTGAGAATGCGAATTCCATACATCGCTTCCCAGGCCGCATCGTGATTGATGCCCGGCGGGAACTCGCCGATGTTGTAGACAACGAAAAAGAGGCCGATCACGAGCACCGCGGCGAAGCCGATCTGTTCCTGAGCCGGCGATAACTCGACCGCGCCAGGGGAGGGCAGCTCCCGGGTGTCGTCGCTCAAGAAAAAGAGCAGGACGAAACCGACCGCAGCCGTCAGCCACGCCCAAGCCGCTTGTTCGGGAAAGTACCTCCAAGACAGCCAATACTGCCCAATAAGCCCTGCCGCTGCCGTGGCGAGCAGCAGCAGCAGGCGTATCCAGCGTCGTGGTACGATAATGTCACTTGCCATAGGGGATGCGTAAGATGCGATGGTCGAGGTCGCTGACGGCAAGGTCATCGTTGGCCACACTGTAGGCTACGGCCATCGGCGTCTCGAAGATGACGCCGGGGATGGTCTGCGATCGGATGGTGCGCAGGAGAGTACCGCTACGATCGTAGCCGCGAATCTCCTTCATGGTCGGTACCGTCACCCACAGTGTCCCCGCCTTGTCGACGGTGATGTGCGGCTCGGAGAATACTTTCGCTTCCCAACCGGACACCGCGAACGAGCCCTGAAGCTGGCCGTCCCGCGAAAAGATCTGCACGCGAGCGTTGACGTTGTCGCAAACGAAAACGGTGCCGTCCTTGTCCACGGCAATTCCCGTCGGCTCTTGGAACTTGCCCGGTGCCGTACCCTTGCCTCCCCACTCGGCTTCCTTCTCGCCGCGTGCCGACAGGCGCACGATGCGGTTGTTGCCGGTGTCGGCAACGAAGATGGATCCCTGGCTATCGACTGTGACACCGCGTGGCCCGTAGAAACCAAGCGCAGCCTCGCGCAGATACTTGCCTTCCTTGTCGAAGATCTGGATGCGCTGGTTCCAGGTATCGGCAACCACGACCTCGCCATTGGGTGCCACGGCAACATCACCCGGCTCATTGAACTGCCCGGGCAGCTCGCCTTTGCGGCCCCAGCCGCGCACGAACTTGAGATCCTTGTCCAACTCCTGGATGCGATGGTTGCCGAAGTCCGCGACCAGGATGTTGCCATCTGCCTTCACGGCCACGCCGCGTGGCTGCTGTACTTGCCCCGGTGCATCCTGTGGCAGTGGTGCTTCCGCAGCTCCGGGAATGTCGGGAATCTCTTCGACCGTGGTGAGCGGCATGCCACCGGTAAACGTATCGTTGACGGCGAAGATGGTGACACCCGGGTTCTGGTACACAGGGGTCAGCAGGTCGGTCCACTCCCGGAAGCGCTCCAAATTGCCGCCCGCATAGGTGCGCCGTTCGAGGGCACCAACGAACACAAAGGCAACGTGGTAGCGCTGGAAAATGGAGCTGGCGATGTCCTTGCTCTCGGTGGTGTAGGCCAGTTGGATGTCGGCCTTGCGTTGATTGATCTGGTTCCACGGATGAGCGCGTTGGAACACATGGTACGACCACCCCAACACCGTCGGCAGACCGGTGTTCATCGAGACGCGGGTGAACTCCTGATACGAATCGCCATGCGCTTCCATGAGCACCGGAATGCCACGCACGTTGCGGTTCAACCATTCATAGGCGGCAGCTTCGTCGGGGGCGCGCAGCGGCAAGTAGGCGCGGCCGTTGAGTGTCGGCCGTGGCGTTACCACGCGGTTGGTCTGCAAGATTCCGTATGCTGCCGTGCCGGCGGTGAACAGGCCGACGCCAACCACCACTACCATCGCCAACTGCCAGGCGCGCCGCAGCCACTTGGACAGCAGTGAGGCCTGCCACAGGGCTTGCGCGGTTACCGCCGCAGCCAGCGCGAACATGAACCAAGCCTCCAGGTAAAACTTGAAGATGGTGTTCATGCGGTCCCAGACGTAGACCAGGTCGGTACCTGCCGTTACCGCAAAGGCAAACGTCGCGAAGGCCAGCGGCAAGCGCCAGCGGCGTTCCGTCTTGGGACTGAGGACGACCTGAAATCCTAGTAGGAAAAGAATCAACGCAAAGGCGCGGGTGGAAATGAACAGGCTCGCTGCCATGGCTGCCAGCCCGAGCACGGCAATGCCAATCCGCAGTGGACCAAGCGTGCCGTCGGCGCGGCGCAACTCGCGTACCCAGGAGGCAAACAGGAACGGCACCAAGGCACAGAAGAAGACGCCCCATATGGTGAGGAAATCCAGCGGTTGGACGAGCTTGTCCGGACCCAAAACCTCCCAACCGATGTTGCGCTCCGGCGGGTTGAAGTTTTGCCAGAAGGGCATGAACAGGAAGTACGCGCCGGCAGCGATGAGCACGGTGGGGAACAAGACGCGCCCGAGCAGGCCGCCGATGAAACTAAAGAAGCCGGGATGCGATCCTTCGGTAAGCCACACCACGCCAAGCACGAACGGGAAGAAGAGGACGTAGGTCGGCGTGCTCCAGGCGTTGGTCACGGTGATGGTTCCAAGACACAACGACAGGAGGGCAAACACCGCCAAACGAGCCCCGGCGGGCACGTACTCGTAACGGTCGAGGATCGTGTCGCGAATCCACAACACGGTGAGGGTGATGAAAGTCACGGTGATGGGCATCACCATCATGTGTGCGTGCAGGTCGGCGAACAGCAGGCTCCAGAACGGATACTCGTTGATGGTGTCGCGGATGACGCGCGAGGTCGCCCAGAAGTAATCGAAATTCATGGTCGGATGCGGCCCCATGAGTTCGCGCGGGCCAGAGAGGTTGCCGATCAAGGTCACGAACAACGCCGCAATGGCGCCGGTCGACCAGCGTTGGGTCAGCGCCGCCCCGGCAGCAAACGCCGCAACCGTGGTAAGTCCGCCGATCAAGCCGATGCCGATATTGAAGAGGTACCCGGTTTCAATGTTGAGCAGCTTGCCCATCGCCGCAATCGAGTAGTAGCCGAAGTAGGAGTACTGCAGCGGTGAGCCGGCAAACCACGGCTCCGGTGGCGGCAGGCTGGTGGCGCGCGTAATGGCGTTGAGGAAGGAGAAGTCCATGGGCTTCTCGCCCCAATAGATCTCCGGGTTGAAGGAGCGGATGGCAAGGAAGAACAAGAAGGCGCCCCAAAACACGATCTGGGTGGCCACCGCCTCGCTCACCGGTGTACGCTCGCGATCCGGGCGCCGCCAGGCGCGCACGCCACACAGGATCATGAAGCCAGCCACGAGCAACAGCGTGTCGCGCGTGAACTTGGCCATGTCGAGGCTAACGACGAGCCACGACAGGTAGGAGAACAACAGAATTCCCAGCGTCTTGGAGATGGCCAGCGTTCCCGGTCCGGGCAGGCGCCGCTTCAGTACGGGGTATACCGCCAAGCTGAGGATCTCGACCAGCGCCGCGAACAACAAGAGAGCCATAGGACCGGAAGCCACCGGCGTGCTTTCGCTGGTTGCCACCGTGGTCTCGCCGGCATTTGCCGTGGCTCCATGGTCCTCGGTGCCGGCTAGCAGGAGGTCGTCGCGGGTCATGGGCCGCGACGGTTGACCGCGCATGATCTTGTCGAAGATGACCTCGGTGCTGAGCTTCTCGACGTTTTGGAAGATCAGTACCTTGGGATGGTCGTAGACGGTCAGCGATTCGTCGGCGAGTTCGTCGGGGAACTCGATGCCGAACAAGGTGGGGCGGGCGTGGATCTCCTGCACGATCTTGAAGCCGAGGTCGCCGGCAAACAGCAGGTAGAAATAATTCGAGGTGTGCGGATAGCGTTCGGGGGCGCGGGTTACGGCACCGTAAAGACGCTTGGTCTGGAAGGCGATGTAGTCGCTGGAGGCAAGCTCGCTGGCGAGCTTGTTCATCTTGGCGGAGTTGTCCGGGCGCTCGTAGTAGCCAAAGTTGGTGATCTTGTACTGGCTACTCGGCGAGCGAGGGAAGGTGAACGGAAAGCCCTCGTCCCAATCCTGCGAGAGAATTTTGCTGCCGGCGGGGATGTGCTTGTACACCCACTGCGAGGCGCGCACGACGGTGTGGTCTTGCGTGTACGTCGACAGGAAGGCGGCGGCTGTCGCCAGGGTGCCGGCGATAACTGCCGGCGCCAAGCTGCGTCCGAGAATGCCACCTTGGCGATAGCGACGCACGATCCACTCGGCGGCCCAAAGAATGAGGAGCGGGTAGATGGGCAGCAGGTAGCGCGGAAACTTCACCTCGAACCAGCCGGTGATGAGGAAGAATGGAATCACCCACGACAGCAGAATCCAGTCGCTGGCGCTGCGATTGCGCCAAGCCGCGGTAACCCGCAGCAGGGTAGCCCAAATGGTGGCCAAGCCTAGAGCCGGACCCATCCCCCACACGGCCATCTGCGTGAGATCGTAGATGTACTTGGGGGTGTGCATGTACTGCGTCGTGTAGGCGAACTGCCCGGCATTCCGCACCATGCCGCTTTGCTCGACGATATCGTGGTAGAAGCGATCGAAATCGAGCAACGCGTAGGGCTCGGCCAAGGCGAAGGCCACAAACGCTGCGACCACGGCGGCAGCCAGCTTGCCGGTGACTGCGAAGAAGCGGCGTTCGACGATCAGCCGATGCAAAGCCGCAATGCCGAGCGGCAAGAACAGCGGCATGGCGCTGAACTTACATGCCGTGGCCAAACCGATGGCGGCACCGGCGGCAAGGAAGCTGCGCATCTTGCCGTCGTCGCTGACGCGCAAGAACTGCAGCATGCAGAAGAGGACGGTGAAGGTGAGGGTGACGTCGACGGCTAAGAAACGCGAGTTCTGAATGTGCAAGGCGCAGGCTGCGAGAAGAAGGGCGGCCACCAGGCCGACCTTCTCGTCGAACAAGCGTCGGCCCAAGAGGAACAGGAGGAAAACGGTAAGCACGCCGAAGACAGCGGATTGGCGGCGGCCGTTGACGATGATGCCGTCATAGCTGGCAGCCATCGGGTCTACCCACGAAGCCGCCCCGGAAACGACACGGGCGATGTAGATGGGCAGGGAGCCGTAGGCAAAGAAGTCGGGGTTCCAACGGAATGGACTGAACGACAGCCGCTGCACGGCGGAGACGACGGCACGCTCGTCAGGATGAAAGAAATGCCGTTGATCCCACTCGATGTTGGTCAGGCGCGCAGCGGCTGCGAACAAGAGAATGGCGGCGAGTAACAGACGAGGGCTAAATGCCCCTGAGCGACTACCGTTCATGTTTTCTTCTCAGGCCTCGTGAATAGGTTGTGTGCGCTGCGAGCCCAGCGCCGGCAGTGGTTGAGCTTGAAATGTGGCGGCACGGGGCTCCGATCTTGTGCATGAATTCCTTCGCAAGGCAGAGCCTTGCCGGAATAAGTTCCCAGGCAGAGCCTGGGAACCAGAATGCAGAATTCCTCGTTCCCAGGCTCTGCCCTTAGCCTTACCCACAAATCGGCCGGCTGGACACCGACAGCAGAACGGAAAGGCAGCAAGGATCGGTATCCTCTCCCGTGCATCTCCTCAGCGGGGGAGAGGACACCGTATGGCTGGCGATGGAGCTTTTTTCGACCGAAAAGCCTTTCGGGGTACCGGTGTCCAGCACCCCGATTTGTGGGTAACGTAAAGGGCTCTGCCTGGGAACGAACGCAGGGTCTGCGAGGCTCAGCCTCGCGACCGGCAGCGGGGATTGATGCACAGTCCCTCCGTCCCGTGCGCCTGACATCATCGCTGCCTGACGCTGCAGCGGACAGAGTCCGATGCCACCGAGAAGTCCTCCAACCTTGAAAATGAACCGCTACTCTTCCGCCATCAGTGTTGCTTCGATGCATTGCGCTCGTACCTTGCCTTAGCTCAATCGGCGGACTGTGATTCCCATATCCCCGACTCACCGTTGGTAGATCGTGGTTCCGCCCTGTTTGAAGGCAACCTCCAAAGAGCCGAACTTCTGCAGCCCCGCGGAGGGATACTCCTTACGCTCGACCTCGCCAACGATGACGTACTTGACGCTGTGGGCATCGAGTAGGGAAGTAACTTCTTCCAGTGTCGTGGCGTTGTAGATGCGTTTGACCTCTTCCTGGCGTTTGCCGACATCGGGATGATTGCTACGCCACAAGCCTTCATGGTTTCCCCAACCCATCAGGGTGGGTAGGCCGGTGTTGCTCGACATGCGTGCAAAGTACGAATACGGGTTGCCGGTCGCTTCCAAGATCACCGGAAGGCCCTGGACGTTGGCGCGCAGCCATTCCACGGCGGCAAAGTCGTCGCGATGATCGCGACGCATGTAGTCGTTGCCGTCGAGAGAGCGCGGGGCGAATGGATGCGTCAACCGCGTCACGGTAACCCCTACCGGATACACAGCCGCGGCCAGACATAGGGCGCCGACCAGCGTGCCGGCGGTGGTTCTTACGTTGCTCGGCAAGCCACGGTCGGTGAGCAAGCGCATCAAGCACCACGGTCCCGCAATGGAAAGCAAGAACCAGGCTTGCAGGTAGAGTTTGAACACTGTGTTCATGCGGTAGAGGCGATCGCCGTAAGGGTCGCGGATGAACACCAATTCACACGCCAGCAAGGCGGCGCATCCGGCGACCACCACCAGCAGCGGCCCGCGGTCTTCTTCCTCGTCACTGCCGTAGGCGGCAACCAAGGCAGCGGTCAGTATCGCTAGGAGAATCGGGAAGACGGCGTTCCCGGCCATGAGGGCGATTACCACGGCCAATACGACCAGCCCCAACAAGAGCTGTCGTTGCTCCGGCTTTGCGGAGATGTGAGGGCCGACACGCAACATCAGATAGAGCGCCGGCGCGATCAACAGGCCACCGAACACGGTCATGAACTCTGCCAGAGAAGTGGTGGCGAACTTGAAACCGACGCCGCCGCCGGGGGCTTGGAAGTTGAGATAGAAAGGAAGGAACAGAACGTAGCTGCCGACCAGCGCCCCAACCACACCCAGTACAACGCCGATGCGCTCGCGCGTGAATAGTGGGGTGAGAGGTAGGTGCCGGTGCAGCAGTAAGAAGGTCGTCATCGCCCCCACCGGCAATTCCCAGGTGCTGATTGCCACCATGGCGCCGAGGACAAAGGTAATGACAAACCACGGCCACAATCCTTTGTAAGAGCTGGTATCGCCGCGCTCGCGTTCGGGATCGAGGAGCAGTCCGAGCAGCAGGATCATCACCGGCATCACCTGGAAGTGCGGGTGCAGATCCCCATGAATGGCGGTGAAGTAGGGAAACTCGTTGATGGTGGAGTCGCCACCGACAATGCGCGTCGAGCGGAAGTAGTTGAATGCCGTGAGGCTGCCCGACTCGAGCAGTTGTAGAAAGCCATCGAGATTGCCGAACAAGATGCCCATGGCTCCGGTGAGCAGTGCAAACGAAAGCTTGCGTGTGAGCACCATGCCAACGGCGACGAGTTCGCTGAACACCAGTCCGCCGAGGGTTGCGACGCACAGGTTGTAAGCGATCGGCGCGGCGATTGCGGTCAAGCGCGCCAAGTTGGCCAGGATCAAGTATCCGAAGTAGTAGTAGTTGAAGACCTTGCCGGCCATCCACGGATCTTGCGGCGGCATCACCTCGGTACGAATCAAGGTGTTGAAGAAGGCAAAGTCCATGTACTTCTCTTGGTCGGTGATCTGCGGCAGCAGGGAACGTTGCCAAGCGAAGAAGGCAAAGCCGAGGGTCCACAGCACGTCTGTACGCACGATGGTGCGCCAGCCATCGCTAGCCAGCCAAGGGAGCAACGCGTCGCGGCGGCGCAGCAGCAGCACGCCGTTGAGCCCAGCGAAAAAAAGCAGCGACAACCACAAGGAAGACGAGTACCCAATCCCCAGGTGTCCGAGCAGCCAGGCATCGTAGGTGACGACCAGCAAGGCAACGATCTTGCCGAAGGCATAGCCGTAGTCGGCGCGCTTCGAGAAGAGAACACTGGTTAACGGAAGTGCAATGAGGCCCAAGCCCTCGAGCACCAACCACCACACGACAAGCTGGCCCATTGGAGGCAGGGTTTTGGAACAATTCGGGCATGATTGCAACGACGCCGGCTTCGCACGCCAAATCGCTTGGGCGGGGAATCCGGCTCATGCGCCGCGGGGGCGCGGCGTCTCCATTGCTTGTAAATATTGATGAATCTGAGTTGGAGACGGGCCGCCCTCGGCCCGCGTCTGGTGTAGGAATGGTTTGGCGTGCAAAGCCCCCCGCTGCTCTAAATTTGCGCGAGCCGACAAGAATCGAAGCGTTTGTTTTACAGAGTGCTTACATGCCCAGGTCGCGCCGGATCTTGTCGAGATCGGGGCGGAGCAGCGGGTCGTTATCTCCGAGCTGACTCATTTCCAGGAGTATGACCTCCAAATGCTCGCGGCCTTCCTGCGTGCTTGCGGCCTGGCGAGGGCTCAAGCCTTTGAGAACTTTCAGGGGGGTATCAATCCAGGTGGCGTAGTGCTTGGCGATCATTTGCTTGACGATGGCCTGCGCCCGCGGGTCGTTGCGAAGCTCCTCGGATCTTGCGGCCCGCTGGGCGGCGCCCGGGTCTGCGGGCTGCTTGTGCCGAGGATCGGTGTTCAAGGGTTGGCTCGACATGGATTGGAATAGGGTTTTCCCCACCAGGCGTCGTTCGATCTCGCCACGGATGCGAGCGGCCCTTGCTTGTGAGTCGACTTCCGCCGTCAATGCCTCGCCGTCGATACGCAGGCATCCGAGCGTGATGTAGCCGGCTGTGGGGTCTGCCGCGTCACTGTCTCGGAACCAGCTCACATTCACGGCTTGTAGGTTGCCGGCCGAATCGTAACGGGCTCCGTCGGCTTGCTCGGCGTTGTCTAGGGCGAGGTCCTTTAGTGCGCTGAAGGCTTCCTGTGGTGTGCACTGCAAGGTGAAGTACACCTTGGTGGGAAGCAGGGGTTCGCCGTCGCTGTTGAGCATCTCAATAGTACGTTCCGGTTCCTCCGAGAACGCCATGTCGAAGTAGAACTCGCGGAGTTCGTTGGACACCCGGGTAAGAATGTCCTCTGTCAGCATTGCCGATGGCGCAAGCTCGAAGTCTTGGGCGAGTTGGGTGCGCAAGTCGAGGATCACGTGGTGCCGGCGCGGGCTCAGGGGCAGTGGAGCGCAGCCGACCATGAGCGCAATCCCATCCATCTCGATCACGCGCGTAAATAGGATCTGGCTGGGTTTCACAACACGGCTCGCCTGCAACTCGAGGACAGTCACCTGCTGCCCAGTGAGAATATTCCGTAGCCCCATGCTGGTTCCAGGCTGGACCTCGATCACGGAATAAAAGGAATAGGGAGTTCGGCAAAGAGTGCTTGCCAGACGTTGCTCGAGGCTGTCGAAGCGCTCGGGGTGGCGTGCGATGGCCTCTAGCGCCAGCGGTTGCTTGGGCAGGTCTATGTCAGGCCAGTCTTCGGGGTCCGGACACCAGTCGAAGGTGATCCAAATCGGGAACATGGTCTCGCGGAACAGATCTTCATCTTCCTGGTCGAATTCATCGCCTAAGGTGAGGTCTTCCCACGCCAGTTCCGCGAGGGCAGAGGATGCGTAGCGCTGGCGGGCGTAGCGGATGGACGCGTCGACAAGTCTACCCTCGGCAGTGCGTAGCCTCTCGCGCGCCAGCGTAGTGGGCGATGGCGGTGCTCCCGCGCAACAATGCTTGAACTTTTTACCACTGCCGCAAGCGCACGGGTCGTTGCGACCGATCTTGTTCCTCATCCTGCACCTTTGCTGTCCGCCGGGTCTGCGATCTATTCCGAGCTGGGTGGCTGATTGGCGCGAGACAGTTAGTGCCATCCGCCTCCGGCAGCAAGTGCCACCTATGCGCAGGTGCGCGTCCCTCTTATCGATGAGACCCTACATCCGCGAGCGCCGGGCTGAGAGAAGGCTTCGCTACGTGATTGTTGCCGGTCCTGCTGCGTGTACTAGGCCGCCGCCGCGTGTCGCCATGCGACCGCATTGGCGCCTACCGCCAGCCAAGAGCCGCAAACGACATGCAGACAAGGTCTGCCGCGCGGCGGTGGAGCTTGTCTGCATTGCATCTCCCAGAAGCAACGCATCAATAACCTAGGCACATGGGCACATGGGAACCGAAGGCTGAGGCTCGACCTATTGAGTGCCACTCCACACTCGGTTGTCCGCGCAAGATGGTGCCCGAGGTGCGAGAACAATAGGCCTTGGGAGGCGGGGCTCATCCTCTGCCTTAACGAGAGGCTGCCACCATGTTGTGACCCGCGGGCCTATCGAGCTGCGGCCTGGAATTCGGTTCGGTCGCTCTTCTTGGTGCTGGACGAATCGAAAACGCTCGACCAGCAGTCTTCGGAGGCACTACTGTGCAGTTGCACAACTACCGTGGGATTCTGGTCAAGGAGCTGCTCGTCATTCGATGGGACCGGTACTGGAAGGTTGGACCCTTTCCCTACAACCTTAAGCGAAGGACGGCCCGCCTCTCCGCCAGCAAGCACAACCCTGACTACGCCGCTCTCGTTGCCCCACGGATTCTTGTAGCGCCACCCCTTCGTCCCGAGAGTTTTCCAGCACGGTGTTGTGCCGCACATCTCGGGGGCAATGCGAAGAACCATGGCCAGCGAATACTGGGCCGGGTCTGCTTGTTCGTAGAGGCACAGCGCGTAGCTGCTTGCGCCAGTCACGGGATCGCCGAATGCTGCCTGACTGAGTGACGTTGTGCCCCGCTTCCAGCTCCATTCGAAGTTGCTTCTCGCGCCTTTGGATGTGACCTCTAGTGAGTTCCTTGCGGCGGTGTAAGTGCATTGCACCGGTGCAATCGGGCATTCAATGGCGAATCTTGGTGTTGCCGTGGGTGCCGGAGGCGGAGTTGGAGTGGTGGTCGGCACTTCAGTGGGTGTGGTCGTTTCTGAGGCCGAAGGAAGGCTTGTGCTGCTTAAGGTCGGTGTGGCGGTTGGCGTATCGGTTTGGGTGCTTGCTGGTGTCAGCGTCGGGGTCAATGTCTGCGTTGCGGTTAACGTCAGAGTTGTAGTCGGTAGTGGGGTTTGAAGTGCGGTTGCAAAGTGCAGTAGGGGCGCCTTGTAGACCAGAACCCGCGTCCAATCCCAGTCGGCTAGGTAGAGGTTGCCGTCGCGATCGAAATACGAAACGGCTGCGAACGACACGTAGTCTCCAAGGACTAGTTGTGGTTGGTAGTTCTGGTCCTTGTTCAAGTAGACCATGGGAAAGCGCGGGCCAATGTAAGGGTTCGCCCCGCCTAGAATCATTCTTCCGCTTGAGTCGAACGCCGGGGCACGTACAGGCGCTGCCACGTCGTGAGCGGCCAGCGGGTATCGGGGATTGTTTAAGGCTGTTGCCAGCGTGAAGTCCTGTGGGCCTCCGTTGCCATAGATGCTGTCGGCTGGGATATTCAGCAGTACCTGGGTAGGGTGATCTGGAATCGTGCCGGTATTCCAGCGCAAGATCTGCGAATAGCCGCCATCCTGGCCACCCGTGGCATTCGTTTGGACGAAGAGGTTTCCAGCCGAGTCGAGCAGGGGTAGATTCTCGGCTCCCAACGTGTCTCGGTCGTAGGCCCACGTCCCACGCCCCTGATTCACATAATACGATTGGAGATCCTGCTGGCCAAGAATGGTGTCGACATACGCGGGTTGCCCTGGGTCCTCTAACCCATCAATGTTGGTGGCGCGCAATATTCTTGCTGGACCTTCACCCTCGGAGAACCAGACTTGGTCCCCTGAGCCCACAGGGAAGAACCGAAAAAACGTCAATGGCGGGATCGTAGGCCCGCTTCCTGGAAGGGTCCGGATGCTACCGGTGGCATCTTTGTATTTTGAAATGGAGATACTCTTAATTGGGGCGGAGTTGGTGGTGAGTGGTGCGGCGAAGAGGTGTAGGTGGGTGGCGTCGTTTCCGACAACGATCCAAATACGGCCGCTATCGTCACCGGCAATGCGATAACCCGGATGCCCTGCAGCCGAGGGGGACTGCCACATCCCGTCGGGCAAAGGAGAAATCTCATTTCCTTGAGTAACCCGACGGTAGTCGTTCCAAAAGCGGACTCCGTCGTTGTCTGAGACGAGCAACTGATCACCAACGATCGTGATGCCGCTGACACCCCAGAGCGAATCTTTTGTGACCGCACCGACTCCTAGGAACGCTGGCGTTCCGGGCGATCCTGATGGTGGGGTTTCGCCTGGGGCAAGCCGGAATAATCCGGTGTTGCTCCATGCGTCTACGGTGAACAGGTCACCCTCGTGACTGACGGTAAGGCCACGAAATTGTCCAGAGCGCAGCTTGGTCAACATCTGTTGGCTGTGGACGTCAAACAGCGCTTGCGTTGCGGAACTCATCTCAACCCAGATGCGGCCCGGGTAGCGTGGGTCCAGTGCAATCTGGCTGGCTGAACCGTAGTCTAGATCATAGGTAATGAAGTCCAGCGACTGGTGCGGGTTTGCTGCGCCGGGTTGCGGGTTGGCGAAGCGCCAAACTCCGAAGCTGCCTGAAACGTAGAGGTCCCCTTGTGCATCCACCTGCACCGAAGTCGGATGCCACAGCCCGGTCAGCGCCAAGTCGGCGGTCTTCTCGACGCCGCCAGTGCTCGCATTTCGCGGAAAGCGCAGGACGCGGCTATTGGACTCGGCAGAATCGACCACCCACAAATTGCCTGATCCATCTATTGCGACGGAGGTGGGGAAACAAAGCGAAGCCATTGTCGGCAGTCCACCTCGGTTGCACTTGTTTGCCTCGAAGTTGTCTTGTCCCCAGACTTCAGCAGCCGCCGTGCCGTTGCTTGGATCAAAGGGGTCTCGATACATGAGGACGCGATGATTCCACTCGTCGGGAACGTAGAGGTTATGATCAGCGTCCACCGCGTTCTGGATGTGAATGACCGATTCGCCGATGCTGATGGAATCTGGGCTCAATAGGCAGAGAGTGCTCGCGTTGGGTGCGGGATAATTTGGGAATGTTTGCCGGGTGCCATCGCCGTTGCAGGCGCTGAAACCCGTATCGCTCGGCTGGCCGAGAACAAAGGCCGGGGCAATCTCTCCCGGCGTCAAGTCGCACCGCTCCCCGGGTTCACAATCCGAATCAATACTGCAGATCTCCTCGGAGAACCGGCAGCGACCGACACCCTCAAGCCCAAGAATCCGATTGTGGTTGCCATCCACAAGAAAGACATGTGTTCGACCGGTGGCGGCGTAATCGACGGTCACGCCACCGCCATATTGCGTGTGGTATGGGTCCGTTCCTAAAAATGTGTTCTCTGCAAAGCCTGCCTGTCCCAGCACTGCATCTGCCCACAAGTCCCCCGGCTGGCCGCGAACGATCTCATCGGCATGATGGTAGTCTGCTAGCGTGCAGGGCCCGATAATGTTGGAGGTTTGCGTTCCAGACGAGGTTTGCGCCAAAACGCGGTAGTAATAGCCAGTAGCCGATTGCAGGTGATATATGGGGCTCAAACTCGCTGTGCTGCGTCGCTGAAACCGTCGCCAGTCATCGAGCGGCCATCCCGTGTCGCCCAATCCGTTGACCGTTGCGTCCGTCGTGTAACTGACCAAGGCCGAGCTGTTGAAGAACGGGGTCGTGTCACGTTGGACAACATACCCGGCGGCTGTGGTTACGCTGTCCCATGCCATGGCGATCTGGATGCCCGTATGGTCGACGTAGCGTAGAGCGAAATCTGACCGACTACCCAAGGGGGTGGAAATAGCGGTCAATGTCGGAGTCCGGGTGGGCGTCGGCGTTCCGGTTGCTGATGGTGTCGATGTGGGCTGCCCGGTGTAGGTGGGGACCGGGCTCAATGTTGGTGTTCGTGTCCGTGTTGGCGCGCGAGTGGCCGTCAGCGTCGGAGTGGGGTTGCCCACGGTATAATGGCTCCAGACTTGCGATGCGCTAAGGGCGGTTGGGTAGAATGCTAACTCGTCCATGTGGCCGTAGAATGGACTCCCCCCACCGCTGCCGGCGATGCCTGCCTGCCAATAGGTGCCGCTTATGGGTGTGGTCACCAGCGCCGATACGCCTTCTTCCATGCCGTTGATGTACAGGCGAATTCGGCCGTTGGCTTCGAGTGTGGCGACCACGTGATACGTTGTGTCAGGCATGACGGTAGTGGTGCCAACGACGCTCCCGGTGACCGTACCATTGACAATAAACTGAAACTTGCTCGATGAGTTAATGAGCAATACATGAACCCAATTGTCAGTTGCATCTAGGCGACCAATCAGTGCTCTTGGCGCGACGGAGCCGGTTGGACGGAACCAGCCTTCGATCGTATAGCTCTGGGTGCTTGCCGTAACTGGGGCGGTTACGCCGGATCCGACCATAAAGGCAGAGTGTCCTGGATCCCCAGGGGGCAGTCCTGTTTGGCCGAAGACAACGTCGTCAGGCGGGCATGCCGGGGGGCACCAACCGGCTGTGTAGGATCCATGCAAGCCCAGAGGGCTCGCATCGACGGCTGTGCGACCTGCCAGTTCCTCCAGCTTGTAATACGGACCGGCTCCGTCACTTAGCACTACAACGGAATAAACCCCGTTCGGTGGCGTAGAGACTGAGGTCGCCGAGGCTGTGGGAGTAGGCTGCCCTGTGTGTGTTGGCAGGGGGCTCGACGTCGGCGTCGCGGTATTCGTCGGTACGGGTGTCTGTGTCGAGTTGGGTGCAGAGTTTCCTGCGGCGTAGTGTGCCGATATCTGTCCTGCGGTGAGCGCGGTTGAGTAGAAGGCCAGCGCGTCCATGTTGCCATAAAACGGGCTTCCCCCGTCGCTGCTGGCAAGTCCTGCCTGCCAATTGGTGCCAGAAAGAGGTGCACCCACTAGAGTGGACGTGCCTTCTTCAACGCCATTGATGTAGAGATGAATACGTCCACTGGCCTCGAGCGTAGCTGCTACGTGGTACGTCGTGTCAGCGATGACCGTGGTGCTGCTTACGACGCTGCTGCCAACCGTACCCTTCACTGTGTATTGGAACTTGCCTGCCGAGTTGGTCAGCAGCGCATGAACCCAAGTGTCCGTTGCGTCGTGGCGAGCGATTAGTGCTCTGGGGGCAACGGAGCCGGTGAGACGAAACCAGCCCTCAATGGTGTAGCTCGCGGTATCGGCACGCGGCGGTACGACCACACCGGAACCAACCATGAAGACGGAGGAGCCCGGATCGCCCAAGAGGATCCCTGCCTCGCCGAAGATAACGTCGTCCGGTGGGCATGCCGGAGGACACCAGCCCGCGGTATAGGCTCCGTGGAGATTAAGGGGGCTTGCATCCACCGCCGTTCGCCCGGTCTGCTCGTCGAGGCGGTAGTAGGGCGCTGCACCGTCGCTAAGCACCACGCTCGAATAGTCCGCGTAGGATCGACATGCTATCAACAGAACTAAAAAGCCGACAATAAAGACGAATTTACTTGAAAGTGTGTCCCCTTGGCTCGCCATGGCGTCTATCGGTATCGCGGAAAATGTTTCCAATCAACTGAATTCATGCATTTCGCAATGAGGGATCGTTGGGCGTAGCGGTATGGCGAGGGGTAATGTTGGTTAGTCTAGACCGATTCGCGCTGTGCGCGCGCTTCGAGGGGTGCACGCGAGGCCCGGTGGTCATGGGGAACGCCCGAAGCGCGGCGCCTGTGTCTCGCCAGACAAGCTGGGGACGGACTGGTTCCTTACGCGCCCCGGTCGCCAGGCCAGCTCAATCTGGAAACATTTCGAAGGATAGGCTCCTGGCACGCGGGTTGACTTGCTTCGGCGGTGCGGCGTACATGGCCGCCGCAGATGGAGCGAGTCTGCGTATTGCTAGGTCGATGTACATTGCGAATCCGTGACCAGAGCCTCCGGGGTAGCCGGTTGATCGCAGCACCACGGCTAGGGCATTCCTGACGCGATAAATTGTCACTAATGGAGAAGGCGTGGCATTGTCCGGCGGGCGCACGGATGATCTTGGCGATTACGTCGGTCAGCGTGGTGACGGCGCCTCTTGTCCTTGTGGGCGTCAACCAAGCGACGCGCCATGAGAGGGTCCTAGGTGCTCTCGATTTCTTTTTCGAACAACTGCGCCACTCGGGGAAGGCGCTGATTGCTTGGTCTGTGCACTATGGGGAGTGGGTCGGCGTTGGGGTGACTGCTCTTTGTCTCGCTGCGGTAATTGCCTCTGTCCGGCAACGCAAATCCGATAGCGCAGCTATCGTCTCGATGGCGACGGCCATCAGTTTTCTTACCTGGGGTGAACTCTCGCTTCTTGCCGATGCCGTTTCGCGTGGATGTCTGTTCTACGCGATTGGTATTTCCGCCGCTCTGATATGGGGGAGGCGATTGCCTTTGCCGCCTCGACATTCGGTCGAGCTTGCGCCCGCCACCTCGCAGGCCTCGAAGACTGCATCCAATTTTCGCATGGTGCGGACCGCCGAGTGGCCCGCTCTTGTGTTTCTTTTTCTACTGGCCGCCGTGACGCGCCTCTACGCCCTCACCGAGCTTCCGCATGAATACGAGAGCGAGATGATCATCAGCATGCTTTCGTCGCGTACCCTCGTAGGTCTATTGCGCTACATCCCGGAAGGCATTGTCGCCAATACCAATGGTATCATGCACCTCCTGCCGCAGTGGGTGAGTTTCCAGGTTCTTGGGACCTCGGTGTTCTCGCTGCGTTTCGTGTCCGTTGCATGCGGGCTTGTGTGTATTGCGCTCTTCTATTGCATCGTCCGCCGTGTGGGCGGAGTGTCCATCGCCGTCGTTTCAACGTTTCTCTTTGTGACAGCACCTGAGCAACTGTTTTGGTCGCGGCAAGAGAATACTCCGTTCCAGTTTGTGACTCTGCTGGCGTTGATTGTCGCTAGTGCCGGGCTGCGTATGCAGGAGCGGTTCAGCTTGCGCAGCATGGTTGTTGCCAGTGCCACCATGCCGCTGGCGCGACTGTTTTATGGTCCGGCGATGGTCATGTTGCTCTACCCGCCGGTACTATACGCTCACGGCTTGCTCTTTTCGCGAGCAGGGCGCCGCTCGCTGCTTTACGGAGTCCCTCTCCTTGCTGCTGGTGTTGGCGCCTGGATCGCCAGTCTCTCTACTGCCGCCAGCCTAATTTCCGGGCAGCCATGGCACTTCATCAACCCGACCTTATCTGCTGGAGCCGCGGTGTGGAGAGGCGAAGGGACGTTCCGCGAGGCAAGTCTGCCGGAGTTGCTGAGGTTGCAAGCGGCCAATCTCGCAAAGAACACCGCTGCGGTGGCACGTGCGATGACGTACCAAGGCAGCTTCAGCCCGTGGTACCGGCGTGCGGACGAGTCGACCCACCCGACCATCATCAACGCTGCAATGACAGTCCTTCTGACTCTGGGACTTGCCTATCTTCTTGGCCAGTTCTCTGAGCCCCGCGCTTTCGCGCTGTTGGTGTGGGTCGCCCTGGCAATGCTGCCAGCTTTGCTCAGCGTCGATCCAGTGCCACGGCGGATGGTCGGCGCCTTCCCCGCGTTCTACGCCATCATCGCCTTTACCGTTGGCGCGATTCTGCACCAGTTTTGTGTGCTGGGTGCTTCGCGAATAGTCTGGTGCGCGAAAGTGTCGTCGGCGCTGGCCCTATTGCTGATCGCATGGGCCAATTTGGCGTCCTATTTTCTCTTGCCAATGCGCCCGACGCATTTGGAGCCCCTACTTGCAGCGACAAAATCGATTTTTCAGGACACCGATGGGGTTTACCACAATCTTGGGGCGGATTGGGCACTGCTATTGGCGTTCGGCCACGGGGATGATCTGTTCGGCAAAGAAGACCCTCCTTGTTACGAGGGCGTGCGGTCTCGGGATTGGCTTCACACGGCGCTCGGCGTGAGCTGTCCTTTCGAATCACCAGCGATGACATACTCGTTGTCGGCGGAACAAATCGAGGGTCTGCGGGCAAGATACGATCCGCAGAAAATCAGCTTCTTACTGGAAGACCGCCCGGCGACAACGAAGGATGTTGCCCTCCTTCGCGCGTTGTTCCCAGACAGTCCCTTTGTGGAGCTGCCACGCGCTGGTACTGCCCTTATGTCGTTGCACTCCCTGCAAGTGGATCGCAGTAACGTCGACGCTCTTCGTGCGCCAACGTTGCACCCAAGCGCATCGGAAGCGCAACCGATGGATCTGGCACAGAGTGTCATGCGCGATACGAAGCTAGTCGTTGGTCCGTCCACGGACGATAGCAGCGTGCGTATTGAGGGGAGTCTTCTGATTGATTTCTCAGGCTGGTTTCATCTGCGAGTCGAGCCTTCCTGTGCAGCAGCCGAGATAAGTGTGGATGGTGAGGTTGTGCGACCGCAGAATTGGCTTCCCCTCACTGGCGGCGCCCATGAGATGGTTGTCCGGCTTCCTTCGGCTTCCGCTTGCGTCTTGCCGATTCAAGTTGCCGGTGAGCGTCATGTGGATGCTGGTGGCTCACGAGCCGTGTCGACACCGTTTGTCGCGACACGAGTTGCCTCGTTGCCGGAAGCCCGTGCCATGCCCGTCATTCGGAGCCGTGGATACCAGGAGGTACTGTTGCCGCCTCTCCCCGAGGGCGTCCTTTCCGATTTTGCGGTTGATGAGCAGGGCGGACTAACTCTGCTTCTTAGAAATTCGCATGGCTATCGCATCGAGCGCCTCGACGCAGGTGGCAATCCCTCGGGAGGTTGGGCCCTGTCGCTTGATCCGCTCGGCATATCGCGTGCGCCCGATGGCACCTTGTTCGTCCCCTATGCGGGTGATGCTGTCGACGAATTCAGCGCGGACGGGACGCTCTTGTCGCGATGGAAAACCCCTTGGGTACGATCGGCCACGCTTGGCCACCTCGCGGATGGCTCGATTCTTAGTGCGCTCCCTGGTGGTAAAATTGCTCTGCTCGACCGTAACGGAAGGGAAATCGGCACATGGGTCGAGTTCGAAGGTGAAGTCAAATCGTTCTTCGAGCCATGGTCTGCGGGTGCGAACAGGAAGAACGACATCTTGATCATCCAATCCAACGGCATAGCGCTACAGCTTCACACCCCGCCGCACCGCTTCGAGCCGCACCTGCGGCGGTCGTTTCGTATCGACTTTTTCGAAGCCTCGGCGCCTGCCAGTGGTTGGACGTTCGACGAAGCTCGTGACCTTATCATCGTTCCGGACCCGGCGAGCCGGAACGTCCTAACGTTCACGCTCGATGGAGCCGCAGTCATGGCTATCGACCCGGAGCGCGACCTGGGAGCAATAAGCCCAGGCGTTGTCCGTCGAGTCGCCGCTAGCGCCAACGCCTTGTACATGCTCGACGGCAGGCAGCAGCTTCGCAAATTGGTGAGCCTCGACCGGGCTGGGCATGCACTTTCCAGCGAAGAGAACTTGAAATAATGAAACAACAGGGCGTTCGGCGCTCTCACGGTCTTGTAAGCGCAACCCTGACCTTGCCCCGGCCTGCCAACAAATAGGAAGAGGGTGTTCCGACTGAATGGACTGTCTTGCCTTGCTGGCATGGGGATCAATAGAGCGCCGGGGAGTTGAGCTTCTTCAAAGTCAGGTTCTCTGGGGCTTAGCCGACAACTGCCAGGGCGAATCCATCATGGATGAAGGCGCTCTGGAAGTAGATGCCGGCCAGGCAAGCTTCTAGGAGCAGCGGGGCACTTGCACCGTTGCTCCTAGATTGGAATAAGGACCAGCTTAACTATGACGCAAAGAACAAAGTTGGCGTTTGCACTTGGCTCGTGGGCCGCCATTGCAGCCATGGCTTACGGCCAGTATGCGATTCGGCTCGATCCGAACGACGACATCGCAACATCGATTGTAGTAGTTGCCGCGCTGTTGGCGGCACTCTTTCTGCGCGGTGAGGGTTCGTGGCCAGCCCTCGACACCGGCCCGTTTGAAGGGCGACGTTGGCCATTATGGGTTGGCATCGTCGTGGTGGTCTTAGGCATGGGGTTGGTTGGATGTGGTACCTATCTGCTCACCCTGAGCTTTCAGACTTGGGTGAATCACGGCTGGTTCCTGATCATCGTTGGAACCAGTCTGGCGAGCCTTGGATTTTATGGGCTCGATCCTAAGGGCAAGGCGGGACCGGGATGGAACCGCACCGAGATCTTGGTGTTGCTGGGCATTTTCCTGCTCGGACTATTCCTGAGATTTTACCGCTACACCGACTTCCCCCCCCCGTATACGATGCATGCCATCGAAGAGCCGCAGGCTGGGATGCGGGCACACTTCCTTCTCAAGGGAGTGTATTTTTGGGAATTCATCTTCGATAACTATCTGGCTGCGGCGAGCATGTGGTTGTTCGGTGACCGCAGCATTCTGGTCATTCGTATCCCATTCACCATCGTCAGTGCGTTAACCGTGTTTCCACTCTATCTCTTGCTGCGTCAGGCTGTGAGCAAGCCAGCAGCTCTTGCTGCGACATTCTTGTCCGCGGTCTCCGCATGGAACATCATCTACTCTCGATGTGCCCATAATATTTTTGCGCCCAATATGCTCGTCGTACTCGCGTTTGCCCTTTGCTTTCGGGTAGGGCGTACCCACCGCTTGGCGGGAGCACCGTGGGCAGCCCTTCTGAGCGCGTTCATGCTCTACAACTATGCTGCCTATCGCGGTACTGCGTTGCTGGCGCTGCTTCTATTGGGGGGGGGGCTGCTCGTTGATTTGCACGCCTGGCGTCGAGCTACCGATGCGGCGACGCGGGCTTTGCAAAAGAGGTTTGTCTTGCGCATGGCCGTGGCTATCGCCTTGGTGCTCGCCTTTGGCGTTGCTCTGTTCGCTCCAATCTACAAGATCACCGCCTACAATTCTGCACAGCCGGGCTACTACTTCGAAGCGGCGAATCGCTCCCTATCGAACAAGGAGTACTACAGCTCCGATCCCCAGAAATTCATTGCCTACCGAGTACAACGTATCAAGGAAACCTCTCGTATCTTTATGCACAAGGGGGACGGCTCGGACACCTTCAACGAACCGGGCGAGCCGATGCTGGACCCGCTTACGAGTGTCGCCTTCATCGGCGGAATCTTTCTGGTTCTCGTGAATCCGGGGCGACGTTTCAATTTATGGATCCTTGCAGGATTTCTGTTTGTGATGATCGGCGGTACGGTGTTCGTGCAGAATCTTGACGTTCGTCGACTGCAGGGCGCTACTCCGTTTGTGATGATGCTTGTCGCGTTGTTTGTTGATCGAGTGTGGCTACTTGCCCAGCGTTTCCCGCGTAAGATGGTGGTGCCCATAGCGATTCTCGTGGCCGTTGCTGGCGGCAGCTTCTGCACATTTTGGGGCTACAACATCTACTTCAACAAGATGTCCAAGAACCGCTTTGTCCGGCAGTCCATGCACAATCGCTACCTGAGCATAGTGCACTACGGGCGCACCCTTGGGACTGGGCATTTCTCATGGTTGTTGTCCGACATCCGTTTCTTTTTCCACCCGTCGGATTTCTATTGGCTGATCGAGGATCTGATCGCTGGGACGGAACTACGCGACATTACCGATGCCTTGCCACCGAAGAAGCTCCCCAGGACCCCGTTGCCGATCAATGTCGTCGTGCAGCACCCGTATGAGCGGCACGAAAGCGCCCGTCTGCTCCAACAGGTGTATCCGGGAACGCAATGCAACGAGTTTGCCGAGGAGGACAATCCGTACATCACCCTTACCTCGTGCAGCATTCCGAAAGATGTGTCGCCGCAGCCGCTGCAAATGCATTTGATGGCCCGCTACTACCATGGCAATCAGCCTGCCGGCACACCGGTGGCGGAACGCCAGGAACCATACATCGGTTTTGGGACCTATCCCCCCGAGTGCTACCTCGTGCATGATTCCCACAATACCTGCGCGGCAGAGTGGAGCGGAATACTGCGCGTGCCGCGCAGCGGTGTTTACAAGTTCAATCTGGCATCGCGCGAGCACGCCAAGCTTACGGTCCAAATCGATGGCAAGCCCCTAACGGGAACGACCATGGAACTTACCGAGGGTGAGCACCAGTTCTCGGCGAGCGCCATCATTCCGCGGGACTCGGACACCGGTGTGCGCTTCGAATGGGTTACCAAGGAAGGCAACATGGCCGTCCCCTTTTACGACCTGAGCCCCGATCTGCCTTCGCCGGAGCCGCTTCTAGTTGCCCCAACAGGAGAGCCTGCGGCGGCTGCACACTGACGCGTTCCTGGTCGAGCCGGCGTTGCTTCATTGCCGGTCGCTTAGGGATCGGTGTCTGCGAACAGTCCCCTCTCCCACATTTTCGCGGGGGAGGGCGGGGTGAAGGTTTCCCGTCCGGCCAGTGGCTATGCGCTGACCTGTACGCGATTCCCGCGATGACGATTGCGCAGGCGATCACGACCGAGACGGTCACCAACTGCCCGGGCCCCCAAACGCCTTGCGCTGGCGGCCCGTCGTCGACCTAGAACGCTAGAGGGAAGACCAGGTTGACCAAGAAGAAGTGGCGGTTGTAGGGGTCGGCCCAGAAGCCACCGGCGCTGGTGGTCAGCACGGCAATCTCTTCGATGGGGAAGTTGAGCGTCCCTTCGATGCCACCGGCGATACGGCTTCCCTCGGCGTCTTCGAAGAAGTCCGAGTCGACACCCGAGATCCACTGGCCTCCCACTTTGCCCGTCACCAAGAAAGTGGCGTCATCCAATGTGTCCGGGAAGAACGGGCCAGTGAAATCGAGGCGCAGCAAAGCCTGCACAAACGCGTCGGGGCTGAAATAGCCGCCGCCGGTGCGGCGCTCGTTGACGGCGGCGATGAGGTCCGCATCGGAGCTGGAAGAGCCACGCACGGGCTCGCTCAAATCCTTGTCGTAGTGGAAGAAAGCAAGCTCGACGCCAGGGCGAATCTGGTTGTCGTAGTTGCGCAGCTCAAATGTCCGCCCTACTCCGAGGAAGCCGTCAAACTTCTCGTTGTCCGGGATGCGAATGCCTTGCAAGGTGCTGTAAGCGAGTTCGAGCACACCATCGATTAGGGCTGGCGTGGTGAAGCCGATGCGTCCGCCGAAGCGGTCTTGAATCACCTTACCGATGAAGGTGTCGCTGTTGCCGGAGACCAGCTTCTGCCCGCGGAAGCTCAGCATCGATTCCATTACGGGTTGGCGCTCGTAGAACGGAGTCAGCGTCAACCATGGAGCTGGCTTGAGATCGAGTTGAGCAAAGCCTGTGAGATAGGGGCGACGCGGGAAGCCCCACGGGGTTCCGCCAACACCACCACTCAGGACAATGGCGTCTGTCCCCAGCGCCAAGCCGTTCAATGTCGCCATGCCGGAGACCCCGGCGTCGCGCTTGTCGCCGTTGTCGACCAAGGTTGGTTCGGCAGTCAGCCGGAAGCGCGTATTGAGCGCCGCAGGCAGATCAACGAACATTGGAAAGCGATAAATCGCAAACTGGTCGGCCCGCCAGTCGGCCACGGCACTGAGGAAGTCGTAGCGAAAGCCAAGCCCCACTTTGACGGCTTGCTTTCTCGCCAAGTCACGAGCCAAGCGCTCCGCGCGCAGGCGTGCTTCCGGGCTCAAGGCTTTGACCGGCGGCGCCTCCACCTCTTCTGGGATCGTCTCGTACTGAATGGCCGAAAGATCGGAATAGCGCGGCACACCCTGTGTCGATGGATCATGCCTGCGTTCCCATTCCAGTCGCACCGGCGGCAGCGAGTCTTCATAAACAACCGGAGCCGGAACCTGCGAGCGCGCTTGACGGCGTGCGGGCGTCGCCAAGCGTGGCACGGGCGTGGTCTCGATGCGCGGTTCTTGCCAACCCCGTGGTGTGGGGACGCGCGTCGGCACCGCGGTAGCTTTCCCGCTACGCCCCTTGGCACGCACATCCCGCATGATGCGTTCGAAGCTTGGGAGGTCTTCCGCGATCTGAGCTTCCGCAACATCCCTCTCACGGTGGGCAGCCCAAGCCCGTAGAGCCTCAACAGCCCCGCCAGAGAACATCGCCGCTGCGGCTGGCGCAGCATCGTTCATGGAGTCCGTGGCGGCGGCGGCAAGCGGCTGCGAGGTCAACCGCGCCGTGGCGCGACTTCCCTGCCAGCGCCGTGGTGGCAGTGCATCGACCGGAGCCGGCTTGGCGCGTAATGTCCCTTGCGGCAACTTGAGCGGTGGCAGAATCGAATCGACGACAGCGCCACTGCTGGCGTAGCCCGAGCCCGGCTGCGGCGGCAGGCCGTAGACACCCACCCCGCCGCGACTCCCCGCCTCCTCGAGAATTGCCGAAGCATCTCCATCGCGCCCCATGTCGTGGTACATTTCAGCCAAAGCAAGGCCCAGCTCAGGATCTTTACTGGCCTCGTACTGGTCTTCCAAAATATCGAGTGCCTCACGCGTGTTACCGCTGCCGCGCAGGGCGTACGCCAGGCCTAGGCGCACGTCCCCATCTTCCGGCGCCAAGGCCTGTGCGCGAGAGAAGAACTGCTCGGCCTCCACGTACTGCTTGGTTTGCAGATAGAGGAAGCCAATGGATTTCAACGTGTCCACGTCGTTCGGGTCGCTGCGATAGTCTTGCGCCAAGAGAAGGTAGACCTGATCCAAGCGCCCCTCGCGCGTCAGCCGCTCGCGGTCGATCCGGTCCTGCGCGCGGCGCACGTCGCGAGCCAGCTCCGCCGCCGTTTGCGCTCCGAGTGTACGCTGGTCATTCGCAATGGCCTGGCGTGCATCGGCATAGCGACCGAGCTTCGAAAGTGCGCGAATACGCGCTGCCTGTAGGCGTGCGGAAGAACGGTTCAATGCCAAACCCTGCTCGGCATAGGTCAGGGCAAGCGTGTCGGCACCAGTTTCCAAGGTGACTTCCGAGAGCCCTGCCCACACATCGGGATCGCGCGGATTGCGCTCGCGCAACTGCTCCATGAGATCGCGCGCATCGGCAAAGCGTCCGGCTTCGATGAGCTGACGGGCGTATTCCATATCGCGATGGAAGGCGATGCGGTTCCAGGTTTCCGCCGACACCTCGTACCCAGGGATGGTATCCAATCGGCGATAGGTGGCCTCAGCAGCTTGCCAGTCCCCCACGCCTTCGTAGGCTCCGGCGATCCCTTGCAAAGAGCCCGGATCATCGGGATTGGCAGCAAGCACGGCACGGTGCGTGTCGATGGCATCCTGGAACTGCCCCTGCTTGGAATAGACACCGGCAATCACCTTGAGGGAATCCGCGTCTTCCGGATCCAGGGCCAGAGCCTCGCGCGCGGCAAAGAACGCTTCGTTCGTGCGTCCGGAATCAAGTAAGGCGCCAGCCTGGGCTCGGCGCAGATTGGCACGCTCGCGATTCGCCGCCTCCGGGTGCGCGGCGCTGTAAGCGGTGAGTGCCTGTTCGGCTTCGCTGTAACGCTTCATCGCCGTCAGGGCGCGCACCTGCCCCGCATACGCCTCCGCCGAGGCATCCGGGGCCTCGGCCAGGCGGCGGTAGCTGCTCAAGGCCAACGAATGGTCCCCGACCAACTCTGCGGCTCGCGCCTCGTCGTAGGCGAAATCTCCGCGATAAGGGTCGAGTTCGCGCCCGCGCTTGGCAAGTTGCAAGGCAGAGCGCGCCGACATAGTGGAAGGATCTTCCCGCCACTGGGCTAGCCGTTCTTGGATCGATAAGGTCTCGGAAATCTTCTGTCCTTGCGCCGCATCGGGTAGTTGACGGGCATAGACACGCGCCCGCTCCCAATCCTGGCCAGCCAAGGCAATCTGCGCACGCATCGACAGAGCCTCGGCGTTATTCGGGTCGCGCTCGAGAACCTGCTCAATCGCAGCATCCGCCGCCTCCAGTTCCTGTGCCGAAAGATGGCGACCAGCGATGGCCAGCAAGAGGTTCGTATTACCACGCAGCGCCTCGGGATTACTTGGGTACTCGTCGAGAACCGAGTCGTACAGTGCCCGCGCCTGTTCGAGATCTCCATTCGAAAAATAGGCACCGGCAAGCGCATTGGTGACGAATGCATCATGCGGCCGGCGAGCCCGGGCAGCCTCATACGCGGCAATGGCGAGGCCGTACTCCTGTTGCTGCGAGTACAATCCGCCCAGGGCCAACTGTGCGTTGACGTTCTCTGGATCTTGATCGAGGGCCTGGTGCACGAGGTGGATGGCCTCGTCGAGTTTCCCCGCCCGTTGCAGCGCCGCCGCTTCGGCCAAGGTGTAGCCGACATCGCGCGCACGGCCTGGCTCGGCAGGAAGCTCGGGGGCTGGTGGCGACGACTCAACCACAACCGCGGGGGGAGCCTTCTCCTTGGGCACAGACTTCCCCGCTTTTTGCTTACGGCCTTTGCTCGGCTTCTCGGTGACATCGACGACCTTGGCAACCTCGATGGCCGCCTCGCTAGGCGCGTTTGCCATCGCCGTTGGTCCTTCGCGTAGCTTGCGATAGGCGCTCAGAGCGCGATCGCTTTCTCCCAAGCGCTCGAGGGCCTGGGCACGCACCAGCATCAGATCGTCGCGGCGCGGGGCAACGCTGAGACCACGTTCCGCTAGCGACAGCACCTCGCGAGGGTTGGCGTTGTCCGGATCATTGCGCCACGGTTGCAATTGTCGCTCGACATCGACGAGCTGACGCAAGCGATTCTTTTCGTCGCCGTTGGGCAAGCGTTCGAGCGCAAGTTGCGCCGATTCGTAATCGCCCGAGGTCATGCTCATTTCGATCAAGCCCTTTACCGACTGAGCGCTCCCCCCTTTCACCTGCAGAGCTTGAGCAACGTAACGCCGCGTAGCGTCCTGCTCACCCCGGCCGAGAGCATCGGATGCCATGGTGGCAAGCACGTCGACTTGCCCATTGGCAGCGTCCACATCGTCGGGGTCGGCTTTGCCGGCCGCTTGAAAGGCATGCAAGGCATCAGGGAGTTGGCGTGCGGCGAAATAAGAACCGGCCAAGCCGTTCCACAGTTTGGCATCGTTGGGGGCCAGCTTGAGTGCGTTGCGATACGAGTCTACCGATTCCTTGTAGTTGCCGGCGCGCTTGTGCTCCTCGGCTTCGACCGACAGCAAGGCCACGCGCACAGCGTTCTCTTCTCCTGGGAACAAGCGCTGAAATTCTTCGAAGCCGGCGCGCGCATTCTTCTCGTCGCCTTGGGCAATATAGACCCGCACGGGACCAAGATACGCTTCCCGGAGGTCGGGCTGCTGCGAACGTAGGGCCATGTAGAGAGGCAACGCCTCGTTGCCTCGGCCACTCCGTTCCAACAACTGCGCCAGGCGCAGGCGGTAATCGACGCGTTCCGGAGCTTGGGCAACGGCTTTGCGCAGCAAGGCTTCGCTGCTTTCGTCACTAGCGCGTTCGATCTTGGTTTCGAGCTGCTGCGACTTGCGCTGCTGGGCGATTTCCTTGCGCAGGCGGTCGTAGTCGCGGCGGGCTCGTCGTTTTAGGCTCGGCAGTAACGACTCGGCGCGGCTGTATTCGCCACGTGCGGCATAAACCGCGGCCAAGCCTTTGGTTGCCTCCAGGTGCTGCGGTTTGAGTTTGAGAGCAGCCTGGTAGTCTTGCTCCGCCGCCTCCGGGTTACCTTGGGCAAAAGCAATACCGCCGCGTAGAGCCAACAGGTCGGCACGTTGGTCGACGAGTGTACCCGCCTGCTCGAGGGTGGCTGCGGCTGCGTCTAAATTCCCCGCCTTCATTTGCGCCGAAGCCAACGCCGCTACCGCGGCGGCCGTCTTGTTGGCCGACGCATCCAACGTAACCGGCGCAGGCTTGGGTGCGATAAGCTTGGGGAGATTTTCCGGCACAACGACTGGAGCCGCGGGCTGCAACGGCAAAGGGGAAACGGCTACTGCCGCGGCCTTCTTGCCTGCTTGTCCTTGTTTCTTGACCAGGGACCCCTGGATATCGGCATACTCCTTCGCCAAAGCTGGGTCAGAGCTCAGCTCCAAGGCACGCTCATATTCTGGGAGCGCTGCCTCGCGGCGGCCACGATTCACTTCGAGGCGAGCAATCGTCACGGCTAGGTCCGGACGCCGCACCGACATCTCGCGCAATCGCTGAATGACCCGATCTACATCGTCGTAGTTGCGGGTCATGTTGGCTGTGCGTCCAAGCCCAGCCAGAGCATCGGCATCGTCGGGATGCGCCTCGACGTAGCTCTTGAAATGGCCATAGGCAGCAGCGTGCTTGCCGCCGGCTTCTTCGGCCAAGGCGACAAGCTTTAGATCTTCGCCTTGCAGCGCCACACCACCAGCCAGGGCTCGTGCAAAGTGATCCTGTGCTTCCTTGGACTGACCGTTCCAGGCAAGGGAGCGTGCATACAGCAGGCGCCGATCGGCGTCTTGGGGGCGTGCTTGTACGATTTCCGCCAGTTGCGGGATGGCTTCGCGAATACGGCTTTGGCTGATGAGCAGGTCTGCCAACTGACTACGTCGCGCCACGTCATCCGGCCGCTGCTCCAAGTAAGCCTTCAGGATTTCGGTGGCACGCGGCCACCCTTCTTTGGATTGCGAGAGTAGGTCGACGAGGCGCCGCTGGGCGTGAACATCCGGTTGGCGTTTGAGAGCGGCCTCGAACGCAGCGACTGCCCGTTCGCGCTCGCCCAACTGCATGTATGCTTCGCCGAGGCCGCTGTAAGACGAGGCCGGTGCGTTGGGTTGAAGCGTGAGTTTTTCGTAGGCATCGCGCGCTTCGCGCCATCTACCTGACTGCAAGTAGAAACGTGCTACGGCCGCCTCGTCTTCAGCGCGTGATGTCGCCTGCGCCGACGCAGCGTACGTCCACAGTGGGGAGCAAACCAGCGCTAGGGAAAGGGAGAGAGCCTTGATGGCGCGCATGCGACTATCCATCCGTTCGAAAATTGAACTCACCGCCATCACCTCCCTCCATTCGTCTACGTAGACGAACAGCAGGCACGGGCACTGCCGCCCCTGCGTGCCCTGCTACTGGTCCAGGTTCGGGACACTCACGCTCAGGCTGGCGAGATCCGCAAACGCGGACTGGCGCGCGCGTGACGTACCGTCCACCTTGATTTCGATCACAAGCTGCTTGCGACCCGGCTCGGTGAGATTGGCCGAGACCGTAAAGAAGCCACGTGCGTTGGTATACGGAATCGTCGCGGGGATAGTACCATCAATGGTCTGGTTCGACGTCGCATCGCCCATCTGGCCGCGAAAGGCTGCCCCGAGGGTACCTTCAATAGACACAACCACCTGATGATTGGTGCTACGCGTCGGCGTTGGGTTCTGGTTGGGCGGCGTTACGCTAGGTGTGGGAGAGACGGTGAAGGGTGGCGTTGGAGTGGGCGGATTATAGCCGTCGTCGTCATCCTCATCCGGCCCACAGCCCGGCATGAACGCACCGAAGATCAAGAGAATTAAGGAGAGATACAGCCTCATCATCCACACACCCCACAGCCCAAGCTGTGTTCCGCACGACGTTTTAGCAGCACGAATCCGTCAACCGCCGCCACTCAATATCATTAGACCAAATGAGTCAAGCGCGTTGGCGCTCCTACGTGCCATGGGGTGTGCGGCAAATTTGTTGGGAGGCAAGCTTCCACCATCCACGCGCTCACGCGCGCGGCTACACGGAGCCGGCGAAGACACAGTAGCCGCGGCCGTCGGGCGGTGGATCTCGCATGGAAGCCAACAAATAGGACGCACACCCCCGCATAGCGCGCCGAATCCGCGATTCTTGTCGCGTCGCAGGAATTGTGCGATGGCCGTGCACCCCGATGTCGTATCCCTGCTCTCTTATCCGCGACTGCGTTGAGGTGCGACGGCACCCTACGGTGGTCCGCCTAAGTGATCTCGAGAGCGAGAGTTCGCATTGGCTCGGGGAAACCTTCGTTCTCACCAAAGAGGTGCAAGCGCACCTCGCCGCCCTACAGCATTGCCTCCGTCAACCTCATGGCAGTGGCGTGTTCCTCATCGGCCACTACGGCTCGGGGAAATCGCACCTGCTGGCTTATCTGGCCTTGCAACTACGTGGGCAATGGGTGCCGGAACCGCCACACGTGGTTCCTATCTCTCTGGTGAATTTTGGTTCGACCAACCGCCTCGAGGACATTGTTGCCGGTGCCCTCGGCGTTGCTGTCGGCGGTGGCGACAGACGGCCGGCTTGGGAGGCCATCCTGGCGCAACACGCACGTGGCCTCGTGCTCCTCTTCGACGAACTCTCGGAATTCCTGCGCGCCAAGCCGGATGCGCGAGGATTGAGCGAGGATGTTCGCTTCCTGCAGTTCCTTGGCGAGTATGCGCAAGATCATCGCTTGTGGATCGTGGCCGCCATGCAGGAAGAGATCGAGCACACCGGCGCCCTCGACTTTGAACTCTACCGCAAGATCAAGGACCGCTACCCGCTTCGCCTCTTGCTCACACCAGCCCACGTGCAAGCCCTGGTCGCCGACAGCATTTTGATCAAGAAGCCTGTGTATGCCGGGGCGGTGCAGGAGCTGTGTCGCGACCTGAAGCCCCTGGCTTCCGAAACCAGCATGGATTTCGAAACCCTGCAGCGCGTCTATCCGCTGCACCCGGCGACACTGAACATGCTGGAGGAGATCCGCGATCGCTTTTCCCAGGCCCGCGGGGTGATCGATTTTACAGTCACCCGCCTGCTCGGGGATCCTGCCCGCGGCGTCGATGCCTTCCTCGATCAACCCTTTGGAAGCCTGCTCACACCAGACACCATCGTCGATCACTTCCAAGACCTGTTCGAAGTGCAGCCGGAGTTCCTACCGCTCGCGCAGCAGCTCCTGCCCTGGTACGCCAATCATCTCGACGAGCTCTTCGATCGTCCCGCCCTGCGCGACTTGGCCCGCCGTATCCTAAAGCTACTTCTCTTGGTGCATCTGTCGCCGGCTCGCGAAGCGCTGCGCCCCAACGAAGCCTTGGGTTGGTTGATGCTGATGGCAACGCGTCTGGAACCGAGCCGCAATCGCGCCGTGATCGAGCGCGTGCTGACGACGCTGGCAGATCGCGGGCGCTATGTGGTTCGCCAGGGCGACGGCTACCGTCTCGATTTGCGCGACGACAGCGCCGCAACTCTGGAGCGCTTGCTAGCACGGGAGGTTGCTGCTCTCGAAGGCCAGGGCACGCTCGTGCTCGAGCGCTTGGTTCCCTTGCTGCCGGCCACTGCCTTCAACCCCTTTCACGGCACACGCAACCGCTGGCAGCATCGCCGCGTCACCTGGTACTTCCACGAACGCCGCTTTGCGCTTTGGGTCGGTGACGAGAACCCGGAAGTGCCGCGGGATCAACTGGGAATTTGCTTGCGCCTGCCGTGGGGCAACCGCGACCCCGCTCCCGGTTGCTTCACTGTCTTACCTGCCGCCATGGAAGTCACGCCGGCACTGGTCGAGCTGGCCGCCCTGCAGTATTTGCGCGAACAACCGGCAAGCCCCGAACTCGCACGCCGTGTCGCCCAGCGCCTCGACAGCCGCCGCACGCTGTGGGAGCAGGCAGTGCGTACGGCTTGGCAATCGGCACAACTACTCACACCCGATGCCGCCAGCGAACCGGCACCACGACTCGATCCACAAAGCGGATTCGAAGCCTGGCTCGATCAGGTGGCACTCACGGCACTGCGCCGCACCTACCCGGCCTTTGAACGCTTCGCACCGCAGCATGGTCCGCTGCCCAAAGAAGCGTGGCTGCGCTTCCTGCGCTTCGCGGTGAAGGAGGACCTTGGCTCGCCGCTTGCCGACGAGTACGTGCGCTTGATTCGCGAAGCCTACCTGGTGCCGATGGGCCTGCTGCGCCGCAAGGGACAAGAGTACACCACACCCGCCAATCTCGATCGCCATGAGCTGGTGACGCTGCTGGCGCCGCTCCTGCAACGTGAAGCCAACCCACGCAGCGTGCACGAGCACCTGTCTGCGCCCATCTATGGCTTGGTGCCAGATCAGATCAATTTGCTGTTAGTGTTCCTGCTCCTGCAGGGCGAGATCGACATTCTCAAGGATCGGCGTTCGTACAGAGAGACCTTCGAGCTGCTGCCCAACCCGCTTCAGTACGATCGCATCGTCGCCGGCACGGCACTCAGCAGCGAGGCGCTGCGCGATCTCGAGCACCTATGCCGCGGCCTAGGTTTGGCTGTGCCATCGCAATGGAGCGCGCTGACGCAACGGCGCACGGCGCACCAGTTGAAGGAGTTGGGACGCCGTGAGACCGAGCACCAGTTGCCCTTGCTCCGACAACTCGTCGACAGCGAGCACACGGCACTGGCCAAGCGCCTGCAGGCACACATCGACATGTGGGCGAGCCTCGAGGCGGGTAAGGATGCGCTGCACGGCTTGCAACAGTTCCTGTTCAACATCGGCACCGCTTCGGCGTTCCTGGCCGATCGTGAGGCGCTACGCGAGCTGCCTGAGCGTATTCCCCGCTTGCTTGCGCAAGCGCAGCGCCTGACCCACGTGCTCCAGCATCCCATCGTGCGCCGACTACAGCCAGTCGACTCCCAGGCGCTCGGCGCGAGCCCAGGGCTCGACGATCTGCCGGGCTTCGAACGCTGGCTGCAACGTGCGGATCGCTTGTACGAAGCGCACAAAGCCTCGTATCGCGAACGGCACGAAGCTTGGTGGAACTCGGTTCCGAAATCCGAGCCATGGCAGTGCCCGCCGTTAGCGCGCAGCCGGCACCTCGATCTCAGCGAGCTGGCAACCCAGGAAGAGAGCTGCCTTCGTGAGGCTGAGCAAGCGCGTTGTAGCGGGCTTGTGGATTTGAATTTTCAAGCGCAATGCCGCTGTGGCTTCGATGGGGAAACGGCACCCGTCGCTGGAATCTTGGAACGTCTCGCTGCTCTGCGCCAGCAAATCGAGGAGCGCTTGCGCCTGTTCTTTGCGCAGGGCCAGGTCAAGGCACGCATCCGCCAGTGGCAACAGCAAGGGATCGAACTCAACCCAGCCACCCTGGCCTACCTCGACGGCAAACAACCGTGGCCGCAGGTCGAAGATCTTGCCGGCTTCGATGACTTTCTCGCCGGCGCCGACCTGGCTGCCGAGGTCGACGTCACGCCCATCCTCGAGTTGCTTGCCAGACGCACCTGGCGCCCCGACGATTTGCTGCGCGAGTTGCAGCGCTTGTTCCTCGCCACCAATGCCCCGCGTTTGCGCTTTGCAAGCCGGCCGGCGGGCCAGGTTCCGGACTCTGTCCTTGCCTGGTGCGCCGAGCAGTGCCTGCGCTCGGCGAGCCCCCTGCCCGGAGACTTCACCCGCGAAGAGCTGCGCCGGCTTGGCGGTTTGTTGCGTCCCGAATGGGTGAGCCCCAAAGCCTTACATCGGCTAGAGAAGCTCGGGCTTGAGGAGGCCGGTGTCGATCAGATTCTAACCTGGTTGCTTAGCGGTCAGGTGGCCGCGCCGGAGCAAGTAGAGGACAGCCAATCCGTCGTGGCCACTGCCATCGAGTTGTTGCACCCGACACCCGCCACAGGGCCACGGCAGCTCGGACAAGTCTGCGCCCGTCAATATCGCGATAGCCGACGCTTCCAGCGCATCGCACCCCAACGTTGGCTGCAGCACCTGGACGCCCTGGCGAAGGCTCCGCTTGCTGGCTTGCCGGACCTGACTACAGCGCTGCGCCAACATGAGGCAGCTCAGTGGCTCTTGGTGGATGCTCTTGGCCTCCCCCTCTTCGAGCTGGCAACCCAGCTCCTGCACGCCACGCTCAGCGAGTGGAGCCCGGCACAGATTTCCTTCGCGCAACGTTCCACCACGAACACCACCACTGACGGCTGCTACCGCGAACTCTTGGATGCCAATCTGGTGCACGAGATCACCAAGCTCGATGTTGTCGATACCTTACTGCACGCCGAGGCGACACCGTTCGCCGAGCTACAAGCTTTGGTGAGCACGCGTCTCGCCGCCCCTTTACAACGCGTGGCTGGCCGCCTCGATCCGACACGCCCCCTGCTGGTATTTGCCGACCACGGCTTCCGCCTCAGCCCCAACGGACGTCATTACGTCCACGGCGGCGCCTCGACCCTGGAACGTGTCGTCCCCCTGTGGCACTTCGCCGCACGCACGCGTCAGGGCTGATGATCGGTGACTCTGGTGGCTGGTGGCTTGTGGAGAGGAGGTTGATTTTCAGGCAACTACGACCTACCGGCCACAAGCCACAAGCCACCACCTTGCGCTATCCCGAAGCCGGATGGTAGGACAGCCGCACTCTTCCGCTTGCGGTAGAGACTATTGAGCAAGGAGAACTTCCCATGGCCGCTCCCATCTATGTGCTTGGTGGATACCAAACCGACTTTGCCCGCAACTGGAACAAGGAGAGCAAGCACATCGTTGCGATGATGCGTGAGGCGGTGGAGGGTGGCCTGGAGGCAACC
>CAZGSN010000668.1:0-7958 GCA_964528465.1 uncultured Binatia bacterium (SeqCode)
CCCTACCTGCGCTTTCTCATGTGGGATGACGAAGGCAACGAAAATGGGGTTTCCTATCAGGTCAAGAACTGGGCAGAGGGTGAATCGCACCCGGTTGCCGTCACTTGGGGGCTCAATGAAAACGGCCAGTACATCATGTCCATGTATGTCGACGGCACAAAGGTCGGGGAGCGGCCCTATCCAAAACCGTTCAACGTCCCCACCAACCAACCCTTAGTGATTGGTAACAATGCCGGTGGGGGGCTCGGTGCCAACTCGGTGCTGAACGGTTTTCAAGCCTTCAATAAGCGCCTCGACGACGGAACTATCGGTGGCCTGTCGTTTGGCGCGCAAAAATGAAGGGCCGTACTGCGCGATAGCCGCATCGCGACTGGCTCGTCCACGGATCTACTATCTCCCGAGTTCGTTGCGCGGCGCACAGATTCTCGATCCGCCGCGTCATCGTGACAACAAAGTTCCTCCAATGCCCCGCTTCTCCAACCTACAGCCTACGGTCAACAGTCTACAGCCTGCGCGGCTAGTCCAATCGGGGGCCGATGATTGCTACGTATAGTTCGGCCGAGCGAGCGAATTTGCTTGCGGCCATGAGGCCGCGCTATGAGGTGCAGGAATGAAGATCGAGGGCAAGGTAGCTCTGGTGACCGGCGGTGGAACCGGCGTAGGGCGTGCCACAGCACTGGCATTGGCACGTGGCGGTTGCGCGGTGGCAATCAACTACTCGAAATCGAAAGCGGAGGCCGAGGCCACGGCGCACGAGGTCGAAGCTATGGGTGTGCGGGCTCTGGTTGTGCAGGCCAATGTTGGCGACGATTCGGCTTGTCGCAGTCTTGTCGATCGAGCGGTGAGCGAGTTGGGGCGCCTCGATATCCTGGTCAACAACGCCGGCACCACCGAGTTCGTCCGTCACCAGGATCTGGACGCTGTCACCGACGAGGCTTGGGATCGTATCTTCGCCGTCAATCTGCGCGGCCCCTTTTACTGCGTGCGTGCGGCCAGCCCAGCCCTCAAAGCGTCGGGGAATGGGGCTGTGGTCAACGTCTCTAGCGTGGCAGGGCTGGTCGGCATCGGCAGCTCGATTCCCTACTGTGCCTCCAAAGCAGCACTCAACAACCTAACCCTGACCCTCGCACGCGCCTTGGCCCCGGAGGTGCGCGTCAACGCGGTCTGCCCAGGCTTCATTACCGGACGCTGGCTCAAGGGCGGACTCGGCGATGCCTACGACTATGCCGTGCAGCACTACTCCGGGAAGGCCTTGCTGAAGAAGGTGTGCGACCCGGAAGACGTAGCTGCGGCGATCCTTTCTTTTGTCTGCGGCTCGGATCTGGTGACCGGTCAACTCCTCACCGTCGATGGAGGCATGATCCTCGGCGAAGGCTGAGCCCACCACAACTCTGCTTCACCCGACGCGGATGGGAATCCACACGCGGAAGGTGGTGCCACGGCCAATCTGGCTCGTAAACTCCACGCGCCCTCCGAGTGCCGCGGCCAGGCGTTGTACGATGTGCAGCCCCAGTCCGACACCAGCGAAGCTCAGGCTGGGTTCGACCTGATGAAACGCATCGAAGATCTTGTGCTGCTGATCGGCCGCAATCCCGATCCCAGTATCGGCAACGACAATCCAAATGCCGTCGTTTTCCCTCTCCGTGCCGATGTGGATACTTCCTTGGGGGGTAAACTTGATGGCATTGTGCACCAAGTTCTTCAGCACCATACGTAGCTTGACGCGATCGGTATGCAGGGCCGGCAGATCATCGCTCGCGTTCCACTGCACTTTCAGTTGCGGGTTTTCCAGGCCAACCGGGGTCATGAAGGTCAGAATATCGTGGGCAACGAAATCACCGGTGAGGACAGCAGAGACGGAGCTGGCGATGGTAGCAGGACGAGGAGGAAGAAGGTTACGGGTGTGCCCAGGGTCTTCCCCGTGGAGTCCGCAGGAACAGTACCGCCGGTAGCGGCACCAGAGCCGTGACCAACTTGATCAAATCCAAAGCGCCGACGTTGGGCTGACCCAACCAACGGTCGACAAGGGCATACATCGGCAACACCAGCAGGACGACGGCTGCAGCGATCGCCAAACGACGCACGGCAACGCGATCGACCTCTTCGCGCACTCGGCTTTCCAATGCGATCGAATCTACCTCATCCCTGTCCTCCGCGGCGTGCATTTCGCCCTAGCCCTCCATCATACTTCTGCCGTGCTGGAAAGGCAGATTCCACCGAAAACCAAGCGCGACCAAAGGAGCGCAAGGTCGTAGGATCGGTTCACGCTTACAGTGAATCGCCCCCCCGATCGCAGTCTTTCGGGTTGCCGTCAGCCGCGTGCCAATGCAAAGCGATCAGTCGTTGCGATCGACCCACTTGGTCGTGCTCGTTGGATCCGATTTTGTCGGCGAGCTGTAGGTTGTCTGCCAGCAGGCGTTGCTGCTGTTGTTGATCAGTTGAGCGACAACGCTGCCTGTCGTTTGAGACAGCGGCAGCCCCGGCAGCAGCACGTTTGCCCCCTTCGCCTTCAAGACGATGCGAGCAAGACCGCTCGCGCCCGTTTGGATCGACAAGGACGTGATACCGCTGGGAAGAATGCCTGGGCAGCGATAGCGGAAGCCATCCGCTTTGGCCGTCCAGCACGAGCGACCGTTGTAGGCGATGCCACCCCACGCTTGCAGGTTCACAACCAGGGTTTGGTCCCCGTCGTATACGCACAGCCGATAGTTGGTGCTTGCCGTGGGATCGCCGAGTTCTTCCATCGTCGTCGCTGCACCTTGATTCCACTGCCAGGTTGCCTTGCTGCGCTGTGGCGACCCGCTGCGAGCGCTGAGACTCAAGCTTCCGGCTCCTGGCGCGGCTGCTTTGCAGTTGGGTTGCGGCGCGCTTGGACAGTCGTCGGGCGGGGTCGGAGTAGTCGTCGATGTGGGACTTGGGCTTGCGCTCGGCGTCAGCGTCCCCGTCGGCGTCGGGCTCTGCGTTGGCGTTGAGCTCGCTGTGTGCGTCGCCGTGGTAGTTTGGGTCGCCGTGTTAGTCGGTGTGTGGGTTGGGCTGTGCGTCGGCGTCGCGCTCCCTGTCACCGTCGGTGTTTCGGAGGCGGTGGCAGTGGCGGTTTCGCTCGCCAATGGTGTCGGCGAATGGGTGGGTGTGTCGGTGGGCGTGCCGGTCGGCGTCTGGGTCGCCGTCCATGTTGGAGAAAAAGTCGGGGATCGACTGGCGCTCAAGGTTGGAGTCTGGGTTGGAGTGAAGCTTGGCGTGCACGCCGGATTGACGTCGCCCGGGCACGAAGCACCCGAGCCGCTGCACCTTTCGGCGACATCGCAGGCGCCGGCGCTGGCGCGGCAGACGGTGCCGGCGCTCGTGAACGTACAGGCCGTGGTGCAACAAGATCCCGCGAGGCCGTTATTCATGCCCAGGTCGCATTGTTCACCCGAATCGGCGCTTGCGTTGCCGCACGCCTTGAGAAACTGGGCTCGCCCCTCACTGATCAACGAGCTGACGTAGCTGCCGCCCGGATAGTAATCGGCAGTCCTGGTGCCGATGGCGAGATCCCTTGCCCAGGCCGCCGACAGGGTCTGTAAATAAGTAACGTTGAAGCTCTGCACGAAGCCGCACGTGATCTGCATGAGCGTGTCGGTGTTGCCGTCTTCCACATCGACATGACTGCTGTTCGTCGTCAGATACAACCCGACAAAGGGGTTGGGCAGCCCGGTTAGGGCACCTTCGGCGTTGTTGAAGGAGTTGCACGGCGAGCCGATCGCCGTGATCGCGTAGACGGCGCGCGCGGCATCTCCTGAGATTGCGTTCAGGTTGTCGGTGAACCCGCCTGCGGCCACCGGATCGAAGAGAATAGCGCCAAGGAAATTGCCGTAGCCGCGATCGACGATACGGCGCCCCACCTCGCTTGCGAAATGCCCTCCGGCTGAATGGCCGCTAACGATGTATCTTTCCGGCAGGCTTGCCGGAGCTGGTGGGGTAAGGACACGATCGACGAGAGCATCGCCGAGCGCCGCACCGAGGGTGGGATTGCCGCCCTGCATGTCGGCGTTGAGACACAACAGCATGATCCCCTGGTGCATGATGTTGATGCCGGTGTTGCGGAGGTTGCCGCAGCCGCGCGAAAAGCCGTGTTGCCAGGTCATCAACGTTGTCGCATTGCTGGTTGGTAGGAACCAGTCGACGTTGTACGAGGTCCCACCCAGCGTCAGTTGACTGTTGACCACTTGCCCTTGCGAGTCTTGATAAACAACCGTGTCCGCCGCCACCGGACAGGCCAAGAGGCAACACGCCAAGACAGCCACCACATGCAGAGAGAATCTCTCGCTCGCCATACAATCCCCGAATTCGTGTTGCTCCGCCGGCAAGGTTTGCACGGAAGGAGAGCAAGCCGCAAGCCCGCAAGTCGCTCGCTCCCAGATCCGGCTAGCACCGAATCTGGGGGGGCCGGTGCGCCGGTTTGCCGGTGCAGGGTTTGCCGTTATGGTCGAGCGCAGACGATGCTCCGGTAAGTGCGACCTCCTGGCACCCCTATGGGGGTGCGAACTACTGCGAGCCACCTGGTATCCGGTGGTGTCGCTACGCTCACCCACCGGCTAATCGCTGCGGGCTCTCCGGGTTCGCATGGGCGCATCACGGCGCCGACCCTTGTCGCGAGTTGGTCACGAATTTTCGGGGAGCTGCACTCAGATCCACTCTCGGACACGTGGTCGGCCGCCGGGGCACCATTCCAAGTCTGGCGTTTGCATGGTGCCGAGCGAGCAAACGCGATGCACACCAGCCTGCAAGAGCATGCGCGACAGTTCCTGCGTACGCTCGACAGGCGCGGCTACGCCGGCCGCTTCGAGAAGATGGGGGGGGGCTTGCCATCGAGACGTCAGCTCACCGAGATTGGCGATTGGGTTTAGGCGTAGGCAGCGATTGAGACAGGTAGGCAAGAATGTAGGGTCGGAGTCGATACGGATCGTCCACTCGGTCGACCCACGGCTCGCCAACAAACGGACATCCGCATCGGAATTCCACTCGGCTTCTTGGCGAAATTTGAGTATCGCCGCGCGTTCGCTGAGATCGAGCTGCCGTGGCGGCAGTTCCTGTGCGAGCTGGGCCAACGCCTGGCTCAGCATCTCTGCAAACCCCAGGATGTCGATACCGGCACCTTCTTCGATGTAGGCAAGCTGTGGCGAGAGACAGCCTTGCTGGTCCCACAAGGTCACGTCGTACGCCAACTGAGCAGCACACTGGCGAGCCTGCGCCGCAGTAGCCAGCTCCTCGCGGGCAATCACTGCAAGGCTCACCTTGTGCCCATGGCCGATGAAGCGCCCACCGACGCGCGCACGCAGAGCTGCAATCGACGCATCGCTTCCCGAAGCCACGACCACATCCGCATGCTCGAACGCAACCTTCTCACAGGCAAGGGTACCGCCAGGCCAGTAAGCAACGACGGCACACTCGGCCAATTCGGGATCCATGGAGGCAAGAGACTCGACCAGTAGATTCGGAAAGATCCGATCGCCGGCAGCCGGCTTAAGGAGCACGGCGCGTTTGAGCGCGAGAGACAGCAGCAGCGGCGATGCAGCCAGGGCCGGGATGTTCCCGGCCAGCACATGGACCAAGAAGGTTGTCCCCTTGGCAAGGTCGGAATCTAGCCTGGCGCGATCTCCGAGTTCGCGATCGAGAAGACGGCGTATTGCCACGCCGCGAAGGGGCTGGAGTTGCAGTGGCAGGCCGTGCGCGAGCATCGGGGCGGAGAAGCCGGTGTCCTGCGGCAGCGCGTCGAGGGCGCGCTGCATCCACAGCGAGCCTGGGCTCAACCACGCGTCCACCACGGCATCGACAACGTCGATGACATCATCGACCCGCCTCTGCATCAAGCGGCCTTGCGCTTGCCGGGTCGCGGCGATGCGTTCGCGCAGCTCGCTATCCGTCATCGTTACCGCCTGCTTCCGGACTGGTCCGGCCTAGTCCCCGCTAAACCATGAGGCGGGTTCAAAGGAATAAATGTATCCCAGGCTTGCGCCGACGTTCTCGTTGGCAGTGACAAAGCCGAAGCTGGCGCCGAGGAAAAACGTGGAGGCTCCGTGTTGCAATTGCAGCCCGAGCTTACCGCCGGCGCGATCGTTGTCGTAGCGCGATCCGTTCCAACCCGTCACCTCGGCCAGGCTGCGCACGGCAATGTCGTTCTCTTCCGAGAGCAGCCATGGCTTCGAAGTTGCCGCCAGAACGTAGGTGAACAGATCATCTTGGCCACCAGCATTGAACTCGTTGCCCAGGGTTGACCCGGAATTGCCAAGCAACAGGATGCCGAGGTTGGCATGCACAGCGAGCGGGCCGAGATCTTTGGAACCCAGGGCGGTGATCCAGAAGTCGGTGTCATCGGTACCGAGGCGATTGGCACGATTGGCGTTGGGCAGCTTGGTGCCGAAGTGCAGACCAAATGCCGGCAAGAAGCGTCGTTCGCGAACGACGTGCACCTTGGTAGCCAGACGCGCGTCGCCATTGCCGAAGTGATGCCGGGTCGCCCCATTGGCATCCTTCTCGTCGAGGTACAGCATCTCAAAGGTAGCCTGAATCTCCGCCCAATCCCCCGCTCCAATGCGGAACGCCAACTGCGGCGCCTGCAACAAGCTTTGCCGCTGCAGCGAACCCGCCGGAGTAAACGCCGGCCAGCGCATATCACGAAAATAGGAGACGCCGAGGATCGCCTCGGTACGGCCACTTGGCAAGGTCGTCGCCATCTCGGCGCTCAGCGGCAGCAATGAAGCCGCAAAGGCCTTAGGCGATGCCCATGAGATCACCGCCAAGAAGACCGCCAGCACGCGCAAACAGATATGGAACGATGTCGATTTCAAGCAGCGCCACGATTCCCGAGGCGTCGGTTATCGACGTGATCACGCAATTGCAACCACCAGCGCCGGGCAGGCGGAGACGAGTAGCCACGATAGGTCGAGGTTTGCTCAATACCCTGCCTGGGGCTTGGGACTGGTGGTTAGGGCCTTTTAAAATCCAAGCCAAGCCAAGCCCCGAGCCCAACAGCTTGGTTTTGAGACAGCATCGGTCCCCGCAGCCGTCTTCAGCCCAGTTCCTGTGACAGTCACATTTCTCTGCGCAATTCGGAACCAAGCACTTCGACGAACTCGGCGACTACCTGCACCGAGCCCTCCTCGATTCCCTCGAGGACGATGGGCGCATACTCCGCGTTGACCGGCTTCAACGTGATCCTGCTGTGGCGCCACGAATCGCCGGCGAGTGCCTTCTCGCTTTGGTAGCGCTTCACCGTGTAGCGGTGACCACGAGCAGCTCGTCGAAGTAGTCCTTGCCGAAGCGCTTGTTCAGCTTGAGCCGCTCGTCGTCGAGGACGAAGCCCTTGACGATGAACTCGCGCAGCGTCTGAGTCGCCCAGATGCGGAACTGGGTGGCCTGCGTGCTGTTGACGCGGTAGCCGACCGAGATGATTACGTCGAGGTTGTAGAATTCGATCTCACGCCTAACCTCACGATTTCCCTCGGTTCGAACCATCCGGATTTTCCGGAGAGTTGTCTCCTCGGCTAGCTCGCCGGTCGCATAGACGTTGCGCAGATGTTCGCTGACGGTACGGACATCGACGCCGAACAACTCGGCCATGCGCCGCTGGTCGAGCCAAAAGGTCTCGGACTCGTAGATCACCTCGACGCGCACGGCGTCGTCGGCCGGTGTTGCTACCCACTACACCACTCACCATGACCAGCACTCCCCGATCTTCCGCGCGTTCGGCCAGAAGGGTGAAGGCGCCCTGCGGGGTGACACGTGGGCGTGCTTCAGGGTCGTAGTCCAGCAGCTTGCGCGCGCGCGCTGCGGCGTCCGCAGCGGTCTCGCTCGGCTTCATCGCGCCGACGAGTGGGCTGGCCGGCTCGCGGGCAAGCATCATCTCCTCGGAGTACCAAGCCTGGCGCTGCTGGCAGAGATAGATGGTGTCGAGCAGGTCTCCGCTCGGCTGCGGCGCC
>CAZGSN010000669.1:0-1699 GCA_964528465.1 uncultured Binatia bacterium (SeqCode)
GAATGGCGTTGACCGGGTGCGGCAGGGATCCCAGTCGCGAAGATTGGGAGAGCTTACTCTTTGTCCTCACGCGTATGCCGCACATGGAGGGGCTATTCGCGGCGGCCATTGGTGGGGCTGGTGGCTCGGGAAACTGCGAACTGGGCGGAGCGCATACGGCTGATTGCGAAGACGGAGCCGACGATCGGGTGGAGGTGCGGGTAGCAGCCGAAGCTTGCGCCACACGGACGATCGAGGGTTTCAGCTACCTCAATGGCACTATTGCACTTATTGGTTCGGGTTTGTGCCCGCACCTTCTGGTTCCCGACGGCATTGCCTTGGAGTTTCAGATGGACAGCCGCATCTCTGCAGCAGATGGGGCGGTCTTGTCGTTGGCGCAAGTGGACGCCACAGCACTCATCGAAGGCTTTTTCTTTGATCGCCCTCCGTGCCGCGTGCGGGGTGGTAGCGGCAGTATGAACGGCAGCATCCTCTTCGAGGCCGGTGGTGTGGTGCGCCGGGCCGAGGCGGCGGATCTGCATCTGGTCCTGCAAGCATCGCAATTTCAGCTCAACCCCACATGCGAGCCCGGCACGATTGGTGCGACACTCGATGGCGCGCTGGTGATCCGAGGAACTGGGGGACAGATACTTCCTGCTCGGGCGCAAGGGCTTCACGTTACCCGTAATCGTCTCAATAACACAGTAACGATAGAGGGAACTGTGCTCGCCGACAGACTCGGCGGCGAGGTCGCGTTACGAACCACCGAGCCCCTGCGCGCGCTCCTGGGCAGCCCTTGCCCGAGCACCGGCACAATCGAGAGCACCGCCAGCGGCGTAACGCGAGAACTCCGCTTCAGCGCACTAACAACCTGCGGGCTTTGAGCCGCCCCCTGGAGCCGTAGCCGCGCGCATGGGCGCGTGGAGCCGGGCGGAGCGAAAGCATACGTAGCCGCGCGCGTGAGCGCGTGGAGTCGGGCGGAATGCTAGCACGTGAGGCGTAGGATTCCGGCTGATGCCACGGCGTCACGCCGCGGCTACGTTGCTGGCCTGTGGAGTCGGGTGGAGGGTGAGTACCCTGAATTGCCCTGGCGGACTGCGCAGTCTGCTGCACACTTATCCCCGTGTTACACATGACTTCTGCACAACAGCGTTGTCGAAGGTAGTCCACTAGAAGCGCATTGTTGCTGGCACGGGCCTTGCCTCTCCCCTGCGGCAAGGAGGAATGCAAATGCATCAAAATTCGAAACACTCGCTGCGTATCATTCAAGGGGTAGGTCGGCCTCTAAGCCCAAGCCGCCTCATCTTTGCGTTGGCGCTGGCATTTGCGCTTGGGTCCGCGCGCAGCGCTGGCGCGATATCGTTTACCGTGGACACCGAGACTGACACCACGGATGCGCTTCCCGGCGACGGCATTTGCGGCGACGTCGGGGGCAATTGCAGCTTGCGAGCCGCCGTACAGGAGGCCAACGCGTTCGCTGGTGCCGATACCATTGTGCTACCTGGCGGCAACTACTCGTTGACGATTGCGGGAACCGGGGAGGACGCTGCGGCTACGGGAGACCTGGACGTGACGGAGGCTTTGACGATCACGGCGGCGTCCCCGGCTACCGTTGATGCCGAATATATCGATCGCGTCATCGAGACCCTGGGTTACGGTTCCGACTTGACCTTGGATGGCTTGACCCTTCGTCACGGCTCGGTGAGCGACTCTGGTGGGG
>CAZGSN010000670.1:0-6169 GCA_964528465.1 uncultured Binatia bacterium (SeqCode)
CACCACCACCATCTGGCTGTAAGACGCCGGCATCTGGGGGCGGGAGCTTCTCGATCACCACAAAACCCGGGGATCCATCCAAGAACAAGCTGTCTTGGAAATTCTCGAAGGGGCAAGCGACGAGCGGGGGCGACCTAGGGAATCCCACCAGTTCAACGTCGTATCGGCTCTGTATTTATGAAGGCAATAACACGCTACGAGAGCTTCATATTCCGGCGGGCCTTACTTGCGATGGAAAACCTTGCTGGAAGCCAACCAAGTCTGGGTTCAAGTACAAGAACAAGGTTGGAACTGCGACAGGAGTCAAGGCTTTTTCGATATCGCTGGGCTCGGGCTTGGATGGTCAGACGAAAATTGGCCTGAAGGCTGGAGGGACCGCCTTCTTGCCGCCCAGTCTGCCTTTACTGCAAACACCGAACCCGGTGCGCGTCATGCTGATTAACAGCAACTCCGGTGTATGCTGGCTTGCAAGTTACAGCACACCCCCGAACGGCGACGTCAGTTTCACGAAGTGGAAGGCAAAGAACGACTAGAGATGAATCGAGACACGTCGTACTTTCTGGCTACCTGCTGTTTTCGCTTTCGTAGGTAACCCAAGGTCTCTTGGCACCACCGAACTAACCGTAAAGGGCTGGTTCGGTGGTGCGGCGTTTTCGCATCGTTGATTTTGACACAGGGACATATGACCGCAGCTTCCAATTTCAGCGCTGAAGATAGGCGCGCCGCTGCCGCGGTGACGGTGTCCGGGTCCGGACATCGTTTTGAAATTCAGCTCGGGCACCTCTGTAACAACCGTTGCGTGTTTTGTTCGAGCGGCCAGCTCACGGCAATGAAAATTGCACGCCCGGTCCCTATTGAGCCGATTATCGAGGCCCTGGAACAGGCGCGGGCAGCGGGCGCGACGCACCTGACCTTCTTGGGTGGAGAGCCCACCCTGCACAAGCGCTTTCTCGAGGCTGTTGCCAAGGCAGTCGAGCTGGGCTTTTCGCACATCGTCATCTTCACCAACGGCGTGATGTTCCCGCACCCTGGGTTCATTGATTCCGTAACGGCGCTTGGCAAGTTCGAATGGCGCATTTCTATTCAAGGGGCTACCGACGAAGCCCACGTGGCGGTTACCGAGCGCCCGGATTCCTTTCGTCGCATCTTACATGGCTTGGGAGAGCTACAGCGGCGTGGTCAGTTGGTAACCACCAACATGTGTGTCAACGAACGCAGCTACCGCTCGCTTCCACACTACCCCGAACTCATTGCCAAGTACGGCGTACGCCAGCTTCACGTCGATATCGTACGACCGGAAAGTACCGGCGAGCGCGATGAGGTTTACCTGCGCGATATCATGCCGCGCTATTCCGACATGGCACCGTATTATGCGCAAATGTTGGAAGGCTTTGAGCGCTGGGACCCGAGCTTCGATGTGAATGTCGGCAACCTGCCGCATTGTGTCCTTCCGGAATGGGCGCTGCGTATTCATCACGGCGGCCAGCAAACGGTGACCAAGTCTTCCGATGGCGCAGGCCTGGAAGACGAGATGAACAAGTACGAGTGGCAGACATCGCTGCGAACGCATCTACCTACTTGCGAGCCGTGCGTCTTTCGTTCGCGATGCACGGGCATATTCCGCGGCTATCTCGAGCTGCATGGTGGCGACGAGTTCCAACCAGTCAGCTACGAACGGCTGCGCGAGCTTGATTTCGAGGGAAGAAATTTTGTGGTGCTTGCCGAACCTCGCTTGCGTGGTTTGCGAGCTGCTATTGCGGCCGGGAATCTGCCGGAGTCCTGGCATCTCCGCCAGGAGGTGAGCGAGGATCGCCTGCGCAGCGTCGAGATCTACCTTGCACACGCGCAAGGAGGCAGTCTGCGCCTGCGGTTTGTTGCACCCGGCAAGGCGCAGGATCCCGTGCTCCGTGGTGTGGACTATCACATGGATGCGGATGCCGATCTCAACGTTCCCATCAATGCTCTCTCTCAAGTGCTTGCATGGATTGCCGCTCATCTTCGCCCCGATACCGAGGCGATGCCGGCGAGCGACTTATCCGAGCATGCGGTGGACGTTGCCTTACGTAATTCGGTGATGGGGCGCGGTCGTCAGCGTGTTGCCTTGTTGGCCAGCAGGCTGCAAAGCCGCTTCGCAATCTCAGGCTGGCGCCTGGAGCCACTGCGCTGGTCGGACGATGCCACCGGCGAGCTTGTCGCGAAGGGCCCCGATGGTAAACGCGTCGACCTACGTTTCCTTCTCACTACGCGGGCAAATCGTTCGCAGGTAGGTGTGGAGTTCGGTCCAGGTGCAGATAGCGGGGATGCCCAGGCGAAGCTTGTCGTCAACCATCTCGTTCAATTGCTACGCACCAACCCGACGGCCACGGCGTCTTCTTCCGCAGCTTCCACATTGGTCTACTGATCTCCTTCTCTGAACCAGGAAGTGCTCGCCGCACCAGTTCGAAGGTGCATCCGGCAGGGGCTCGGGCCTGGCGGGCGTTAGCCTACACGGAGTCGAACGGATCCCTTCCTTGCTAGTCGGCAGTCGGCAGCGCTTGACGGAAGAAGGCAAGAATGTTGCCGACCGCATCGTAGCTTGCGGCGGCCTGCTTCCCGGCTTCGGCGATGGCGAGCAGTTCTTCTCGGCGGGCGGGACGTGTCCATTCTTCAACGATGGCTGGAATCTCTTCGGGCTCGTCGTAGACCAGATAGTGCTCGCCGGCGCGCAGGCGTAGGCCAGGGATCATCTCGACAGCGTCGCAGTCACGATCGGTAAGGACCGGCTTCCCGGAAAGCCAGGCGTCCCAGTGGCGTTGCGATTGCTCGCCCCAACCGCGTGGGCACACGACTATCTGACTGTCCGCCATGGCGCGCCGATGCTCTTCGATGCTGAGAGGGCGTTGCGCTGCACAAAGGCCAATGCCTACGCGTGCAGTCGCCGCGGCAACTCGTTCGCGGTACCCCTTGGGGCCAGATGCGGAACCGATGAACCCGGCCCGGTACCGTGGTGCAGCAGAGCTTGCAAAGCACGCGCTTCCCCAAACCATCTCGAATGGCCAAATCGACGAAGCGGGAAACGGGTACAGCTCGGAGCGGTCATACGCTGGCGTGCGGTACAGAACCGGGTCCCCAGGACGCCAGTAGGGAGTCGCGTAGGGACGGCGCGCCATGTCGGTGTGGTTGAGAATGATCTGGACGACTTCCGGAAATGCGGCGCGATAGGTCGCATAGCGTTCGAGCAGTCGCATGGTTCGGCGCGGATGGAAGTGCTGCGGGTTGAGCCAATCCAACCATACATGCAGCATCATGGCATCGAAGCGTTGCTCGAAGGCGTCCGGCAACGTGTCGTCGCTGAAAAACTGCAGGTGAATGCCGGCGGCGGCAAGCTGTGCTCGGCCGACCATCCACGGCATCGCGGTGACGCGTCGCGGCTCAATGCTCTCGACAACCACGGCCACTTGCATCTGCTGCCGTCTAGCTTGGTAAGGCGACGCGGCCAAGCAGGCGCTGTTCATCCTGCCGTGGCCTTGACGCGCCATTCAGCCGGAGAACCACATCAGGGATGGCCGGTATAAGGCCTTACCCTTACCCACAAATCGGCCCGCTGGACACCGGTACCCCGAAAGGCTTTTCGGTCGAAAAAGCACCATCGCCAGCCATACGGTGTCCTCTCCCACGCGTTTTTTCCGCGTGGGAGAGGGGAGGGTGAGGGTACCCTCGGAGAAGCGCTGCGATTTACCGATGTACGAAAGCGACGTCCGCTCGTCCTAACTTCTGTAGGGCCAACACTTTGGGCCCTCACCCTCTCCTCTCCCCCGCTGAGGAGATGCACGGGAGAGGACACCGATCCTTGCTGCCTTTCCATTCTGCTGTCGGTGTCTAGCCAGCCGATCTGTGGGTAAGGCTAAGGTATGCGGCACGCTTGCACAGCTAGCCCGCTGTGATGGATCGAAGCACCCAGACCGAAGCAACCACACAGCAGTACGCTCGCGGCGGCTGCACCTCCGGGTAAGAACTTGCAAAAGTCCTAGCCCCAGAGATGGTCCTTGCGACACCGCCTCAAGAGTCGGGGGTGAGGGCGCGCTCGATAGTCTTGAGCACTTCTTTTTCCCCGGCTCCGGTGGTGAAGGCGATGTTAAGAAGACCGCCGCTAGCCACGGCAACGCGGCGCGCGTACTCGAGCAAGTCGTTGCGAAAAGTCTCCAGCTCTGGCTGCGTTAGCACCTTGCGTAGCTCGGCGGCATACAGGTGCCATGCTTTGCGCATGTCGGGGCGTGGCTTTCCGCCTAAGGCGTTTTCCAACATCGCGTAGGCTGAGCTTCGCGCCTCGATGCCGTGCTCCGCTGCAGCAGCGAGGACAGCGCTTCTCTCGCGTTCATCCACGCCACCATCCGCCCACGCCAACTCGATCAATGGGTAGAGTTCGAAAGCGGCTAGTAGATTCGAGTTCAAGTTGAGTTCTACGAGAGTATCGAGCACCGCTTCATCGACAATCCCCGTAGCTTCCCGTAGCTCCTCCTTGGCGAGCTTGCGGTGAAACACTTGCTTGAGCTTTGCTACGAGTTGAGCGTCCTTCTTTTGGAAGTAGTCTTCTTCGAAAGCCACGCGCCGCGATTCGAAAGCATCCTTGGTCACAACCCTGTTCCTCCTGCGTTAGCTTGCATCAGGTGCCAACGCAGTGGCCCCATAGGAAAAAACCGAGTCCCTGCCAACCACGGGCACGCCTGGGGGCAAGCCTCAGAATGGTTTGCCGCCGTAGCCGCGCAGGATTCTACCGATGCACCCGACGAAACAAGGGCCGTTCATCGTCTGCTGCGGCCTGGTAGGTGACAGAGAAATCTTGAAAGGCATCGAGCGCAGCTTCGATGTCCTTCCCTGCCTTCATGGCGAACGAGTCGATTCCACAGCGCTTCATGAAGAAGAGTTCGTCGCGCAGCACATCGCCAACGGCGCGAATCTCGCCCTTGTAGCCAAGCCGCGTGCGCAGAAGGCGCGCCGAAGTGAAGCCACGCCCATCGGTGAAGGCCGGGAAGTCGATGGCGATCAATGCCAGTTGGTCGCGGTTCGCAATGTCCTGCGGCGACTCTTTACTGCCCAATACCACCCCCACGGGGCCGCCCGACGCAAGCAAGGCCGTTCCTTCCTTGTTCCAACGGCTCAAACTGAGAATCGCGTGCCCTGTGGGTGGCACCGCTTCTTCATCGCCAACCAGGCGCCAAGCGTCCTCGGTGACGCGTCCATCCTTGATCACTCGCATGGCAATACCTCACGCCTCATACGCGGCCGTCTTGAAGGGGTCCGGTCCAAGTCGCCGGTAGCATTCCAGGAAGGTCTCCTCGGCTCCGGCGCGCTTGGCGAGATACGTGGACAAGACTCGCTCTACGGCATCCACCACTTCGCCTTCCTGAAGGGATGGGCCGAGCACGGTTCCGATCGAGGCAGAGTCGCTGTCGTTGCCACCCAGCATCAACTGATAGGCCTCTTCGCCGTTCTTGTTGATGCCGAGGATGCCGATATTGCCGACGTGGTGATGGCCGCAGGCATTGATGCAGCCGCTGATCTTGATGCTGCACGGCCCAACGTCTTCCTGATAGTCGATGTCCTCGAAGCGCCGCGACAACTCCAACGACAACGGAATGGAGCGCGCGTTGGCGAGAGCACAGTAGTCTAAGCCCGGACAAGCAATGATGTCGGTCAGCAAGGCGTAGTTCGGTGTCGCCATGTCGAGCGCCACAAGCTGCGTGTGCAGGTCGCGTAAGTCTGCAGTGCGCACATGCGGCAGGACCATGTTCTGCGTGTGCGTGGTCACCAAGGCTCCAAAACTAAAGCGGTCCGCCAGGTCGGCAACCCGATCGAGCTGGGTGTCGCTGACATCACCGGGCGGAATGTCCTTATGCTTGAGCGACAAGACGACGATGTTGTACCCCGCAACCTTGTGCGGGCGAACATTGAGCTTGCGCCAGCGCCGAAAGATCTTCTCTTCGTCGGCATTGCCGGCCGGCGGTGGCTCGACGCCAGCAGTAGCCACGGTCTCGTACGGCGGAGGGGCAAAGAACTTTGCCATGCGCTCGATCTCGGCGCGATCCAGCTTCAAGGCACTGTCTTTGTTGTAGGCCCACTCGGCTTCGACCAATCGCGTAAACTCCTCTGCACCGAGGTCATTGACCAGGATCTTGATGCGCGCCTTGTA
>CAZGSN010000671.1:0-2076 GCA_964528465.1 uncultured Binatia bacterium (SeqCode)
GTCGGTGAGCACGATGCAGTCGTGTTTGGCAACGATATCGAGTAGGGCTGCCAATTCCTTGCTGTCGTAGGCAACCCCGGCCGGGTTGCTTGGGCTGTTGAGAATGATCGCCCGAGTCTGCGCGGTAAACGCAGCTTCGAGTTCCGCCGGGGTCAGCTTGAAGTCATTCTCCTCTTTGGTGTGCACAATGTTGGCGCGAGCTCCAGCAAGCAAGAGCATGTCGGGGTAGCTGACCCAGTAGGGCGCCGGCACCAACACTTCGTCGCCCGGTCCAAACAAAGCCTGAAAAGCGACGAACAGGGCGTGCTTGCCCCCGCAGCTCGCCAGTACCTCGTTCTTGGCATAGTCGAGCCCGTTGTCGCGCTTGAGCTTGGTGATGATCGCCGTCTTCAAGGCATCGGTGCCACCCACCGGAGTGTAGCGGGTCTGCCCCGCGCGCATCGCCGTTTCGGCGGCGTTCTTGATGGACTCCGGAGTGTCGAAGTCCGGCTCCCCGGCACCGAAATCGATGAGATCGGTAACCCCTTGGGCGCGTAATGCGGCGGCCTTTTCGGTAACCGCCATGGTGGCCGATGGTTTGATTAACTTGAGTCGATCGTTGAGCTTCATCACGAGTTTCACCTGAGCATGGGATTGTGCGGAAGGCGAGTGCCGCAGGGCCACTTCGTTCCCACGACTGTTTGCTTAGCGTTGCGGGGGGAATTTCTTCAACAGCTCCCGATGCACCGCGTCGGGAAGCAAGCCTTGCACGTCACCGCCAAGGCTCATGACTTCCTTCACCAGCCGCGACGCGGTGTAGAAGTACTTGACGCTGGCGGTCATGAAGAAGGTCTCGATGCCGGGTTTGATGTGGCGATTCATCATGGCCATTTGGAACTCGTATTCGAAGTCCGACACCGCCCGCAAGCCACGGATGATGACGCTGACCCCGAGGGCTTCGCAGTAATCGACCAGAAGCCCCGAGAACTTGTCCACGGTGGCCGTTATTCCCATTTCGCTGAGCGATTCGCGAATCATCGCCACGCGCTCGTCGGCAGTGAAGAGGAAGCGGTCTTTCTTAGGATCGCTACTGCCCATGGCGACACCAATGATGACCTCATCGAAGACCTGTGCGGCGCGCCGCACGACGTCGAGATGACCGTTGGTTATGGGATCGAAAGAACCGGCGTACACCGCACGGGTACGTTTTTGAGGGACTGTTGTTGATGGCATAGGGGTAGGGCTCGTGAACAGAGCGAGGCAGGTCTTTCCATAGCGGCGCGATTGCGTCAATCGCAATTCCCCACAACGCTCGCTGGGTGGCTCATCGGCGTGATGCTCCATCATCACCCAAGCTCCGGGCGCCAGAACCTGGCTCGATTCCAGGAGCTGCAGCGTCTCCTCGATGAGTCCCTTGCCGTACGGCGGATCAAGGAGCACCGCGTCGAACTGCTCGCCCGCACGCGCAAGCTGTCGCAGGCCCAGTGCTACGCTGCGCTCGAGCACCCGAGCACGTTCTACCAGCCGACAGCTTTGTAGATTCTGCCGCAGCACGCGAACGGCAGGCTTGGCTTGTTCGATAAACGTCACATGCGCCGCACCGCGGCTCAAAGCCTCGATGCCGAGGCTCCCAGCGCCAGCATAGAGATCCAGTATACGTGATCCATCAAGATCGACGCGACTGGCAACAATACTGAAGAGGGCGCCCTTCACCTTGTCGGCGGTAGGGCGAATGTGTTGATCGGGACCAGCCTGCAGCCGACGGCCCTTTGCGCTCCCGGCGATGACTCGCACCGGCGAGCCCTTAGCAAAGGCTGGCGCAAGGCAACAACGCTTCTAGATTCGGCGCTGGCGCCGAATCTAGAGGTGCCCGGTGCGCCGGTCCGTCGGTGCGGGGCGCATCCGGCCTCGCCGCAAAATCCTAGATGTCGTGCCGCCACATGCATCGCATTCGTCCCCTGCGTCTCATCTTGTGGGCAAGTACGGCGCCAGGTAGAAAGCCTGCTCATCGAAGAAGGGAAAGGAACATCGAGAATGCGTGCCTTCTATCAAGGTGGGGCCATGTTGGTGACAATGGTGATGCTGGTGTCGTGCGGC